>NZ_JBUDXE010000006.1:0-315116 GCF_054956735.1 Ramlibacter sp. bp-362
CACCGCCACCGCCACCGCCACCGCCACCGCCACCGCCACCGCCACCGCCACCGCCACCGCCACCGCCACCGCCACCGCCACCGTAGGCTGGCGGTGAGCCGCAGGCGAACCCCAGCACCTCACGCAGGCGCGAACAGATCCACCCGATCCGTGATGATGCCGTCGGTCCCGAGCGCGACCAGCCGCTCCGCCGCCCACTCGTCATTCACGGTATAGCTCAGGCACCGCAACCCCAAGCCCTTCGCCTTCGCGACCGTCCCGCTGTCCCACAGCGCGTGATTGCACACCACCGCCACGCAGGCAAGCCTCTGCGCGACGTCCCAGCAGCCCTCCCACAGCGTATCCAGCAGCAACCCGCGCGGCAGCTGCGGCTGCGCCGCTTGCGCGGCCTGCAGCGACTCCGGCCGGAACGACGTCAGCAGCGGCGGCACGTCCTGCCCCCGCCAGATCCGCGCCGCGTAGTCGGCCACCACCTTGCCGGTGGGCGCTTCCTGCCCCGGCGTCGGCTTGATCTCGATGTTCAGGAACACGCCGTTGGCGAGGCACCAGCGCGCCGCGTTCTCGAAGCTGGGGAGCGGCTCGCCCGCGTAACGGCGCGAATGCCAGCTGCCGGCGTCCAGCAGCGCCAGCTGGCCCCAGGGCTGGTCGCCGCCCAGGCCGATGCCGTTGGTCGTGCGCTCCAGCGCGGCGTCGTGCATCAGGAAGGGCACGCCGTCGGCCGAGAGCTTCACGTCGCACTCGATCATGCGGTAGCCGTGCTCCGCGCCGAAGCGGAAGGCGGCCAGCGTGTTCTCCGGCGCCAGGTGCCCCGCGCCGCGATGCGCGATCCAGCGCGGGTAGGGCCAGTGCTTCACGCCGCGATCCTCTTGCCGCTGCCGGCGTCGAACCAGTGCAGGCGGTCCTCGCGCGGCTTGACGCGGATCACCTCGTCGGCGCGCGGCGCGCGCTGGTGTTCCTCGATGCGCACGATGATCTGCTCGCCATTGAGCCGGCCATAAACCAGGCGCTCGGCGCCCAGCATCTCCACCGTCTCGGTGCGGACTTCCCAGCCGCTGTCCGTCACGTCCAGGTGCTCGGGGCGGATGCCGGTGATCGTGCCGTCGCGGCCGCCCTGCACGTCCTTCAGCAGGTTCATGGGCGGCGAGCCGATGAAGCTCGCCACGAAGGTGGTGGCCGGGCGGTGGTAGACCTCCTCCGGCGTGCCGAACTGCTCCATGTTGCCGGCGTTCATCACGATCATGCGTTCGGCCAGCGTCATGGCCTCCACCTGGTCGTGCGTGACGAACAGCGACGTGATGCCCAGCTCGCGGTGCAGCTTCTGGATCTCCAGGCGGGTCTGCGCGCGCAGCTTCGCGTCCAGGTTGGACAGCGGCTCGTCGAACAGGAAGACCTGCGGCTGGCGCACGATCGCGCGGCCCATCGCGACGCGCTGGCGCTGGCCGCCGGAGAGCTGGCGCGGCTTGCGGTCCAGCAGGTGGGAGAGTTCCAGGATGCCGGCGGCCTTGTCCACGCGCGCCTTGATCTCGGCGGCGGGCACCTTGCGGATCTTCAGGCCGTAGGCCATGTTCTCGAACACGCTCATGTGCGGGTACAGCGCGTAGTTCTGGAAGACCATGGCGATGTCGCGCTCGGCCGGCTCCAGCTGGTTCACCACGCGGTTGCCGATCGCGATCTCGCCGCCGCTGATTTCCTCCAGCCCGGCGACCATGCGCAGCAGCGTGGACTTGCCGCAGCCCGAAGGACCGACGATGACGATGAACTCGCGGTCGGTGATCTCGGCGTCGATGCCGTGGATCACCTGCAGCGCCTGCTTGCCGGTGCCGTACTTCTTGACGACGTTGCGGAGGGAGATTGCAGCCATTTACTTTTCCGTATCCACCAGGCCCTTGACGAACCACTTCTGCATCAGGATCACCACGATCGCCGGCGGCACCATGGCCAGGATGGCCGTGGCCATCACCACGTTCCATTCGATGTAGACCTCGCCGGAGATCAGCCGCTTGATGCCCATCACGATCGGGTACATGCGCTCGTCGGTGGTCACCAGCAGGGGCCAGAGGTACTGGTTCCAGCCGTAGATGAACTGGATGACGAACAGCGCCGCCATCGAGGTCTTGGACAGCGGCAGCAGCACGTCCTTGAAGAAGCGCATGGGCCCCGCGCCGTCCATGCGGGCGGCCTCCACCAGTTCGTCCGGCACGGTCAGGAAGAACTGCCGGAACAGGAAGGTGGCGGTGGCCGACGCGATCAGCGGCACCGTCAGGCCCGCCATCGAGTTGAGCATGTGCAGGTCGGAGATCACCTCGTAGGTCGGGCCGATGCGCACCTCCACCGGCAGCATCAGCGTGACGAACACCATCCAGAACACGAGGCTCTTGGCCGGGAAGCGGAAGTAGACGATCGCGAAGGCGGACAGGATCGAGATCGCGATCTTGCCGATGGCGATGATCAGCGCGCTGGCCAGGCTGATGCCCATCATCGGCAGCGCGGGGGCGACGGTCGCGCCGGCGTGCGTCTTGCCGCCGAACAGCGCGAAGCGGTAGCTCTCGACGATGTTGCTGCCGGGCAGCAGCGAGATCGGGTTGCTGGACGAGATCTGCTCCGCCGTCTGCGTGGACCCGATGAAGGTCATGTAGATCGGGAAGCAGATGACGATCACCCCCACGATCAGGATCGCGTGGGAGACGAGGTCGAGGATGGGTCGGCGCTCGATCATGATTCTTCTAGTAGTGCACCTTCTTCTCGACGAAGCGGAATTGGATCACCGTCAGCGCGACGACGATCACCATCAGCACCACGGACTGCGCGGCCGAGCCGTTGATGTCCATGGCCTTGAAGCCGTCGTAGTAGACCTTGTAGACCAGGATCGAGGTGTCCTTGCCCGGGCCGCCGCTGGTGGCCGCGTCCACGATGGCGAAGGTCTCGAAGAACGAATACACCACGTTGATCACCAGCAGGAAGAACGTGGTGGGCGACAGCAGGGGGAACACGATGCTCCAGAAGCGCTTCCAGGGCGAGGCTCCGTCGATGGTGGCCGCCTCGATCAGCGACTGCGGGATGGACTGCAGGCCGGCCAGGAAGAACAGGAAGTTGTACGAGATGTGCTTCCAGATGGCGGCCATGACGATCAGCGCCATGGCGTGCCGGCCGTTGAGCACGTGGTTCCACTCGAAACCCATCTGGATCAGGGCGTAGCGGACCGTGCCGTAGGGCGAGGCGAACATCATCAGCCACAGCACGCCGGCGACGACGGGCGCCACCGCGTACGGCCAGATCAGCAGCGTCTTGTACAGGCCCGAGGCGCGCACGACGCGGTTCGCCATGACGGCCAGCAGCAGCGAGATCGCCAGGCCGCCGACGGCGACCAGGACCGAGAAGATGCCCGTGATGCGGAAGGAATCGAGGTAGCCCGGATCGGTGAACAGGCGCCGGAAGTTCGCCATGCCCACGAACTCGCGCGTGGCGCCGAAGGCGTCCTCCTGCAACAGGCTCTGGTACAGCGCCTGGCCCGCGGGCCAGAAGAAGAACACCAGGATGATGGCCATCTGCGGCGCGATCAACACCCACGGCAGCCACGCCGACTTGAACAGGACCCTCTTCTCCATGGGCGCGTATTGTGTCAGGTTGTTGTCGTCATCCCCGCTTCGTCATCCCCGCGACTCCTGCCTCGTCATCCCCGCGGAGGCGGGGACCCAGGGCTTTCAAAGAAAGACCCCGCGGCGCGGGGTCTTCTTCAATGCGGGAGCCCTGGGTTCCCGCCTGCGCGGGAATGACGGGGGAGCGATCAGCCCTTGTTCGCGCGCTGGAAGCGCTCGAGCTGCTCGTTGCCGCGGCGAACCGCGTTGTCCAGGGCTTCCTTGGGCTGCTTGCTGCCCTGCCACACGCCCTCGAGTTCCTCGTCGATGATGGTGCGGATCTGGACGAAGTTGCCCAGGCGCACGCCGCGCGACTTGTCGGTGGTCTTGCGGATCATCTGGTTCACGGAGACGTCGTAGCCCGGGTTCTTCTTGTAGAAGCCGGACTTCTCGGTCAGTTCGAACGAGGCCTTGGTCACGGGCAGGTAGCCGGTGCGCTGGTGGCTGGCCGCGGCCACTTCGGGCTGCGACAGGAAGGCCAGGAACTTCGCCACGCCCTTGTATTCCTCGGGCGTCTTGCCGGACATGACCCACAGGCTGGCGCCGCCGATCACGGTGTTCTGCGGCGCGCCCGGGACGTCCGGGTAGTAGGGCAGGGTGCTGATGCCGTAGTCGAACTTGCTGTTGCGCTTCACGCTGCCGGCGAGCGCCGAGGAGCCGGTGGCCATCGCGCATTCACCTGACACGAAGGTCGCGTCGGCCTTGTTGTCGCGGCCCTTGTAGACGAACAGGCCGCTCTTGGCCATGTTCGCCAGGTTCTCGATGTGGCGCACGTGCAGCGGGCTGTTGAAGGCCAGGCGCGTGTCCAGGCCGCCGAAGCCGTTGTTCTTCGTGGCGAACAGCACGTTGTGCCAGGCCGAGAAGCTCTCCAGCTGCGTCCAGCTGATCCAGCTGGTGGTGAACGGGCACTTGTGGCCCGAGGCCTTCAGCTTGGCCGCGGCCAGCGCCACTTCGGGCCAGGTCTTCGGCGGCTTCTCAGGGTCGAGGCCGGCGGCGCGGAAGGCGTCCTTGTTGTAGTGGAAGACGGGCGTGGAGCTGTTGAACGGGAAGCTGAGCATCTGCCCGTTCGGCGCGGTGTAGTAGCCCGCCACGGCCGGCACGTACACCGACGGGTCGAACTTCAGGCCGGCCTGCTTCATCACCTGCGCCACCGGCACGATCGCGCCCTTGGACGCCATCATCGTGGCCGTGCCCACCTCGAACACCTGGATCAGGTTGGGCGCGTTGCCGGCGCGGAAGGCGGCGATGCCGGCCGTCATCGACTCGGTGTAGCTGCCCTTGAAGGTGGGCACCACCTTGTAGTCCTTCTGGCTGGCGTTGAACTCCTTGGCAAGGTCGTTGACCCACTCGCCCAGGGCGCCGCCCATGGAGTGCCACCACTGGATCTCGGTCTGCGCATGCGCCGGGAAGGCGGCGAATGCGGCGGCGGCCAGCGCCAGCGCGGAAAGCTTGGATTTCATCGATGACTCCTGTTGACGATGACGAAAAGCCGTAACTCTACGGTCTTCGGTGTGACGCGGATTAGACAGTCGGCCTCCGCGGCCCAGCAAGCGGGTTTCCCATGACGCGGCGCAAGGCCATGCTGCACTGCGGTAACATCCCTTTTCAGCCGCTCCGCCCACGCGCCTTCCTTGGCTGACATTGCCCTGACCAGATGAACGCGCCCACGACACTCGAACAACTGATGGCTGCGGTGGACGGCGACGCGCCGCGCCTGCGCGAGATTCCCTACAACTACACCTCCTTCTCGGACCGCGAGATCGTGATCCGGGTGCTCGGCTCGCATGCCTGGGACGTCCTGAACCGCCTGCGCGAGGAGCGCCGCACCGGCCGCTCGGCCCGCATGCTCTACGAAGTGCTGGGCGACATCTGGGTCGTGCAGCGCAATCCCTACCTGCAGGACGACCTGCTGGACAACCCCCGGCGGCGCAAGCTGCTGGTCGAGGCCCTGCACCACCGCCTCGCCGAGATCGAGAAGCGCCGCGAACCGCAGGCCGATGCCCAGCGCGACGGCCTCGTGGGCGAACTGCTGGAGGCGGCCCAGGCGGCCGTGCACCACTTCGACAGCGCCTTCGCCGAGACGGCGGCCCTGCGCTCGCGCGCCCAGCGCCTGCTGCGCCGCTACACGGCGAAGGACAATATCAAGTTCGACGGCCTCTCGCGCGTCTCGCATGTCACCGACGCGACCGACTGGCGCGTGGAATATCCCTTCGTGGTGCTGACGCCCGACACCGAGGCGGAGATGGCGGGCCTCGTGAAGGGCTGCATCGAGCTGGGACTGACCATCATCCCGCGCGGCGGCGGCACGGGCTACACCGGCGGCGCCATCCCGCTCACGTGGAAGAGCGCGGTGATCAACACCGAGAAGCTCGAGTCCATGACCGAGGTGGAGCGCTTCGCGATCCCCGGCCATGCGGAGCCGGTGCCCACGATCTGGACCGAGGCGGGCGTCGTCACGCAGCGCGTGTCCGATGCCGCCGAGCGCGCCGGCTTCGTGTTCGCGGTGGACCCGACTTCGGCCGAAGCCTCCTGCATCGGCGGCAACATCGCGATGAACGCCGGCGGCAAGAAGGCGGTGTTGTGGGGCACGGCGCTCGACAACCTGGTCTCCTGGCGCATGGTGACGCCCGACGCGCAGTGGCTGGAGGTGGTCCGGCTGGACCACAACCTGGGCAAGATCCACGACGCGCCGGTGGCGAGCTTCGAGCTGCGGTACTTCGACGCCGCCCCGCGGATCGACTGGACCAGGCCGGTGCGCACCGAGCGCCTGGAGATCCCGGGCGCGCGCTTCCGCAAGGAAGGCCTGGGCAAGGACGTCACCGACAAGTTCCTCTCGGGCCTGCCCGGCATCCAGAAGGAAGGCTGCGACGGCCTGATCACCAGCGCGCGCTGGGTCGTGCACCGCATGCCGCAGCACACGCGCACGGTCTGCCTGGAGTTCTTCGGCAACGCGCGCGACGCCGTGCCGAGCATCGTGGAGATCAAGGACTTCATGTTCGCCGAGCAGCGCCGCACGGGCACCGTGCTGGCGGGCCTGGAACACCTGGACGACCGGTATCTCCGCGCCGTCGGCTACGCCACCAAGTCCAGGCGCGGCGGCCTGCCCAAGATGGTGCTGGTGGGCGACATCGCCGGCGACGACGCCGACGCCGTCGCGCGCGCCGCCTCCGAGGTGGTGCGGCTCGCCAATTCCCGCAGCGGCGAGGGCTTCGTCGCCATCAGCCCGGAAGCGCGCAAGAAATTCTGGCTGGACCGCAAGCGCACGGCCGCGATCAGCAAGCACACCAACGCCTTCAAGATCAACGAGGACGTGGTGATCCCGCTGCCGCGCATGGCGGAGTACACCGAGGGCATCGAGCGCATCAACATCGAGCTGTCGCTGCGCAACAAGATCCGCCTGGCCGACGAACTGGAGCTGTTCTTCTCGCGCGGGCGCCTGCCCCTGGGCAAGCAGGACGACGCCGGCGAGATCCCCTCGGCGGAACTGCTGGAGGACCGCGTGCAGCAGGCGCTGGCGCTGGTGCGCGACGTGCGCGCGCAGTGGCAGCACTGGCTGGCCAACGTCGACGCGCTGTTCCCGCAGCTGCAGGACCACAGCCTGCGCGCCAGCTGGAAGACGCAGATCCGCGCGCCGCTGGCCGCGATCTTCTCCGGCAACGCCTTCGCGCCCATCCTGTTCGAGGCGAACGCGATCCACCAGCGCGTGCTCAAGGGCCGCGTGTGGGTGGCGCTGCACATGCACGCGGGCGACGGCAACGTGCACACCAACATCCCCGTCAACAGCGACGACTACGCGATGCTGCAGACGGCGCACGAGGCGGTGAAGCGCATCATGGCGCTGGCGCGCTCGCTGGACGGCGTGATCTCGGGCGAGCACGGCATCGGCATCACCAAGCTGGAATTCCTCTCGGACGAGGAGATCGCGCCCTTCGCCGAGTACAAGCAGAAGGTCGACCCGGAAGGCCGCTTCAACAAGGGCAAGCTGCTGCGCCCCTCCAGGGCCGGCGGCGTGGACGCCGACACCTCGGTGTACGCCGACCTCACCAACGCCTACACGCCGTCCTTCGGGCTGATGGGGCACGAGTCGATCATCATGCAGCAGTCCGACATCGGCGCGATCGCCGATTCCGTCAAGGACTGCCTGCGCTGCGGCAAGTGCAAGCCGGTGTGCGCGACCCACGTGCCGCGCGCCAACCTGCTGTACAGCCCGCGCAACAAGATCCTCGCGACCTCGCTGTTGGTGGAGGCCTTCCTCTACGAGGAGCAGACGCGCCGCGGCGTCTCCATCAAGCACTGGGAGGAGTTCGAGGACGTCGCCGACCACTGCACGGTCTGCCACAAGTGCGTGAACCCCTGCCCGGTGAAGATCGACTTCGGCGACGTGTCGATGAACATGCGCAACCTGCTGCGCAAGATGGGGCAGAAGAGCTTCCGTCCCGGCAACGCCGCCGCCATGCTGATGCTCAACGCGACCAGCCCGCAGGCGATCAAGGCGATCCGCGCGGGCATGGTGGGCCTGGGCTTCAAGGCGCAGCGGCTGGGCAACACGGTGCTGCGCGGCTTCGCCCACCTGCAGGTGAAGCGCCCGCCCGAGACGCACTTCGCCGCCCCGGTGAAGGAGCAGGTGATCCACTTCGTCAACAAGAAGCTGCCCGGCGGCCTGCCGAACCGCACGGCCCGGGCGCTGCTGGACATCGAGGACAAGGAGTACGTCCCGATCATCCGCGACCCGAAGGCGACCACCGCCGAGACCGAGGCCGTCTTCTACTTCCCGGGCTGCGGCTCCGAGCGCCTGTTCTCGCAGGTGGGCCTGGCCACGCAGGCGATGCTGTGGCACGCCGGCGTGCAGACGGTGCTGCCGCCCGGCTACATCTGCTGCGGCTACCCGCAGCGCGGCTCCGGCCAGTTCGACAAGGCCGAGAAGATGATCACCGACAACCGGGTGCTGTTCCACCGGGTGGCCAACACGCTGAACTACCTGGACATCAAGACGGTGGTGGTCTCCTGCGGCACCTGCTATGACCAGCTGCAGGGCTACGAGTTCGACAAGATCTTCCCCGGCTGCCGGATCATCGACATCCACGAGTACCTGCTGGAAAAGGGCATCCGGCTGGAGAACGCAGGCGGCTACCTGTTCCACGACCCCTGCCACACGCCCATGAAGCTGCAGGACCCGATGCTCACCGTGAAGGCGCTGCTGGGCGACAACGTGCGCAAGTCCGAGCGCTGCTGCGGCGAGTCGGGCACCTTCGGCGTCACCCGCCCCGACATCGCGACGCAGGTGCGCTTCCGCAAGGAGGAGGAGCTGCGCAAGGACGAGGCCGCGCTGCGCGCCTCGGGCGCCGTGGGCGAGAAGGACAACATCAAGATCCTGACCAGCTGCCCGAGCTGCCTGCAGGGCATGCACCGCTACCGCCACGACCTGCAGAACGGGCTGCTGGAAGCCGACTACATCGTGATCGAGATGGCCAGCAAGATCCTGGGGCCCGACTGGCTGCAGCAGTACGTCAAGGCCGCCAACGACGGCGGCATCGAGCGGGTGCTGGTATGAAGCAGCCCGGCTGCGCCCTGTGCGGCGGTCCCGGCGGGCGGGTGTTGCTGCAGACCCCCCGCTGGCGCCTGGTCCACGCCGACGAACCCGGCTTCCCGGCCTTCTACCGCGTGGTCTGGCAGGACCACGTGCGCGAGTTCTCCCAGCTGGCGCGCTCCGACCGGCAGGAACTGACCGACGTGCTGGTGACGATCGAGCAGGCCCTGCTGCGGCACCTGCAGCCCGCGAAGGTGAACCTCGCTTCCCTGGGCAACGCCGTGCCCCACCTGCACTGGCACGTCATCGCGCGCTTCGACTGGGACAGCCACTTCCCCGGCGCCGTCTGGGCGCCGCCGGAGCGCGCGCCCGATCCCGCCCGCCTGCGGGAGCTGGCGGACCGCCTGCCGGCATTGGAGAAAGCCCTGCTTTCGGCGCTGCCGCGCGGCGCCTGAAAATCGGGTGGCGTCGTGAAATCCCGCACGACGCCCGTCCGGCCCTCCTCCGAAGGGCAGGTTCGCCGCCGGCGGTGACCGTGTATAAACCCGGGGAGTCGAAGATTCCGGTTGCAACGCCGGTTACCGGAGGTTCGCCCATGTTCGCCGCTCCGCCCCGATCGCACTGGCTCGCGTCGCTGGCCATGGCCGCCCTGCTGCTGGCGGCCTTCCCCGCGCGCGCCCAGTCCGCCGGCGAGGTGGAATTCGCCCGCGGCGTCGGCTTCGCCCAGACCCCCGGCGAGACGCCGCGCACCCTGGGCAAGGGCCTGGCCCTGAAGGAAGGCGACCGGCTCACCACGTCCGAGGGCGCCTCCGCGATCATCAAGCTGCAGGACGGCACCCGCATGACCCTGCGGCCCAACTCCGAGCTGGTGCTGCAGCACTACCAGTTCCGGGAGAACGCGCCCGACAACAGCTTCCTGATGCAGCTGGTGCGCGGCGGCTTCCGGGCCGTGACCGGCCTGATCTCCAAGGCCTCGCCCGACGCCGCGCGCGTGCAGACCAACACCGCCACCATCGGGATCCGCGGCACCGACTTCGACGCCCGCCTGTGCAGCGGCGAGTGCGCGCAGGAATCCAGCCGGATCCAGGAGGCCGCGCGGCCCAATGCCGTGCAGGCCAGCGCCAAGCTGGTGAACGTGCGCGGCGAGATCCACGCGGTGGACGGCGCCGGCCAGCGCCGCCGCCTGGTCGAGGGCGGCAGCGTCTATCCCGGCGACATCGTCGAGACGGCGCGCGGCGCCCAGGGCGTGCTCGCCTTCCGCGACGACAGCCGCATCACGCTGGGCTCGCAGACGCGCTTCCGGCTCGACAACTTCGTCTACGACAACGGCAATGCCGGGGAAGGCCGCTTCCTCGCCTCCATCCTGCGGGGCACGGTGCGGGCGCTCACCGGCCTGATCGCCAAGGCGAACAACCGCAACGTCGGCTTCAGCACGGCCACCGCCACCATCGGCATCCGCGGCACCGGCTTCGACGTCGCCTGCACCGGCCCCTGCGCCGGCGAACCGGGCGACCCGGGCACCGGCCTGACGCTGTGGACCTGGCTGGGCGCGATCGAGGTGGGGCAGACCGGACAGACGGCGCTGGAGGTGCTGCAGGCCGGCCAGGGCCTGTTCATCCCGGCCGTGGGCCCGGTCCAGCAGATCAACAACCAGCCGTCCATGGACACGCCGCGGCCCGACCAGGTCGAGGTGCCGCCCAAGCTGTTCGCCGAAACCAGCGTGTCCGACGCGGCCGAGGGCCTCTTCGTGTTCGTGCGCGACGGCCACATCGAGATCGCCACCGCTGGCGAGGTGCTGCACCTCGGCAAGGGCGAAGCCGGCTTCGCCGGCCTGAACGGCGAGACGGCGCGTCCCCTGGAGATCCCGAAGTTCCTGGACTTCGACAAGATCCCGCTGCCCACCTCCAGGAACCCGCTGCTCACCAGCATCCTCGGCGAAACGGGCATCCGCAGCAGCGAGGTCTGCAAGTGACTTCTCCCTCTCCCGCGCGCGGGAGGGCCGGGTGAATGCGGACAGCCGGACGCAAAGGTCGCAAAAACTACGCAAAAGCCGCAAAACGAATTCCTGGTCTGCTTTGCGACTTTTGCGAAACCTTTGCGACCTTTGCGTCCGGATGTTCATTCGGTCTGCTCCTCGCCTCCTGCATCCGGAGGAAGTGACAATTTGTTCGCTCCACGCCAGAATGCCCGCTCCACAAGAACGAGCGGGCGACAGAAACATGAACGGCTCTGCCCTGCCGCGGCGAACGCGGCCCGTCCTGCTGGCCTGCCTGGTGTGTGCCGGTCCCGCCGCCGCGCAGGCGCAGGCGCCCAGCCCGCCCGCGACCCCGCCCATGGCGAAGCCGGCCGCCGCGGCCGTGTTCCCCATCCGCGGCTTCCGCATCGAGGGTGAGAACCCGATCGGCGACGCCGCCGCCCAGCGCGTCCTCGCCCCCTTCGTGCGGCCGGACGCCACCATCGAGACGCTGCAGCACGCCACGGCCGCGCTCGAGGCGGAGCTGCGCGCCCGCGGCTTCGGCCTGCACCGGGTGGCGCTGCCGCCGCAGGAAGTGGGCAGCACGGTCCGGCTGGACATCGTCAAGTTCACGATCGGCCAGGTCGCCATCGAGGGCCGGCAGATCTACGACGAGGAGAACATCCGCCGCACGCTGCCGGAACTGCGCGAGGGCGAGAGCCCCAACTTCAAGACGCTCGCGATCCAGACGGCGATCGCCAACGAGAACCCCAACAAGCAGGTGCAGGTGGGCCTGCGCGAGTCGGAGCAGCCGGACCGCATCGACGCCACCATCACGGTGCGCGAGCAGCGGCCCTGGACCGTGGGCGCGTCGCTCTCCAACGCCGGCTCCGATTCGTCCGGGCACGACCGCTTCACCGTGACGGCCGGCCACACCAACCTGTTCAACCGCGACCACCAGTTCATCGGCGCCTACACGACCTCGTTCGAGCGCACCGACGACGTCAAGCAGCTGGGCCTGGCCTACAAGATCCCGCTGTACGCGCTGGGCGGGGTGCTCGGCGCGACCTACACCCGCTCGGACGTGGTGGGCGACTTCGGCGCCTTCACCAGCACGGGCGCCGGCCACACCTTCGGCCTCGACTACACGATGTACCTGCCGCCGCAGGGCGGCCGCCGCAGCTACGTCACGGCCGGCATCGAGAACAAGCTGTTCGAGGAGGCGCTGCTCAACGGCGTCTCCTTCGGCCAGCGCGACCGGCGCAGCGTGCCGGTCAGCATCGGCTACACGGCGCGCACCGAGACCGACGCCGCCGTGTGGGGCTACAGCACGGCCCTCGCGTGGAACACAGGCTGGGGATCGAACAACGACCTGGCCTCCTACCGCAGCGAGGACGCCCGCATCGACACCGTCCACTGGAAGGCCCTGCGCGGCACGGCCAGCTACACGGCGCCGCTGCTGGGGAGCGCCTGGCTGTGGGCGGCGCGCGGCGCCTGGCAGTTCAGCCCCGACGTGCTCATCGCGGGCGAGCAGTTCGGCCTGGGCGGCCTGGGCTCGGTGCGCGGCACCGAGATCGAGCGGCCCATCACCGGCGACAAGGGCCTGTCCGCGAGCCTGGAAGCGATGACGCCGGAGGTCGCGCCGGGCATGCGCGTGCTGGGCTTCGTCGACGCCGGGTATCTCCGCAACAACAAGCCCGACGGCCTGGCGAACCCCTCGTCCGACCGGCTCGCCAGCGTCGGCGTGGGCATGCGCTACGCCAGCGGCAACTTCGGGGCCTCGGTGGACTACGGCGTGATCGTGAAGGGCAGCCGCGTGCCGCTCTCGCAGAACTCCGACGCGCCCAAAAGAGGCGACGACCGCATCTACGTCAGCGTTTCCATACGATTCTGAACGCGCAGTGCGCTTAAACTGGCCCCATGGCCGGCCTGCGCAACGAGACACCTTCTCCCGAATCCATCACCCTGCACGGGCGTTCGCGCGTGCTGGAGGTCGGTTTTTCCGACGGGTCCACCTTCCGCATCCCCTTCGAGCTGATGCGCATCTACTCGCCCTCGGCGGAGGTGCAGGGCCACGGCCCCGGCCAGGAGATCCTGCAGACGGGCAAGCGCGAGGTCGACATCGTCTCGCTGGAGCCGGTGGGCAACTATGCCGTCAAGCCGACCTTCTCGGACGGGCACGACAGCGGCATCTTCTCCTGGGACTACCTGTACTTCCTCGGTTCGCAGCAGGGCGAGCTGTGGCAGGACTACGAGCGGCGCCTGGCGGAAGCCGGCGTGGACCGCGACGCGCCGATGGCCGCCGCGGGCCATGGACACGGGCACGGCCACGGCTGCGGCCACTGAGGTCCGCGATGGCACAGACGCATTTCGGCTACCAGTCCGTCGACGAGCGCGAGAAGGCGCGGCGCGTGCGCGGCGTGTTCGACTCCGTGGCGCCGCGCTACGACCTGATGAACGACATCATGTCCCTGGGCCTGCACCGCGCCTGGAAGGCGTACACGGTGCTGGCCGCCGACCTGCGGCCGGGCCAGCGCGTGCTGGACATCGCGGGCGGCACCGGCGACCTCGCCCAGGCCTTCGCCCGCAAGGTGGGCAGCCAGGGGCTGGTGGTGCACAGCGACATCAACGCCTCCATGCTGCGCGTCGGACGCGACCGGCTGCTCGATGCCGGCGTCGTCCTGCCGACCGTCGTGTGCGACGCGGAGAAACTGCCCTTCGCCAGCGCGAGCTTCGACCGCGTCAGCGTCGGCTTCGGGCTGCGCAACATGACGCACAAGGACGGGGCGCTGGCGGAAATGCACCGGGTGCTCAAGCCGGGCGGCAAGCTGCTGGTGCTGGAGTTCTCGAAGGTCGCGCGGCCGCTGCAGAAGGCCTACGACTGGTATTCGTTCAATGTGCTGCCCCGGCTCGGGCGGCTGGTGGCCGGCGACGAGGCCAGCTACCGCTACCTCGCCGAGTCGATCCGCATGCACCCGGGCCAGGAGGAACTGAAGGCGATGATGCGCCAGTGCGGCTTCGGCCACGTGGACTACCACAACCTCAGCGCCGGCGTCGCCGCGCTGCATGTTGCAATCAAGTGTTGAGGCCGCATCTGGAGCCGCACAGGAGCAAGCAATGAAATACTGGACCGTCCTCCTCGCCGCCGTGCTCGCCTTCGGCGCCTTCGAAGCGGAAGCCGCGCGCCGGCTCGGTGGCGGCGGCTCCATCGGCCGCATGTCCCCCAACGTGACGCAGCGCCAGAGCCTGCCGCCCGCCACGCCCACGGCGCCCGCCAACGCGCAGCGCAGCACGGCGCCCCAGGCGACGCCGGCCACGCCCGCGGCGCAGCCGCAGCGCAGCCGCTGGGGCGGCATGCTGGGCGGCCTCGCCGCCGGACTGGGCCTGGCCGCGCTGGCGCATGCGCTTGGCTTCGGGCCCGGCTTCGCCAACGTGCTGCTGCTCCTGCTGGTCGGCCTGGTGGTGCTGATGGTCATCGGCACGCTGCGCCGCCGCCAGCAACCGGCCACCGCAGGTTACGCGTACCAGAACAGCGGCCTGAGCGCCGATGCGCCGCTGTCGCCGCGCCAGTACAACCCGCAGAAGGTGGGCAACGACGCCTCGGCGCGGCCCTGGGAAAGCGGCTTCGACACCATGCACCAGCCGGACACCGGCGTGCGCATCGGCTCCGGCCTGGCCGGCGACGCGCTGCGCGGCTCGCAGAACTGGGGCGTGCCGGCGGGCTTCGACACCGAGGGCTTCCTGAAGGCGGCCAAGCGCAACTTCGTGACGCTGCAGGACGCCTGGGACCGCTCCGACACGGCCACGCTGCGCAGCATGATGACCGACGGGATGCTGCAGGAGATCCGCGGCCAGATGGCCGAGCGCGACCGCGAACCGGCGCCGGACGGCCAGAAGACCGACGTGGTGATGCTGGAGGCGCAGCTGCTCGGCATCGAGGAGCTCGACACCGAGTACATGGCCAGCGTCGAGTTCTCCGGGATGATCCGCGAGGAACCCTCCGCCGGCCCCAGCCCCTTCCGCGAGGTCTGGAACATGGTCAAGCCGAAGGATGGTTCCGCCGGGTGGCTCGTAGCCGGCGTGCAGGCCTTGCAGTAAGGCCCGAGGCCATAATCGCGGGATGACGACACCGTCTCCCGCTTCCTTCTTCGACCAGCTGTTCGACCGCGTCGGGCAGGCCCTGCAGCCGCCGCCCTGGCTGGTGGAGGAATTGCAGCGCCGGCTGGTGCTGCTGCTCAATCACGTGCTGCAGCAGGAACCGGAAGCGCAGGCGCGCCTCAAGCGCCAGGCGGGCCGGCTGGTGGAGGCGCACTGGCGCCACTTCAGCGTGCGCCTGGTCGCCACGCCGGCCGGGCTGCTGGACCTGGGGCCGATCACCCAGATCCCGGACCTCACGCTGACGCTGACCGAGGAGTCGCCCTGGTCGCTGGCCCAGGCCGCCCTGCGGGGCGACAAGCCGCCCGTGACCATCGCCGGCGACGTGCAGCTGGCCGCCGAGGTGCAGTGGCTGGTGGACCACGTCCGCTGGGACCTCGAGGAAGACCTCGCGCGCCTGGTCGGCGACGCGCCGGCCCACGCCATGGCCGGCGTCCTGCGCCGGATGGCGGACGCCCTGCGGCAGTTCGCCGCGCGCGGCCCGGCCGCCGCTCCGGCCCCGTCGCCGGCGCCGGGCACGCCACCCGGGCAGGCCGGCGGATGACGCGCACCCTGCGCGGCATCGTCATCCTCTGGGTGATCCTGCGCTACGGACTGGACGAGCTGGCGCTCTCCGGCTTCCGGCTGCGCGGGCTGGCCCGGATCATCACGATCGGCCGCCGCCGCCACATCGACGCCCCGCGCGGCCAGCGCCTGCGCCGGGCGCTGGAGCACCTGGGCCCGATCTTCGTGAAGTTCGGGCAGGTGCTGTCGACGCGGCGCGACCTGCTGCCGCCCGACATCGCCGACGAGCTCGCCCTGCTGCAGGACCGCGTCCCGCCGTTCCCGACGGAGGTGGCCGTCGCGACCATCGAGCGCGCCTTCCGCCGGCCGCTCAATGCCGTGTTCGAGAGCTTCGAGCGCGAGCCGGTGGCCAGCGCCTCGATCGCGCAGGTGCATTTCGCCACCGTGCGGCTGCGCAACGGCGAGGTGAAGGAAGTGGCGGTGAAGGTGCTGCGCCCGGGCATGCTGAGCGTCATCGAGAAGGACCTCGACCTGATGCGCATGATGGCGCGCTGGGTCGAGAAGCTCTGGGTCGACGCGCGGCGCCTGAAGCCGCGCGAGGTGGTCGCCGAGTTCGACAAGTACCTGCATGACGAGCTGGACCTCGTGCGCGAGGCCGCCAACGCGGCGCAGCTGCGGCGCAACATGGCCAGCCTGCACCTGGTGCTGATCCCGGAGATGTACTGGGACTTCGTGCACCCGGAAGTGATCGTGATGGAGCGCATGCGGGGCGTCCCGATCGGCCAGACCGAGCGCCTGCGCGCCGCCGGCGTGGACCTGCGGCAGCTCGCGCGCGACGGCGTCACGATCTTCTTCACCCAGGTGTTCCGCGACGGCTTCTTCCACGCCGACATGCACCCCGGCAACATCCAGGTGAGCCTGGAGCCGGGGACCTTCGGCCGCTACATCTCGCTGGACTTCGGCATCATCGGCACGCTCACGGAGTTCGACAAGGACTACCTGGCGCAGAACTTCACCGCCTTCTTCCGGCGCGACTACAAGCGCGTCGCCGAACTGCACATCGAATCGGGCTGGGTGCCGCCCGGCACGCGCGTGGACGAACTGGAGGCCGCCGTGCGCACGGTGTGCGAGCCGTACTTCGACCGGCCGCTGCGGGAGATCTCGCTGGGCATGGTGCTGATGCGGCTGTTCCAGACCTCGCGCCGCTTCAACGTGGAGATCCAGCCGCAACTGGTGCTGCTGCAGAAGACGCTGCTGAACATCGAGGGCCTGGGGCGCCAGCTCGATCCCGAGCTGGACCTGTGGAACACGGCCAAGCCCTTCCTGGAACGCTGGATGCTGGACCAGATCGGCCCGCAGAAGCTGTGGCAGGAGCTGCGCGCGCAGGCGCCGCGCTACGCCAAGATCCTGCCGGAGCTGCCGCACCTGGTGCACCGCTACCTGCGGCGCGAGCGCGGCATCCTGCAGCGCGATGCGGACGAATTGATCGGCGAACTGAAGCGCACCAACCGCCTGTTGCAGGGAATCATCTATGGTGCGATCGGCTTCGCGCTGGGCTTGATCGCGATGCAGCTCCTGGTCCGCGTCCAGTTGTTCTGAGCCGCAGTTCCCCCATAATGCTCGGCAGTTCGCGGGCGCCAGCCCGCCCCAGCACTTCAATCCCGGGAGAGCCTCGATGTTGATCGGCTTCATCGTCCTGTACCTGCTGGCCTCGATCGCCATCGGCCTGTACGCCGCGACGCACGTGAGCAACACGGCGGACTACGCCGTGGCCGGCCGCCGGCTGCCGCTGGCCGTGGTGGTGGCGACCACCTTCGCCACCTGGTTCGGCTCCGAGACCGTGCTGGGCATCCCGGCGCGCTTCGTCGCCGGCAACCTCGGCGAGGTGGTGGAAGACCCGTTCGGCGCCTCCATGTGCCTGGTGCTGGTGGGCCTCTTCTTCGCCTATCGCCTCTACCAGCGCAACCTGATCACGCTGGGCGACTACTACCGCCAGCGCTTCGGCCGCACCATCGAGATCATCTGCTCCGTGGTCATCCTGATCAGCTACCTGGGCTGGGTGGCCGCGCAGGTCACGGCGCTCGGCCTCGTGTTCCACCTCCTGATGCCCGAGACCGTCTCGGTCATCGGCGGCATGTTCATCGGCACGGCCATCGTGCTGGTCTACACGCTGTTCGGCGGCATGTGGTCGGTCGCGCTCACCGACTTCGTGCAGATGATCGTCATCGTGCTGGGCCTGCTGGCGATCGCCTGGTTCGCGGCGGACCTCGCCGGCGGCGCCGGGCAGGTGGTCGACTACGCCTCGCGCGAGGGCAAGTTCCGCTTCTTCCCCGAGGGCGGCGACGGCCACGCCTGGCTGTTCTTCTTCGCCGCCGGCATCACCATGATGCTCGGCTCGATCCCGCAGCAGGACGTGTTCCAGCGCGTGATGTCCGCCAAGGACGCCCCCACCGCCGTGCGCGGCCCGGTGATCGGCGGCACGCTCTACTTCCTGTTCGCGGCCGTGCCGATGTTCATCGTGACCGCCGCGGTGATGGTCATGGGCACCGAGGGCGGCAGGATGCTGCAGGACGACCCGCAGAAGATCCTGCCCACGCTGGTGATGACGCACATGCCGCTGTTCCTGCAGGTCGCGTTCTTCGGCGCGCTCCTGTCGGCCATCATGTCCACGGCCTCGGCGACCCTGCTGGCGCCCAGCACCACCTTCGTGGAGAACATCCTGCGCAACATCCGCCCGGGCATGAGCGACGCGCAGACCCTGAAGGCGATGCGCATCACGGTGGTGGGCTTCACGGTGCTGGTGCTCGTGTACGCGATCAGCATGCAGGGCACGTCCATCTACGAACTGGTCTCCGGCGCCTACCAGGTGCCGCTGGTGGGCGCCTTCATCCCGCTGGTGTTCGGCCTGTACTGGAAGCGGGCGACGACGCAGGGCGCGCTGGCCGCGGTGGTCCTGGGGCTGGGCACCTGGATGTTCTTCATGGCGTCCCCGGCCCTGGCCGAGGCCTTCCCGCAGCAGCTGGCGGGCCTGCTGGCCAGCCTGGGCGGCATGGTGGCCGGCTCGCTGGCGCCCCAGTGGGTGGCGAACCACACCGGGCACGTGCACCACTTCGAGGGCAGCACCGCCGGCGGTTCCATGGCCTGAAAACGGGGGGAGAACCCCCGCGTGGCTTGAGAACGGGGCCCCCGCCTATAATTGAGGGCTTTGCACCCCACGGTGCCCACCTGACACAGCCATGCCCATCTACGCCTACAAATGCGGATCCTGCGGCCACGCCAAGGACGTCCTGCAGAAGGTTTCCGATGCGCCGCTGACGGCCTGCCCCGCCTGCGGTGCCGACACGTTCACCAAGCAGATCACCGCCGCCGGCTTCCAGCTGAAGGGTTCCGGCTGGTACGTCACGGACTTCCGCGGCGGCAACAGCAACGGCGGTTCCTCGTCCTCCTCCGCCGAGAAGTCCGGCGGCGAGAAGCCGGCCGGCGACAAGCCCGCCGAGAGCAAGGGCGACAGCGCGCCCGCGGCGCCCAAGAGCGACGCCCCGAGCGCGTCGGCCGGCGGCTGCGGCGCGTCCTGCGCCTGCCACTGAGCACCTGATGGCTGCCCTGCGCAAATGGCTGCTGGCGGGGCTGCTCGTCATCGTTCCGGTGGCCATCACGGTCGCCGTGCTGCGCTGGATCATCGAGACGCTGGACCAGACGCTGCTCATCCTGCCGGAGGCCTGGCAGCCCGATCGCCTGATCGGCTTCCACATCCCCGGTTTCGGCGTGCTGCTGACGCTCGGCATCCTGCTGCTGGTGGGCGCCGTCGCCAGCAACTTCGTCGGCAAGAAGCTGGTGCACCTGGGCGACCGCGTGGTCACCCGCATCCCGGTGGTGCGGTCCATCTACTCCAGCGTGAAGCAGGTCTCCGACACGCTGTTCTCGGAGAGCGGCAACGCCTTCCGCACGGCGGTGCTGGTGCAGTGGCCCCGCGCGGACGTGTGGACCATCGCCTTCGTGACCGGCACGCCCGGCGGCGACGTCACCACCTACCTGCGCGGCGAGGAATACGTCAGCGTGTACGTTCCCACCACGCCCAACCCCACGGGCGGCTATTTCGTGATGCTGCGCAAGAGCGACTGCATCGAACTGAAGATGAGCGTCGACGAGGCCCTGAAGTACGTGGTCTCGATGGGCGTCGTCTCCCCCGGCAACAGAGCCTGAGGCGCGCCGGCGGCGGCGCCTCCAAGTGAAGGTTTTTCCATGTCCCAATCCATGCGTTCCACCTATTGCGGCCTCGTGACCGAGGCCCTCCTGGGCCAGACCGTCACCCTGTGCGGGTGGGTGAACCGCCGGCGCGACCACGGCGGCGTGATCTTCGTGGACCTGCGCGACCGCGAAGGCTACGTGCAGGTCGTGTGCGACCCCGACCGCCCGGAGATGTTCAAGACGGCCGAGGGCCTGCGCAACGAGTTCTGCATCCAGGTCAAGGGCGTGGTGCGCGCGCGTCCGGAGGGCACCGTGAACGAGGGCCTCAAGAGCGGCAGGATCGAGGTGCTGTGCCAGGAACTGAAGGTGCTGAACCCCTCGGTCACGCCGCCCTTCCAGCTGGACGACGAGAACCTGTCGGAGACGACGCGCCTGCAGCACCGCGTGCTGGACCTGCGCCGCCCGTACATGCAGAAGAACCTGATGCTGCGCTACCGGGTGACGATGGAGGTGCGCAAGTTCCTCGACGCCAACGGCTTCATCGACATCGAGACGCCGATGCTCACGAAGTCCACGCCGGAAGGCGCGCGCGACTACCTCGTGCCCTCGCGCGTGCACGACGGCATGTTCTTCGCGCTGCCGCAGTCGCCGCAGCTGTTCAAGCAGCTGCTGATGGTGGCCGGCTTCGACCGCTACTACCAGATCACCAAGTGCTTCCGCGACGAGGACCTGCGCGCCGACCGCCAGCCCGAGTTCACGCAGATCGACGTGGAGACGTCCTTCATGACGGAGGAGGAGATCCGGACCATGTTCGAGGGCATGATCCGCAGCACCTTCCGCAACGTGATCGACGTCGACCTGCCCGCCTTCCCGGTGATGAAGCACGCCGACGCGATGCGCCTGTACGGCTCCGACAAGCCGGACCTGCGCGTGAAGCTGGAGTTCACCGAGCTCACCGACGTCATGAAGGACGTCGACTTCAAGGTCTTCTCCGGCCCGGCCAACCAGGCCGACGGCCGCGTGGTGGGCCT
Source organism: Ramlibacter sp. bp-362 (assembly GCF_054956735.1). Taxonomy (NCBI): domain Bacteria; kingdom Pseudomonadati; phylum Pseudomonadota; class Betaproteobacteria; order Burkholderiales; family Comamonadaceae; genus Ramlibacter; species Ramlibacter sp. bp-362. The sequence continues at coordinate 20,995 of NZ_JBUDXE010000006.1, forward strand.
GCGCGTGCCGGGCGGCGCCGGCCTGAGCCGCGGCGAGATCGACGGCTACGGCGAGTTCGTCAAGATCTACGGGGCCAAGGGCCTCGCCTGGATCAAGGTCAACGAGGCGGCGAAGGGCCGCGAGGGCCTGCAGTCGCCCATCGTCAAGAACCTGCACGACCGCGCCATCGCGGAGATCCTGCAGCGCACGGGCGCGCAGGACGGTGACCTGGTGTTCTTCGGCGCCGACAAGGCCAAGGTGGTCAACGACGCCATCGGCGCGCTGCGCGTGAAGGTGGGCCACAGCGAGTTCGGCCAGGCCAACGGCCTGCTGGAAGGCGAATGGAAGCCGCTGTGGGTGGTGGACTTCCCGATGTTCGAGTTCGACGACGACGCGCAGCGCTGGAACGCGGTGCACCACCCCTTCACCTCGCCGAAGGACGGCCACGAGGACTGGCTGGAGACCGACCCGGGCCGCTGCCTCGCCAAGGCCTACGACGCGGTGCTCAACGGCATCGAGCTCGGCGGCGGTTCCGTCCGTATCCACCGCGAGGACGTGCAGAGCAAGGTGTTCCGCGCGCTGAAGATCGACGCCGAGGAGGCGCAGGCGAAGTTCGGCTTCCTGCTGGACGCGCTGCAGTACGGCGCGCCCCCGCACGGCGGCATCGCCATCGGCCTGGACCGCTTCGTGATGCTGATGACGGGCGCCGAGTCCCTGCGCGACGTGATCGCCTTCCCCAAGACCCAGCGCGCCCAGGACCTGCTGACCCAGGCGCCCGGCCCGGTCGACGAAAAGCAGCTGCGCGAACTGCACATCCGGCTGCGGAATCCGACGCCGGCCTGACGGCGGTATTCTCGGAGGGTGGCCGCCAAGCCCTTCAAGATCCCCCAATCCGTCCTGGTCGTCATCCACACGCCCGCGCTGGACGTCCTGCTGATCAACCGGGCCGATGCGCCGGAGTTCTGGCAGTCGGTCACGGGGGCCAAGGACCGCGAGGACGAGACCTTCGAGCAGACGGCGGTGCGGGAGGTGGCCGAGGAAACCGGCATCGCCTGCGCCGGCGGCACCCTCACGGACTGGCAGCTCGAGAACGTCTACGACATCTACCCGCGCTGGCTGCACCGCTACGCGCCGGGGGTGACGCGCAACACCGAGCACGTGTTCGGCCTGTGCGTGCCGGCCGGCACGCCGGTCACCCTCAACCCGCGCGAGCACACGGCGTACCGCTGGCTGCCGTGGCGGCAGGCGGCCGATGCCTGCTTCTCGCCATCCAACGCCGAAGCGATCCTGATGCTGCCAGAATTCATGGCATGACGGTCCTGCGGGTTGCCACCTACAACATCCACAAGGGAGTGCAGGGGCTCGGCCCGGTACGGCGGCTGGAGATCCACAACCTCGGCCACGCCGTGGAGCAGCTCGATGCCGACATCGTCTGCCTGCAGGAAGTGCGCAAGCTGCACCGGCGCGAGCAGCTGTACTTCAAGCGCTGGCCCGAGCTGCCGCAGGCCGAGTTCCTGTGCCCGGAAGGCTACTTCGCCGTCTACCAGACCAACGCGAGGACGCGCCACGGCGAGCACGGCAACGCGCTGCTGTCACGCTGGCCCGTCGTGTCGCAGGGCCACGAGGACATGTCCGACCACCGCTTCGAGCAGCGCGGCCTGCTGCACGTGCAGGTGCAGGTGGGCCGGCGCGACGTGCACGTGATCGTGCTGCACCTGGGGCTGATCGCGGCCAGCCGCGTGCGCCAGATCGAGCAACTGGGGCTGTACATCCAGCGCGAGATCCCGCGCAAGGCGCCGGTGGTGATCGCCGGCGACTTCAACGACTGGGGCGCGAAGCTGCGGCCGGCGCTGAACAAGCTGGGCTTCAAGGACTTCGTGGGCGAGCGCGCGCTCACCTATCCCTCGCGCCTGCCCCTCACGCAGCTCGACTTCGCCTACGCCCGCGGCCTGAAGCCCTCTGGCCTGGAGATCCCGCGCGGTCGCATCTGGGGCCAGATGTCCGACCACCTGCCGCTGATCGCGGAGTTCAAGCTCTAGCGCCCGCCGATGCCGCACGCGGTCCCCCTGCGCGCCGGTCACCGCCTGCAGCTGCTGGAGGGCAGCCGGGACTTCTTTCCCGCGCTCGCCGCCGCCATCGACGCGGCGCAGCGGGAAGTCCTGCTCGAGACCTACATCTTCGACTTCAACGGCAGCGCCACCGAGGTCGCCTACGCGCTGGAGCGCGCCGCCCGCCGGGGGATCACCGTGCACGTGGTGATCGACGGCTTCGGCACGCCGCAGCTGCCGCCCTTCTGGGCCATGCGCTTCGATGCCGCGCGCGTGCAGTGGGCGCTCTATTCGCGCACGCGCGCGCTGGGCCTGCTGTGGCCCGGGCAGTGGCGGCGCCTGCACCGCAAGCTGTGCGTGATCGACGGGGCGGTCGGCTTCTGCGGCGGCATCAACATCCTGGACGACTTCCACGACCCCAACCATGGCGAACTGCAGTCGCCGCGGCTGGATTTCGCGCTGCGCGTCGAGGGCCCGCTGGTGCGGGAGATGCAGGGCACCATGCAGCGCCAGTGGTCCCGCATCGCCGCCGTCGGCCAGCTGCGGCGCGCGCAGTGGACCGGCGCGCTGGAATCCTGGCGCGCGGCCCGCGCGGGCATGGAGCCGCGGCTTCCGCTGCGCCATCCGGCCGACAGCAACGTGCGCGCCGCGCTGCTGCTGCGCGACAACCTGGCCAACCGCGCCGTGATCGAGCATGCTTACCTGCGCGCGATCGGCCGCGCGCGCGAGGAGATCATCATCGCCAACGCCTATTTCGTGCCGGGCGGCCGCATGCGGCGGGCGCTGGTGAACGCGGCCGGCCGCGGCGTGCGCGTGCACCTGCTGCTGCAGGGGCGCTACGAGTACTTCATGCAGTACTACGCGGCGCGGCCGGTGTTCGGGGCGCTGCTGCGCGCCGGCATCCACATCCACGAGTACGCGCCCAGCTTCCTGCACGCCAAGGTGGCGGTGATCGACGGCCGCTGGGCCACGGTCGGCTCCTCCAACCTCGACCCGCTGAGCCTGCTGCTCGCGCGCGAAGCCAACGTGGTGGTGGCCGACCGCCGCTTCGCCGCGCGGCTGCGCGAGCGGCTCGTGCACGCGATGCTGTTCGAGGGCGAGGCGGTGGACCCGGCGGCCTACGAGCAGCGGCCGCTGCTGCAGCGCGCGAAGGAGCGGCTGGCGCGGATCGTCATGCGCGTGCTGCTGGCCGTGCAGGGGAAGAAATACCTGTGAGCGACCTCGTCGTCCAAAGGCCGGAAGGCCTGTACTGCCCGCCCGGCGACTTCTACATCGACCCGTGGCGCCCGGTCGCGCGCGCCGTGATCACGCACGCGCATTCGGACCACGCGCGCTGGGGCAACGGCCACTACCTGGCGGCCGCGCCGGCCGAGGGCGTGCTGCGCGCACGGCTGGGCGACGTTCCGCTGCAGCTGCTCGCCTACGGCGAGCGCATCGTGCACCACGGCGTCACGCTGTCGCTGCACCCGGCGGGACACGTGCTCGGATCGGCCCAGGTGCGCCTGGAGCACGGCGGGCAGGTCTGGGTGGCGAGCGGCGACTACAAGGTGGCGCCGGATCCCACCTGCGCGCCCTTCGAGCCGGTGCGCTGCGACGTCTTCATCACCGAGTCCACCTTCGGCCTGCCGATCTACCGCTGGTGCCCGGACGAGGAGGTCTTCGCGGACGTGAACGCCTGGTGGGCGCGCAACGCGAGCCATGCGCGCGCGAGCGTGCTGGCCTGCTACAGCTTCGGCAAGGCGCAGCGCGTGCTGGGCGGCGTCGACGCGAGCATCGGGCCCGTCATCGTGCACGGGGCCGTGCAGCCGCTGAACGACGCGTACCGGGCGGCCGGCGTGGAGCTGCCCGAAACGCGCATGGTGACCGAGGTGCAGGACAAGGCGGACCTGCGCCGCTGCCTGGTGATCTGCCCGCCCAGCGCCGCCGCCAGCCCCTGGCTGCGCCGCTTCGGCGACGCGCAGACGGCCTTCGCGAGCGGCTGGATGCAGGTCCGCGGCAACCGCCGCCGCGGCGGCTACGACCGCGGCTTCGTGCTCTCGGACCACGCCGACTGGCCCGGGCTGCTGGAGGCCATCACGGCGACCGGCGCGCAGCGCGTGATCGTCACGCATGGCAGCGCCAACGTCCTGGTGCGCTACCTGCGCGAGCGTGGCCTGCAGGCCGAAGCGTTTGCCACCGAGTACGGAGACGACGTGGTGGAGGCGGATCTTCGGGGCGAGGAGGGGGGAGAACTACCGGATGTCCGGCTGTTCGCCAGATGAAGCGCTTCGCCCGCCTCTTCAGCGAACTGGACGCGACCACCTCCACCAACGAGAAGGTGGAGGCGCTCACGCGCTACTTCGCCGAGGCGCCGGCGCGGGACGCGGCCTGGGCCGTGTACTTTCTCGCGGGCGGCAAGCCGCGGCAGGTGGTGAAGACGGCCTCGCTGATCGGGCTGGCCTGCCACATGGCGCGGATCGAGGACTGGCTGTTCGACGAGTGCTACCAGGCCGTGGGCGACCTCGCGGAGACGATCTCCCTGGTGCTGCCGCGCGGCGATGCGCCTTCGGACGTCGGCCTGGCCGAATGGGTGGAAGACCGCCTGCTGCCCCTGCGCGGCCTGCCGGACGAGGAAGTCGCGCGCCGCGTGGCGGGCTACTGGGGCGAGCTCGACGCGCTGGGCCGCTTCCTGCTCACCAAGCTGGTGGGCGGCGGCTTCCGCGTGGGCGTCAGCAAGCTGCTGGTGCAGCGCGCGCTCGCCGCGCACGCCGGCATCGACGCCAAGCGGGTCGCGCAGCGCATGATGGGCTACACCGACGGCAAGATGATGCCTTCGCCCGAGCGCTACGAGGCGCTGATCGCGCAGGCGGAAGAGGGCGCGCCGGAGCAGCGCGACGCCGGCCAGCCCTATCCCTTCTTCCTGGCGCACCAGCTGGACGTGGCGCCGGAACTGTTCTCCGACCGCCTCGGCCCCGTGGACGATTGGCTGGTGGAATGGAAGTACGACGGCATCCGCGGCCAGGTGGTGCGGCGCGCGGGCGAGGCATGGATCTGGTCGCGCGGCGAGGAACTGGTGACCGAGCGCTTCCCCGAGATCGCGGCGCTGGCGCGCGCGCTGCCCGATGGCACCGTGCTCGATGGCGAGATCCTCGTGTGGAACGCGGACGCGGGGCGGCCCGCGCCCTTCGCGCTGCTGCAGCAGCGCATCGGCCGCAAGAACCTCACGAAGAAGATCCTCGCCGACGCGCCGGTGAGCTTCATGGCCTACGACCTGCTGGAGCAGGACGGCGCCGACCTGCGCGGGCTGCCGCAGGGCGAGCGCCGCGCGCGGCTCGAGGCGGTGCTGGCGGGCACCGGCTTCCTGCTGTCGCCGGTGGAGACCGCGGAATCGTGGCTGGAGTTCGCGCGCCGGCGCGAGCGCTCGCGCGAGCTGGGCGTCGAAGGCTTCATGCTGAAGCGCCGCGACGCCGCCTATGGCACGGGCCGCACCAAGGCGGAGGGCCTGTGGTGGAAGTGGAAGATCGCGCCCATGACCGTGGACTGCGTGCTGGTCTACGCGCAGCCCGGCCACGGACGCCGTTCGTCGGTCTACACGGACTACACCTTCGCCGTCTGGAACCGCCCGCCCGCGGACAAGGCGGAGGCCGATGCCGTGCTGGAAGCGATCGCCCGCAAGGAACCGCCCGGGCCGGAGGCGCTGCAGCTCGTGCCCTTCGCCAAGGCCTATTCCGGCCTCACCGACGAGGAATTCCGCCAGGTGGACGCCGTGATCCGGCGGACGACCGTCGAGAAGTTCGGCCCGGTGCGCAGCGTCAAGCCCAGCCTGGTGTTCGAACTGGGTTTCGAGGGCATCAACCGCAGCGGCCGCCACCGCAGCGGCATCGCCGTGCGCTTCCCGCGCATGCTGCGCCTGCGGCCCGACAAGCCCCTCCACGAGGCCGACAGCCTGCGGGAGCTGGAACGCCTGCTGGGCTCGTAGCATCCATGGAGGGTCCCAACCCCTGGATGTTAAAGTTCACCATGTTGATGAAAGCCGACCCGTCCAGCCAGCTCACCCCGGCGCTGCCCGACGAGGGCACGCCCGTGTCGGTGAAGATCCGCGAGCGCGTGCTCGCGGCGCGCAAGCGTTTCCATTCCAACGACAACATCGCCGAGTTCATCGAGCCCGGCGAGCTGGAAGCGCTGCTCGACGAGGTCGAGCACAAGATGCAGGCCGTGCTGGACAGCATGGTCATCGACACCGAGAGCGACCACAACACCAGCGACACGGCGCGGCGCATCGCCAAGATGTACCTCACCGAGGTGTTCCGCGGCCGCTACGTCCAGGCGCCCCGGATCACCGAGTTCCCCAACGCCGAACACCTGAACGAGCTGATGATCGTCGGCCCGATCACGGTGCGCTCCGCGTGCAGCCACCACTTCTGCCCGGTGATCGGCAAGCTGTGGGTGGGCGTGATGCCCAACGAGCACACCAACGTGATCGGCCTGTCCAAGTACGCGCGCCTCGCCGAATGGATCATGGGCCGGCCCCAGATCCAGGAAGAGGCCGTGGTGCAGCTGGCCGACCTGATCATGGAACGCACGCAGCCCGACGGCCTGGCTATCGTGATGGAGGCCCGCCACTACTGCATGGCCTGGCGCGGCGTGAAGGACCTGGACAGCAAGATGATCAACTCGGTGATGCGCGGCGCCTTCCTGAAGGACGCCGCGCTGCGCCGCGAATTCCTCGCGCTGATCCCGCAGAAAGACTAGGGTTGAAGATGCTCGTGCGCCTCCTGTACTGCAGCCGTGCAGTCGACACCCGTCCGCAAGCGGTGGAGGCCATCCTGGCGCAATCGCGCCAGCACAACCCGGTGAGCGGCATCACGGGCATCCTCTGCTACGGCGACGGCATCTTCCTGCAGTGCATCGAGGGTGGCCGCATGCAGGTGAGCGCGCTGTACGGCAGCATCCAGCACGACGCCCGCCACAAGGACGTCGCCCTGCTGCACTTCGAGGAGATCGCGGAGCGCCGCTTCAGCGGCTGGAGCATGGGCCAGGTCAACGTGTCCAAGCTGAACCAGTCCATCCTGCTGAAGTATTCCGAAAAGCCCGAGCTCGACCCGTACTCGGTGTCGGGCCGCGTCTCGCTCGCGCTGCTGGAGGACCTGGCGGCGACCGCCGCCATCTGCGGCCGCAGCTGATGCTGGTCGGCTGCGACTTCTCCTCCACCCCCACCCGCCGCAAGCCGATCGTCCTCGCCCTCGGCCACGCCGCCGGCGGCCGGGTGCAGCTCACGCGCCTGGAGAAGCTGGAATCCCTGCAGGCCTTCGCCGAGTGGCTGCAGGCCCCGCACGCGTGGATCGCCGGCTTCGACTTCCCCTTCGGCCTGCCGCGCGAACTGGTGGAGCACCTGGGCTGGCCCACGTCCTGGCGCGACTGCATGCGCCACTACGCGAGCCTCACGCGCCCGCAGATCCGCGAGACCTTCGCGGCGTACTGCGCGAGCCGGCCGGCCGGCGCCAAGTTCGCGCACCGGCGCTTCGACAAGCGCGCCGGCTCCAGCCCCTCCATGAAGTGGGTGAACCCCCCGGTGGCCTACATGCTGCACGCGGCCGTGCCGCTGCTGCTGGAGGCCGGCGTGCACATCCCGGGGCTGCACGCGGGCGACCCCCAGCGCGTGGCGCTGGAGGCCTATCCGGGCCTGCTCGCCCGCGAGCTGATCGGGCGGCGCAGCTACAAGAGCGACGAGAAGGCCAAGCAGACGCCGGACCGCCTGATCGCGCGCAAGGACCTCGTCACGGCGCTGGAGCAGGGCCGCACCCGCCTGGGCCTGCGCCTGAAGCTCAGCCATGCGCAGCACGACGCGCTGGTCGAGGACGCGAGCGGCGACAGCCTGGACGCGGTGCTGTGCCTGCTGCAGGCCGCCTGGGCCGCGCACCACGGCGCGCCGCATTACGGGCTGCCGCCGGACCTGGACCCGCTGGAAGGCTGGATCGTCAGCGCCTGAGCAGGACGGCGCCCCGCATGGGCGCCATTCGGGCTAGGCTGGCGCTTTCAACCAGGAGACCCGCATGGCCGCACCCGAGGTGCGCAAGGGGCAGGCGCCGCCGGCGATGTCGCGCGACGCCTTCCGCGAACGCTTCCGTGCCCGCTTCTTCGATCCCGCCTTCCGGCCGGAGGACGCCGCGATCGCGCGGCTGGAGGAGATCGCCTGGGACGGCTACTGCAAGGCACGCAAGGCGCCGGTGACGCGCAAGGCCGGGCCCGGCTTCCAGGATCCCGACTACGAACTCTCCGTGGAGTGGCTGGAAGCGCGGGAGCGCCTCATCGCCGCGCAGCGCCGCTGGGAAGACCCGGCCACGCGGTCGCGCGTGCTGGTGGTCAACGGCTCCACGCGCAACGACGGCACCTGCCCGGGCGAGGTCTCCAAGAGCTGGCGGCTCGCGCGGATCGCGGTGGAGATGCTGGAAGCCGAGGGCCTGCAGACGGACCTGCTGGACCTGAGCCTGCTCGCCTCCGACTACGACCTGCACATCCACCCCTGCAAGAACTGCGTGTCGACGGCGATGCCGCTGTGCCACTGGCCGTGCAGCTGCTATCCCAACCACGAGCTGTCGCAGGTGAACGACTGGATGAACGAGATCTACGAGCGCTGGGTCTCGGCGCACGGCGTGCTGATCGTGACGCCGGTGCACTGGTACACGGTGTCCAGCCCGCTCAAGCAGATGATCGACCGGCTGGTCTGCGCCGACGGCGGCAATCCCGACCCGACCCGCACATCCGGCAAGGACCCGGCGAAGGCCAAGGCGCTGGAGCTGGAAGGCTGGGACTATCCGCAGCACCTGAAGGGCCGCACCTACGGCGTGTTCGTGCACGGCGACGTCGCCGGCGTGGAAGAGAGCCGGCGCGTGCTGTGCGACTGGCTGGACTGGATGGGGCTCATCGACGCGGGCCCGCAGGCGCGCCTGGACCGCTACATCAACTACTACGAGCCCTACGCGACCAGCCACCAGGGGCTGGATCGCGACCAGGCCGTGCAGGCCGAGGTGCGCAACGTCGCGCGCGCGCTCGCGCAGGCCGTGGGCGAACTGCGCGCGGGCCGGCTCAGCGCGCCGGGGCAGGGGCTTCCGCGGCCGCGGCGGAAGTGAGGCCGGCTTCCGCCGCGAAGGCCTGCAGCGCCTCCGCATCGGTGCGGTAGACCTTCAGCAGCGGCCCGGCGTGGAGCGCGCCCGCCTTTTCCAGCACGCGCTCCACCGGCAGCTTCATGCCCACCAGGTGCAGCGTGATGCCGCGTTCGGCGAGCAGCTTGCGCAGCTGCCCGAACATCTCCACGCCGGTGGCGTCGACGCGGTTGATCGGCTGCGCGAACAGCGCCACGTGGCGCACGTCCGCGTGCATCGCGAGGTGCTCGACGATGTCGCGCTCCATGGCGCTGGCCGAGGCGAAATCCAGTTCCGCGTCCATGCGCAGCGCATACACGTCGGGCCCCAGCGGCGGCAGCTTCCACAAGTGCCGGTCGCGCAGGCTGCCGTCCGGGTGCAGGCCCACCTCGATGATGCGCGGGTGCAGGCGCAGGACCAGGAAGTGCGCGAGCCCCAGCAGCACGCCCGTGAGCACGCCCCAGTAGATGCGCGGCGCCGAGAGGATGGTGACGGCGAAGGTCACGAAGGCCGTCACAGCCTCGACGCGGTCGATCTGCCACAGGGCGAAGAAGGTGCGCGGCTTGAACAGGCTGGACACGGCCGCGACCACCACGGCGGCCAGCACGGCGCGCGGCACGTGCGACAGCGCGGGCGTGAGGAACAGCAGCACCAGCAGCACGAAGCCGGTGGCGATCACCGTGGCCCAGCCGGTCTTCGCGCCGGCGTAGAGCGTGAGCGCCGAGCGCGAGAAGGAGGTGCTGGTGGCGAAGGAGCCGGAGAAGGCCGACGCGAGCTTGCCCATGCCCTGGCCCACCAGGTCCTGGTTGGCGTCCCAGCGGCGGCCCTCGCGCTGGTTCTCGATCTTGGCGCTGGCCGCCATCTCCAGCGAGCTGACCAGCGCCAGAACGAGCGCCGGCGCGACCAGGCTGGAGAAGCGGTCCCAGCCCGGCCAGTCCGGCCAGTAGGGCGCGGGCAGGCCCTGCGGCAGCGCGCCGACGACGGCGCCGTGCCGCGAATAGCCCGTGAGCCAGCTGAGGAAGCCGGCCGCGGCGAGCACGATCAGCATGATTGGCAGCCGGGGCGCGACGCGCTTGGCCCCCACGAACAGCGCCAGGCTCGCCACGCCATAGGCGAGCGCCTGCGGGTCGATGCGCGGCTCGTGCAGCAGCTGGGCGAGCGAGCCATCGAGCCCGATCAGCGCGGGCAGTTGCGAGGCGATGATCAGCAGGGCGGCGGCCTGGCTGAAGCCGGCCAGCACGGGCGAACTCACGAGGTTCAGCACCCAGGCGGAACGCGTGAGGCCCACCAGCAGTTGCAGCCCGCCGGCCAGGAGCGCCAGCCACACGGCGAGCGCGACCCAGCTGGCGCTGCCCGCCTGCGCCAGCCCGATCAGCGAAGCGCCCACCAGCACGCTGCTGAGGGCCGAGGGCCCGACCGACAGGCGCGTGGAGGCGCTGAACAGCACCGAGAACAGCGCGGGCAGGAAGGTGGCGTACAGGCCGGTCACCAACGGCATGCCCGCCAGCCCGGCATACGCCACGGACTGCGGAATCATCACCACAGCCACCGTCAGCGCCGCCATGCCCTCGCTGTGCACCAGGCTCCGGTCGAGACGAGGCCAGGCGAGGAAGGGAAACCAGCGCGACAGGTTGGACATCGGCACCGAGTATGCCTAAGCGCGGCCTATGAACAGCCGGACGCAAAAGTCGCCAAGGTTCCGCAAAAGTCGCAAAAGCAAATCAGGAGTTCCTTTGGCGACTTTTGCGCAGTTTTTGCGACCTTTGCGTCCGGCTGTCCGCATTCATCGCTGCGGCATGTCCTTCACGCCGTATCCGAGGCTGACGGTCGCGTCCTCCGGGATCGGCGGCATCGTCTCGTTCCAGCGTTCCCATGCGTCGCGCATGTCGGCCAGCCGGGCGGGCTCGCGGCCGGCCAGGTTGGCGCGTTCGCGTTCGTCGGCGGGGAGGTCGAACAGGTAGTCGTGGCCGTCCACGCGCAAATACTTCCAGTCGCCGTCGCGCAGCGCGCGCTGTCCCCGGTGGTTCATGCGCCAGTGCATGGGGCGCGCGAAAGTCCGCGCCGGATCCTGCAGCACCGGCAGCAGCGACACGCCGTCCAGCGGGTAGGCAGGGTCGGGCTGCGCGCCGCCGGCCTCGATCACCGTTGCCGACCAGTCCATCGACATGCAGTGCTGCGCGCTCACCTGGCCGGGGCGGATCACGGCGGGCCAGTGCGCGATCCAGGGCACGCGGATGCCGCCTTCGGTGAGGTCCATCTTGCCGCCCACCAGCGGCCAGTTGTCGGAGAAGCGTTCGCCGCCGTTGTCGCTGGTGAAGATCACCAGCGTGTCGCGCTCCATGCCGTGCCTGCGCAGCGCCTGCATCAGCTGGCCGATGCCTTCGTCCATGTGGTGGATCATGCGGCGGTAGGTGTGGATGTTGCCGCCGTGCAGGTGGAACAGGTTGGACTTCACCTCCTGCGCCAGCGCGGCGTCGTCGCGCGTCTCCCAGGGCCAGTGCGGCGCCGTGTAGTGCAGGCTCAGGAAAAAGGGCGCCTCGCCCTGCGCATGGTTGGCGGCGGCCATGCGGTCGACGAAGTCGACGGCGCGCTGCGACAGCAGGTCGGTCAGGTAGCCTTCCTCCGCCTTCTCCTCCTCGCCGAACCACAGGTCGTGCTGGCCGTTCGAGCTGCAGTGGGTGAAGTAGTCGACGCCGCCCGACATCGGCCCGAAGAACTCGTCGTAGCCGGAACGCAGCGGCCCGAAGGTGGGCGGGTAGCCCAGGTGCCACTTGCCGACCAGCGCCGTGCGGTAGCCCGCCTGCTTCAGCAGCGAGGGCATGGTGGGATGGTCGGTGGGCAGGCCCAGGGTCTTGCTGCCGCGGCTCTTGCTGTTGATCGGCTCCTCCGCCGCGCCGCGCAGGCGGTACTGGTAGCGCGCCGTCATCAGCGCGAAGCGCGTGGGCGAGCAGACCGGCGAGTTGGAATAGCCCTGCGTGAAGCGCATGCCGTTCGCGGCCAGCGCATCGAGCTGCGGCGAGACGGGGCCGAAGTCCGCTTCGCGGCCGCCGTAGCAACCCAGGTCCGCGAAACCCAGGTCGTCGGCGACGATGAAGACGATGTTGGGACGCTTCGCCATCACTCCACCTTCATGCCCGTGGCGCGGATCAGCTTGCCGTAGCGCTCGGAGAATTCCGCGAGGCGCTTGCTGGCCGCGGCGCCGCTCTGGCCTTCGTGGAACAGGTCCAGCTTCTGCAGGCGGGTCTGCACCTCGGGCTGCTTCAGCGCCGCGGCGATCGCGTGCTCGATCTGCTCGACGAGCGGCGCGGGCGTGGCGGCGGGCACGAGCGCGAGGTACAGCACCTCCTGCTGCATCTGCGGCACGCCGGCCTCGGCCACCGTGGGGATCTCCGGCGCCAGCTGCGAGCGCTTGGGGCTGGTGACGGCCAGCGCGGTGACCTTGCCGGCCTTCACGTGCGGCAGCAGGCCCGGCGTGGCGAGCACGCCGGCGTTGACCTCGCCGGAGAGCAGGGCCGCGACGGCCGGCGCATTGCCCTTGTACGGCACGTGCGTGATCTTCGCGCCGGTCGCGGCGTTGAACAGCTCCGCGGCCAGGTGGCCCGGGCTGCCGTTGCCGGCGGAACTGAAGGTGACGGGCTGCTTCTTGCCCGCGGCGACCATGTCGGCCAGCGTCTTGAAGCCGGTGCCCGGGTTCACGCCCACCAGCAGGCCCGAGGAGGCCATGATGGTCACCGGCTTCAGGTCGGCCGGCTGGAAGGGCATGGACTTGTAGATGTGCGGATTGATCGTGAAGGTCGTGTCGATGCCGAACAGGATGGTGTAGCCGTCGCCGGGCGCGCGCGCCACGGCGTCGGCGCCGATGTTGCCGGCGGCGCCGGGCTTGTTCTCCACCACGAAGGGCTGGCCGGTGGCCTTCTGCATCGCGTCGCCGACGGAGCGGGCGATCAGGTCCAGCGGGCCGCCGGCGGGGAAGTTGACGACCAGCTTCACGGCCTTGGCGGGCCAGGCCGGGGCCTGCGCGAAGACGGGGAGGGCGGCGAGCGCCAGCGCGGAGGCGAGCAGGCCGCGGCGCAGCAGGGAGGAGGACGAGGGTTTCATGTCTTGCGGAGGTTCAGTCGAGGACGACGCCGGTGGCCTTGATCGGCTTTTCCCAGCGGGCGAGGTCGGCGCGCTGCGCGGCGCCCAGTTCGGCGGAGGTGGAGCCGACGGCTTCGTAGCCGAGCTTCTCCAGGCGCTCGTGCAGCGCCGGGGTGCGCACGGCGGCGGCCACGGCCTTCTCGAGGCGCTGCAGCGTCGCGGGCGGGAGGTTCGCGGGCGCGTACATCGCGAACCAGGCCGTCGCTTCCATGGGGATGCCCAGCTCCTTCAGCGTCGGCACTTCGGGCACCTGCGGGTCGCGCCTGTTTCCGGTGACGGCGAGGATGCGCACCTTGCCGGCCTTGTGGTGCTGCGCGGTCTCGGAGACCACGTCGAACTTGTACGCCACGTGGCCGCCCAGCAGCGCGTTGTTCGCGGGCGAGCTGCCCTGGAAGGGCACGTGCGTGAACGGCACGCCGGTGCTCTGTTGCAGCAGCACGCCCATGAAGTGCGGCATGGTGCCCGCGCCCGCCGTGCCGTAGGTGGCGTGCTGCGGGTCGGCCTTGGCCTTGGCCAGCATCTCGGCGAAGGTCGTCGCGCCGCTCGCGGGGCCCGCGACCACGCCGAACTGGAAGCGCGCGAGCAGCGAGACCGGCGTGAAGTCCTTCAGCGCGTCGTAGTCCAGCTTGCGGTACACGTGCGGGAACATCACCATCGGCCCGCTCGGCAGGATGATGACGGTCTGGCCGTCGGGCTTCGCGGTCTTCACCGCGTGCAGGGCGATGCGGCCGCCGGCGCCGGGCTTGTTCTCCACCACGATGGGCGAGAAGTCCTCGCGCAGGCCCTCCGCCACCATCCGCGCGATCACGTCCGCGGAGCCGCCGGGCGGAAAGCCGACGAGGATCCTGAGGGGAGGCTTGTCCTGGGCGGCGGCCGGGAAGGCGGCGACGGCGGCGAGCAGCGCCGCCGCGGCGAGGGTTCTTCTGTGCATGGAGGTCTCCGGGAGCGGGGCGTTTCCCGCCAGGGCTCACTCTAATTGCCGCACAATCGATTGATCAAATCAATCATTTTGGCCATGCCGACCTCCACCCGCCCGCCCGAAGGGCTGGACGAACTGCTGCTGTACAAGCTCAGCCGCATCCTCGCGGTGGGCGGCAGCATGGTGATCCGCCTGTGCGAGGGCCGCTTCGGCATCACGCGGCGCGAATGGCGCGTGATCGCCCGGCTGGCGCAGGAGCGCGACCTGCTGTCCTCCGAGCTGGCCGACCGCATCCAGCTCGACCGGGCGCGCACCTCGCGCGCCGTGTCCTCGCTGGTCGCCAAGAAGCTGGTGCGCCGGCAGGTGGGCGACGCCGACCGGCGCCAGGCGCGGCTCGCGCTCACCGAGCAGGGGCGCGCGCTGCACCGGCAGCTCTTCCCGCTCGTGTGCGAGATCAACAGCGGCTTGCTGGCGCCGCTGTCGGCGGCGGAGCGGCGGCAGCTCGATTCCATGCTGGCGCGGCTGCAACCGCAGGCGGACGCGATGGTCGAGGCGGCGCAGCTGCCCAAGGCCGATCGCCGCCGCGGCGCCCGCGCGCGCCTGGCCATGGGCTGAGATGGCGGACGAGGAGCAGCCCGGCGCCCGCGCCGCCGCCTGGATGGCGGCGCGGGGCTGGCAGGCCTTCCCCTTCCAGCAGCAAGCCTGGCAGGCCATCGCGGCCGGCCGCAGCGGCCTGCTGCACGCGACCACCGGGTCCGGCAAGACCTACGCCGTGTGGCTGGGGATGCTGGACGCGCTGCTGCGCCGGCACCCGCATGGCCGGGGCGCCGAGCCGCTGCGCGTGGTGTGGCTCACGCCCATGCGCGCGCTCGCCGCCGACACGACGAAGGCGCTGGCCGGCCCCCTGCGCGACCTCGCGCCGAACTGGACGATCGGACTGCGCACCGGCGACACGCCCGGCGCCGAGCGGGCGCGGCAGGACCGGCGCATGCCGACGGTGCTGGTCACCACGCCGGAGTCGCTGACGCTAATGCTCACGCGCGAGCATGCGCGCGAGGAGCTCTCGGGCGTGGAGTACGTCGTCGTCGACGAGTGGCACGAGCTGATCGGCAGCAAGCGCGGCGTGCAGGCGCAGCTCGCCATCGCGCGCCTGTGGCGCTGGAACCCGGCGCTCGTGGCCTGGGCGCTCAGCGCGACGCTGGGCAACCTGGAGCAGGCGATGGCGGTGCTGTGCCAGCCCGGCCTGTCCCGGCCGCCGCCGCCGCTGCTGGTGCAGGGGAAGGTCGACAAGACGCTCGTCATCGACACGCTGATCCCGCCGGACCCGGGCAAGTACTCCTGGGCCGGCCACCTGGGCGCGCGCATGCAGCTGCCGGTGGTGGAGGAGATCGAGCGCTCCGGCACCACGCTGGTGTTCACCAACGTCCGCTCGCAGGCGGAGGTCTGGTACCAGCTGCTGCTGGAAGCGCGGCCCGCGTGGGCCGGCCACATCGCGCTGCACCACGGCTCGCTGGACAAGGCGACGCGCGAGTGGGTGGAGCAGGGGCTCAAGGAGGGCACGCTGCGCGCGGTCGTCGCGACCTCCTCGCTCGATCTCGGCGTCGACTTCCTCCCCGTCGAACGCGTGCTGCAGGTCGGCTCGGCCAAGGGCGTCGCGCGCATGATGCAGCGCGCCGGCCGCAGCGGGCATGCGCCGGGCCGCCCGAGCCGCGTGACGCTGGTGCCCACCAACACCATGGAGATCATCGAGGCGGCCGCCGCGCGCTGGGCGGCGCAGACCGGGCGCGTGGAGCAGCGGGTGCCTCCGGACAAGCCGCTGGACGTGCTGGTGCAGCACCTCGTGACGGTGGCGCTCGGGGGCGGCTTCCGGCCCGACGATCTCTACGCGGAGGTGCGCGGCGCCTGGTCCTACCGGGCGCTCACGCGCGCCGAGTTCGACTGGGCGCTCGCCTTCTGCGAACGCGGCGGCGAGAGCCTCGGCGCCTATCCCGAGTACCACCGCATCGTGCGCGACGAGGAGGGCGTCTACCGCGTCAAGGACAGCGGCGTGGCGAAGCGCCACCGGCTGGGCGTGGGCACCATCGTGAGCGACGCGGCGATCCAGGTGAAGTACCTGAGCGGCGCGACGATCGGGACGATGGAGGAGGGCTTCATCGCCCGCCTGAAGGCGGGCGACTGCTTCTTCTTCGCCGGCCGGCTGCTGGAGTTCGTGCGCGTGCGCGACATGGCGGCCTACGTGCGCAAGGCCACGAAGAACCGTGGCACCGTGCCCACCTGGCAGGGCAGCAAGATGGCGCTGTCCACCGAGCTGTCCGACGCGGTGCTGGAAATGATGCAGGCGGCGGCGCAGGGCGAGTTCGTGCAGCCGGAGCTGCAGGCGGCGCGGCCGATGCTGCTGACGCAGCAGCGGCTCTCGCGCATCCCGACGCCGGACACGCTGCTGGTGGAGGCCTACCAGTCGCGCGAAGGCCAGCACCTGTACATCTATCCCTTCGCGGGGCGCAACGTGCACCTGGGGCTCGCGAGCCTGCTCGCGTGGCGGCTGGCGCGCGCGCAGCCGAACACCTTCAGCATCTCGATCAACGACTACGGCTTCGAGCTGGTGAGCGCCGCGCCCTTCGACGTGGAGCCGGTCACCGGCGGGGCCGTGTTCTCGGCCACCGACCTGCTGCACGACGTGCTGGCCTCGCTGAACTCCAGCGAGCTTGCGCAGCGGCGCTTCCGCGAGATCGCGCGCGTGGCGGGCCTGGTCTCCACGGGCTACCCGGGCCAGCCGAAAAGCACGCGCCAGCTGCAGGCCTCCAGCGCGCTGTTCTTCGAGGTGTTCCGCAAGTACGACGCGGGCAACCTGCTGCTGTCGCAGGCCGAGAACGAGGTGCTGAGCCAGGAGCTGGAGATCGCGCGGCTGGACGGCACCCTGCGCCGCATGCGCGCGAAACGGCTGGTGTTCCAGCCGCTGCGCCACCCGAGCCCGATGAGCCTGCCGCTGATGGTGGAGCGCTTCCGGGAGAAACTGAGCACGGAGACGCTGGCCGCGCGGCTCGAGCGCATCCTGCAGGACATGGAAGCCGACGAAGCCTCCTAGGGCCCGCTCTGCCCTTTTCCTACAGCAGCCTCCTCCCGGTCCCGACCGGCCGCGCGCGGCCCGCTGCCTACAGTGGAGGCGTCGCTAGGGAGCAAGACCATGAAGAAGATCGCGCAGGCCGCCTTCGTCGCGTCCTCGCTGGCCACGCTGCTGGTGCTGGCCGGCTGCGGCGACCGCATCGAGAACACCGAGATGCCCGAGGTGGCGCAGCCGAACGTGGAGATCAACCGCCAGGGCATGGAAGGCGCGAAGGACGAGAGCGCCGCCGTCGGCGTGGAGGAGCGTCATGCGGACGCGGGCCACGCGGGCACGCTGGGCGCCACCGGCGACACGAGCGTGATGGATCCGGACGTGCTGATCGCCGAACAGGTGAAGGCGGCCCTGGCCGCCAGCCCGGAATACGGGACCAGCAAGGTCGACGTGCACAGCGACGACGGCGAGGTCACGCTGCGCGGGCAGGCGCCGGATCCGCAGGCGCGCGAGCGGGCGACGGAGATCGCGCGTTCGGTGCGGAGCGTGAAGTCGGTCGATAACCAGTTGACGCTGGGGTAGCTCACTTGCCGCCCTCACCCCGGCCCTCTCCCGCCAGCGGGAGAGGGGGAGGAGAGGAGGTGCGCTGGGCGCCGATGACGTCGTGGACGTAGCGCAGTTTTTGCAGCGCGCCGGGTGACAGCGCGAAGGGGTACGCGTCTTCCTGGCCCAGGCTGCGGTTGAGGCTGTTCAGCAGCAGCGTCACCGGCACCCATTGCTCCACCAGCGCGTCGAAGTCCGGATGCCCGGGATCCAGCGGGTTTTCCACTTCCTCGGTTTCCGATTCCTGCCCGGGGATCGCCAGCCGCGTGTTGTACGACGCGGCGGTCTCCAGCAGGTCCACCATGTGCAGGTAGTGCGCCCAGGTCTCGGCCCAATCCTCCCACGGGTGGGCCGTGGCGTATTCGCTCACGAAGCGGTCCTGCCAGTCCGGCAGCGTGCCGCCGCGCGCATAGTGGTCCTGCAGCGCCTGCTGGTAGTCCAGGCGTTCGTCGCCGAACAGGCGCCGGAACGACTCCACGCGCCCGCCCTCGTCGATCAGCCGGTCCCAGTAGTAGTGGCCCGACTCGTGGCGGAAGTGACCGAGCAGCGTGCGATAGGGCTCGTGCATCTCCACGCGCCGGCGCACGCGCTCGGCGTCGTCAGCTTCGGCCACGTTGATGGTGATCACCCCCTGCGCGTGGCCGGTCATCACGGGCTGGCCGGGCAGGTCCGCGAGGAACTCGAACACGGGACCGTCCGCGCCGCCGTCGCGCGGCGTGGCGCTCAGCAGGCCCAGGTGGGCGAGCGAGTAGAACAGCCGCCGCTTCGCCGCCTCCAGCTTGTACCAGCGCTGGAAATTCCCGGGCTGCGAGAGGTCCGGCAGCACCCGCGTGAGCCGGCACGAAACGCACAGGCCGTTGGGGTCGGACGCGACGACGGCGAAGTTGCAGGCGTCCTGCGTCGTGTGGTTGTGGCAGGGGCGGTAGCGCGCGGCGGACTTCCGGGCGTGCGCCGTCCGCGGCCGCCAGAGCCCCGCTTCGCCGGGCGCCGGCTCCATCGCCGCCATGTTCAGGCGGTCCGGCAGGAAGGCCAGGGCGCTGCCGCAGCGCAGGCACTGCACGTTCTCGAAGAACACCGGGTTGCCGCAGAACTGGCAGTGGAAGGTCTTCATGCGGGAGACTTTGCCAAAGAAAAAGGGCAGGCGCCGCGGGGCCGCCTGCCCATGCCTTGCCGGCCGCGGGCCGCTTACGGCCGCACGACCAGGTTGTTGCGCACTTCGCGCACGCCGCGGGTCGTCGCGGCGATCTGGCCGGCCGCGTCCTTCTCGGCCTGCGACTTCGCGAAGCCGGAGAGCGCGACGGTGCCGTTGAGCGTGTCGACGTTGATGGACAGGCCGCCGGTGCGCTTGTCCTCGATCAGCTTGGCCTTGACGGCCGTGGTGATGCTGCGGTCGTCGACATAGGTGCCGACGTCGGTCTGGCCGCGCATGACGGCGCAGCCGGTGGTGACCAGCGTCAGGCCGGTCAGGATCGCGAAGGCGATGGCGCGGGTTTGCTTCATGGTGAACTCCCTTCCTTGTCAGGTGGCTTGTTGATTGGTGCGTTGGCTTGCCGAGAGCGCACCGGGAGGCCGCACCGTACCTCCCCGCGCGCCGCATTCATCGAGGACGGTCCTGATCCTTGCGGTAGTCCGCCGCCGACATCGCCGCAAGGAACAGCTGCGACAGCTGCGAGGACTTCAGCAGCGCGACCAGCAGCGTCGTGAGCGAGATCAGGCGCCAGGGGCGCGCGAAGGTCAGCGCCGCGCCGGCGGCCAGCGAGATGCCCAGCAGCTGCGCGGGCTTGCGCCGGGCGTAGCTGCGCATCAGCGGCGTGGCCAGGTCCACCGCCATGTGCGCCGGGTGGTAGCGCCACCACGTGCGCACGGCGTGCCCGACGTGGCCGAACCAGCCGCCGCCGGGCATCGGCGGCGGCTCGTCGAATTCCTCGTAGGCGTCGTCCGCGCTGAAGCCCTGCGCCGTCTCTTCCCGCGGGTCGTGCCGGCGCGTGCGCCGCGCGATGTGCTCGAGGATCGCCCGCCGGCTCCGCGCCAGCTTGTCGCCCGCTTCGCTCATGAGCGCGCACCGATCGCGCGCAGGGCCTGGGCGTCGGCGTCCAGCTGCGCCTTCAGCTCGGTGAAGGCCTTCTCCGGCAGGCGCTTGCGCGCGACGGTGAAGGCCGCGGCGGAGATCGCGAGCGCGATCGCCGGCACCAGCACGAAGGCCCAGTGGAACTGCTCCTCGATCGCGCCCAGCATCACGGCGACGCCGGCCAGGACCAGGAACACGAGGAAGGCGAACAGCGTCACGGCCCAGGCGATCGCCCGCTTGGCGACTTCCAGGCCGACCGTCGACGCCTCCTCGCGCATCAGCGCGGCGTAGCCGGCCACGTGTTCCATCACCAGGCCGGGCTTGGTGATCAGCACCGAGAAGATCGGATGCACCATGGGCGCGCGCGGCTTCAGAACCAGCGGTCGTCGAGCTCGCGCCGGTGCCGCATCGCGAGCACCAGCCCGGCGACCGCCGCGCCCACGGCGGCGGCGACCAGCGCCGACTTCAGCGGATGCTCGGCGACGTAGCGCGTGCTCGCGCTCGTGTAGTCGCCCATCGTGCGCTGGGCGGCGCTGGCGCGCTCCGACATGCCGGAGCGCAGGTCCCTCATCGTGTCGCTGGCGCGCTGCAGCGCCTCGGAGGCCATCCGGCGGGTGCTGTCGAGCGGGTGGGTGTCGTTCATGGTGATCCTCTTGTGTGTTTGTGCGGCTGCCTAGGACCTGCGCCTGAGCCCCACGAGGAAGGCGACCGCCGCCAGCGCCGCGAAGACGTAGAACGTCAGCTTCGCGAGCCCGGCGGCGTCTGCAGCGATGCCGCCGAAGCCCAGCACCGCGGCGATCAGCGCGATGACCAGGAACACGACGGCGTAATGCAGCACGGGACCTCCTCGTTGAACTTCTGCGCGCGGCACGGGAGGCAATCCGTGCCTGCGGCTAGCTTAGGCATATGCGCCGACGCAAGGATCAGGGGCGGGCGTGACCGGCTGTAGTCGCGCAGGAGGGTGCGCGTGTAGGAAGGGGCCTACAGCGTCGCGGGTTCGGACGCCTGCGGTGCCGGCACCGCGCTGCGCGGCAGCGTGGCGAGCACGCGCGTGCCGCCGCCCGGATGCGAGCTCACGTTCAGCCGGCCGCCGGCGGCCTCGACGCGGTGGCGCATGCCGGCCAGGCCGTGCGTCGTGGGTTTCGCGGTCTCGGGGTCGAAGCCCTTGCCGTCGTCGCGGATCTCCACCTCGATGTGGTTGCTGTACTCGCGCACGGCCACGACGACCTGCTTCGCCTCGGCGTACTTGCCGATGTTGGTGAGCGACTCCTGCACCGTGCGGTAGACGGTCAGCTGCGCCTGCTCGTCGAGTTCCACCGGCTCCAGGCTGCAGGCCACCTCGATCCCCGAGCGCTCCGAGAACTCGCGCGCGAGGATCTCCAGCGACGCGGTGAGGCCCAGGTTCGCGAGCGAGGAGGGCCGCAGGTCCTCGATGATGCGGCGCTTCAGGGCGATGCCGCTGTTGAGCGCCTCGGTCAGGTGCTGCAGGCGTTCGGTCACTTCCGGCGGCTGCGGGCCCATGCGCGACTTGAGCCGCGCGACATCCAGCTTGGCCGCGGTGAGCAGCGCGCCCAGCTCGTCGTGCAGCTCGCGCGCGAGGTGGCCGCGCTCTTCCTCGCGCACCTGCTGCAGGTGGGTGGCCAGCTGCGCCAGCGTGGCCGTGCGCTCGCGCACCTGGCTTTCCAGCAGGTCGCGTTCCTGCTGCAGCGCGGCCTGCTGCTGCTCGCCCGCGAGCTTCAGCCGCGTGGTCTGGCGCAGGTACAGCGCGAAGGCGACCAGCGCCGCGAGCGCCACGAGGGCGATGCCCGCGCGCGCGAGGCCGAGCGTCTGCTGCACCTGGCCCTGCGCGACCAGCATGGACTGCGTGGCCGCCTCGATCAGCTTGCCGGCCTGCTCGCGGATCGCGTCCATCTGCTCCTTGCCAACGTCGGTGAGCAGCAGCGTCTTCCACGCGTCCTCGTTGCCCTGCTTGCGCATGCGCACGGACAGGTCCATCTCGGCGAGCTTGCGCTGCACGTTGCGCGTGAGCGCGGCCAGCGTGCGCGACTCGGGCGCGTGGGGCGCATAGCTGGTGCGCAGGTCGTCGAGGTTCTGGTTGATCTCCGCGAGCGCGGCATTGTAGGGCTCGAGGTAGCGCGGGTCCCCGGTGAGCAGGTAGCCGCGCGAGCCGGTCTCGGCGTCGACGACGTGCTGCAGCAGCAGGTTCACGCGGTTGCGCGTGCGCGTGGCCGCCTCGATGCGGCCGAGCGCGTCGCTCGAGCGGTCGTAGCCCGTCTCGTTGATACCGATGAGCACGAGGGCGGCGAGCAGCGCGAGGACCAGACTGATCGCACCGCGCGACGAGCGGAAAGATGACAGCAGATTCACCCTAAAGGCTCATCGATGTGAATAAAATCCGCGCACGTCATGACTCAAGGGTAGGCCATTTCCATCCGGAAGTGGGGCACAATGAAACGGCTTGACGTAGAAGGTGAAGCATGATCAAAGTGGGCATTGTGGACGACCACGCCATCGTGCGGTCCGGCCTCAAACAGTTCTTTTCCGAGCAGGTGGACCTGCGCGTCGTCGGCGAGGCGGCCAGCGGCCGTGAAGCCATCGACCTGGTGCGCACGACCGAGATGGACGTCCTGGTGATGGACCTGTCCATGCCCGGCCAGAGCGGCATCGATGCGCTCGGCATGATCCGCGCGAAAGCACCGGACGTCGGCATCCTGATCCTCTCCGGCTATCCGGAAGAGCACTACGCGATGAACCTCATCCGGCAGGGCGCGAGCGGCTACCTGAACAAGGAATGCGAGCCGATGGAGATCGTCAACGCGATCCGCACGATCGCGCTGGGCCGCCGCTACATCTCGCCCGCGGTCGCCGAACTGCTGGCGCAGCAGCTCAATCGCAAGGAAGGCGGCGCGCCGCACGAACAGCTGTCGGAGCGCGAGTTCCAGGTCTTCCTCAAGCTCGCCAAGGGCGAGACGGCCGGCGACATCGCCAAGGCCCTGTCGCTCTCCGTGAAGACGGTCAGCACGTACCGCACGCGCCTGATGGAGAAGATGAACCTCTCCTCCAACAGCGACCTCACGTACTACGCGCTGAAGAACAAGCTGATCGACTGAAGCCGGGGCGCGCGGCTCAGGGCCGCGCCGCCAGCGCGAGGCAGTACTCCACGAGGGCATCGATCTCGTTCGACTTGTCGAACACGGCGTCCGCGCCGAGTTCGGCGCAGCGCCTGCGCATGTCGGGCGTCGCATAGTTGCTCAACACCACGGTTCTCTGTTCCCCGGAGCGTTCGCGCGCCGCCTCCAGCACGCCCAGGCCGCTGCCCTGCCGCAGGAAGAGGTCCACGATCACGAGGTCCCAGCCGCCCGGATGCGCGGCGAGCCAGTGCCTCGCATCCTCCTCGGTGTCGGACCAGCCCAGCGAACGCACCGAGGCCAGTTCCTCCAGCGTCTCCACCAGGTTCTCGCGGATGGTCGCGTTGTCTTCGACGAGATAGGTTCGCAGTTCCACGGGACGCTCGGGCGGGCGCCATTGTGCCAGCGGTCCCTCCGCGCCGCGGTAGGAGCGGTCCTACGATGCCGGCTGTAGGCCCGGGACGACGTGCTGCGGTGCAGCGGGCCGACTTCCCCCGCAGGGCCGCCGGGCGACACTGCTCGTCAGGGCAGTGCAGTTCCGCCCCGAGGCCACCATGAAGCTCGTGCTCCAATCCGTCATCGTTTTCTTCGGCACCCTCATCGCCGCCGCGCTGGTGGCGCTGGGCGAACCCGGCAACGCCGAAGTGCAGATGGCGGTGCAGGCCCCGCCCTCCGAGATGATCGTCGCGCTGCTCGGTCTCGACCAGTGAAGGCCTAACCGTGCCGGTGGCCGCACACGCGGCAGGCCGGGTCGCGCCGCAGCCGCATTTCCGTCCATTCCATCCGGCGTCCGTCCAGCATCTGCATGCGGCCCGCGAGCGAGGTGCCCACGCCCGTGAGCAGGCGCAGCGCTTCGGCCGCCTCCACCGCGCCGACGATGCCCACCAGCGGCGCGAACACGCCCATCGTGGCGCACGCCGTCTCCTCCACCTCCTGGTCCGGCGGGAACACGCAGGCGTAGCAGGGGCTCGCGGGATCGCGCGGGTCGAACACGGTCACCTGCGCGTCGAAGCGGATCGCGGCGCCCGAGACCAGCGGCTTGCCGTGGGCGACGCAGGCGCGATTGAGCATCTGGCGGGCCGCGAAGTTGTCGCTGCAGTCGATCACCACGTCGGCCTGCGGCACCAGTTCGTCGAGCGACTGCGCGTCGGCCTTGAGCACCAGCGGGCGCACGAGGACGTCCGGGTTGATCGCGGCCACCGCATCGCGCGCCGATTCCGCCTTGGGCCGGCCGACGCGTTCCAGGTTGTGCGCGATCTGGCGCTGCAGGTTGGTGAGGTCCACGGCGTCGTGGTCGATCAGCGTGATGCGGCCGACGCCCGCGGTGCCGAGATAGAGCACCACCGGCGAACCGAGGCCGCCCGCGCCCAGCACCAGCGCGTGCGAGGCGAGCAGGCGCTGCTGGCCCTCCACGCCCAGTTCATCGAGCAGGATGTGCCGGGAGTAGCGCAGGAGCTGGTCGTCGGTCATGAGCGGATTGTGCGGCACCCGCCAATGTCATTCCCGCGAAGGCGGGAACCCAGGGCTTCCAAAAAAAAGCGGCCCGCCGGGCCGCTTCTCTGGGTCCCCGCCTCCGCGGGGATGACGAAGGAGATCAGTTCTCCTTCTTCTCTTCCTTGTTCTCCACGACCTGGGTCTTGGAGACCATCACCGGCCGGCCCTTCAGCTGGTTCAGGGCCTGGGCGAGCTGGAAGTCCTTGTCGCTGCCGAACTCCGGGATCTTGCGATCGGCCGGGGCCTTCTTCGCCTCTTCCTCGGCGCGCTTGCGCGCTTCCTCGCGGGCCCGCTCGAACGCCGGATCCTTGGTGATCTCGGTCGTGTTCTGGCCGCTCGAGAGGTGCTTGTCGAGGTCGGCTTCCCGCGTGCGCAGCGCCGCGAAGATGTTGCCTTCCGCCGTCTCGTCGACCAGCACGTCCGGCACGATGCCGCGCGCCTGGATCGACTTGCCGCTGGGCGTGTAGTAGCGCGCCGTCGTCAGCTTCAGCCCGGTGTCCGGACCCAGCGGGCGCACCGTCTGCACGGAGCCCTTGCCGAAGGTCTGGCTGCCCAGGATGGTGGCGCGGTGGTGGTCCTGCAGGGCGCCGGCCACGATCTCGGAAGCCGAGGCCGAGCCTTCGTTCACCAGCACCACCAGCGGCACGTTCTTCAGCTGCGGCGGCAGGCGGCGCAGCGGGTCGGCCCCGGCGCGGCGCTGGTAGAACTCCGGCGCCGCCTTGTAGACGAACTTGCTTTCCGGCAGCTGGCCGTTGGTGGAGACCACCGTCACGTTCTCCGGCAGGAAGGCCGCGGAGATCGCGACCGCCGCATCCAGCAGGCCGCCCGGGTCGTTGCGCAGGTCGAGCACCAGGCCGCGCAGGTTGGGTTCCTGCTTGTACATCTCGTCGATCTTCTTCACGAAGTCCTCGACGGTGCGCTCCTGGAACTGCGACAGGCGGATCCAGCCGTAGCCCGGCTCGACGATCTTGCCCTTGACCGAGTGGGTCTTGATCTCCTCGCGGGTGATCGTCACCGGGAAGCTGCGGTTCTCGTCCTTGCGGTAGATCGTCAGCGTGACCTTGGTGTTCGGCTCGCCGCGCATGCGCTTGACCGCCTCCGACAGCGACAGGCCCTTGACGGCGGTGTCGTCGATCTTGGTGATCAGGTCATTGGTCTTCAGGCCGGCGCGGTAGGCGGGCGAGCCCTCGATCGGCGAGACGACCTTCACCAGGCCATCCTCCTGCGAGATCTCGATGCCGACGCCGACGAAGCGCCCCGACGTGCCCTCGCGGAATTCCTTGAAGGACTTCTTGTCGAAGTACTGCGAGTGCGGGTCGAGGCTGGACACCATGCCGGAGATGGCGTCGGTGATCAGCTTCTTCTCGTCGACCGGTTCGACATAGTCGGTCTTGACCATGCTGAACACGGCGGCCAGCTGCTGCAGTTCTTCCAGCGGCAGCGGCGCGAGCGAGCCACGGGCTACGGTCTGCAACGAAACCGTGGTCAGCGCTCCGGCGAGGGCGCCTACGGAAATCCAGCCGGCAATCTTCAGTTTGTGGCTCATGGGATGGGGTCCAGGTCCTCTCGACTTCAATATACACCTGAGAAACTTCTCTGACGCCGGGCCGGATCAGGGGTTCCCAGGAGGCCACGGACGGCATGTGAAAAAAACGCGCATTGCCGCAGGAACAGTCCTACAAGGACGAAGAAAGTGGGTCCCCGCTCAACGCGAAAGCCGCTGCTCAGGTTCCCTTGCCCTGGCTCGCGACCGCGGCCGCGGCCTTCGCCGCCGCCTCGGCATCGCCCAGGTAGTAATGGCGCAACGGTTTCAGGTCCGCGTCGAGTTCGTAGACCAGCGGGATGCCGTTCGGGATGTTGAGGCCCACGATGTCCTGGTCGGAGATGCCATCGAGGTACTTCACCAGCGCGCGGATCGAGTTGCCGTGCGCCGCCACCAGCACCTGCTTGCCGGCGCGGATGGCGGGCGCCATGGATTCGTTCCAGAACGGCAGCACGCGGGCGACGGTGTCCTTGAGGCACTCGGTCAGCGGCACCTGCTCCGGCTTGAGCTTGGCGTAGCGGATGTCGCCGCGCTCGCTGCGCGGGTCGCCAGGCTCGAGCGCCGGCGGCGGCACGTCGTAGCTGCGGCGCCAGAGCAGCACCTGCGCATCGCCGTACTCGCGCGCGGTCTCCGCCTTGTTCAGGCCCTGCAGCGCGCCGTAGTGGCGCTCGTTGAGCCGCCAGGAGTGCACCACGGGCAGCCAGGTGCGGTCCATTTCGTCCAGCACGTGCCACAGCGTGCGGGTGGCGCGCTTCAGGACGCTCGTATAGCAGAGGTCGAACTCGTAGCCTTCGGCCTTCAGCAGGCGGCCGGCCTGCACCGCCTGCTCCAGGCCCAGCGGCGTCAGGTCCACGTCGGTCCAGCCGGTGAAGCGGTTTTCCAGGTTCCAGGTCGATTCGCCGTGGCGGATCAGGACGAGCTTGTGCATGAGGGTTGGACGGGAAGGGGAAACCCGGCATTCTAGAATTGCGGGCTGTCCGGCGCGGGCCGGATCCTTACAAGAGAGCTTTCCATGGACGTCATGCCCTTCCTGCAGCACAACTGGGCGCTGGTGCTCATCGCCGTCGCCTCGGGCGGCATGCTGCTCGCGCCCAGCATCCGCGCGGGCACCCGCGCGGGCGGCCTCACGCCCGGCGGCGCCGTGCAGTTGATCAACCGCGAGCGGGCGGTGGTGGTGGACGTGAGCGAGGCGGACGAGTTCGCCGCCGGCCACATCGTCGGCTCGCGCAACATCCCGGTGTCGGACCTGCAGAAGAGGCTGCCCGAGGTGGTGAAGAACAAGACGGTGCCGCTGATCCTGGTATGCGCCAGCGGCGCCCGGGCCCAGCGCTGCCTGGCGACCGCGAAATCCCTGGGGTACGACAAGGCTGTCGTCCTGGGTGGCGGACTGCGCGCATGGAAAGAAGCTAACCTCCCGGTCGAGAAAGCCTGAACCGAGAGCACCATTCCTCCATGCAACCCGTCAAGATGTACACCACGGCCGTTTGCCCCTACTGCATCCGCGCCAAGCAGATCCTCAAGTCCAAGGGCGTCGAAGCCATCGAGGAGATCCGCATCGACATGCAGCCCGAAGAGCGCATGAAGATGATGGAGATCACCGGCCGGCGCACGGTGCCGCAGATCTTCATCGGCGAGACCCACGTCGGCGGCTGCGACGACCTCGTGGCGCTCGACGGCCGCGGCGGTCTGGTGCCGCTGCTCAACGGCCAGGCCGGCTGAGGCACGGGCCGGCGTTCCGGCCTGAGATAATCCCCGGGACACGCACTGCGCCCGCCGGAGCGTTCCGGCGGGCTTTTTCATTCGCACCCGAAAGGCATGGCCATGGCCGACAACAACGATCCCGTTTTCCAGATCCAGCGCGTCTACCTCAAGGAGGCTTCGCTGGAGCAGCCGAATTCCCCCGCCATCCTGCTGGAGCAGGAGCAGCCCAGCGTGGACATCCAGCTGGGGGTGGAAGCCCAGCAGGCGGCCGAGGGCATGTTCGAGGTCGCCGTGTCGGCGACCGTCACGACCAAGATCAAGGACAAGACGGTGTTCCTGGTCGAAGTGAAGCAGGCGGGCATCTTCGAGATCCGCAACGTCCCGGCCGACCAGATGCAGGCCGTGATGGGCATCGCCTGCCCGCAGATCGTCTATCCCTACCTGCGCGGCAACGTCTCCGACCTGATCACCCGCGCCGGCTTCCCGCCGGTGCACCTGGCCGAGATCAACTTCCAGGCCATGTACGAGCAGCAGCAGGCCCAGCAGGCCGGCAACGGCGGCCAGGCCTCGCCCATCATCACCACGGCCTGAGCGCCGCAGGGCGGCCGCGCACGATGCAGATCCTGGTGCTCGGGGCCGGCGCCTGGGGCACGGCGCTCGCCATCAGCGCGGGCGCGCGCCACGGCGTCACGCTGTGGGCGCGCGATCCGGCGCAGGCCGCGACGCTCGCGGCGCGCCGCGAGAACCCCACCTATCTCCCCGGGCACGCGCTGCCGCCGGGCGTGACCGTCGCTTCGCCGCAGGAGGGCGCGCCGGCCGCGCTCGCGCCACGCCACGATCTCGTGATCGTCGCCACGCCCATGGCGGGCCTGCGCGGCATGCTCTGCGCGCTGGCGGATGCCGGCCGCCCGGTCGCCTGGCTGTGCAAGGGCTTCGAGGCGCCGCTCACGCGCGACTACGGGCTGCTGGGCCACGAGGTGCACGCCGAAGTGGCGCCGCAACTCGCGGCGGGCGCCCTGAGCGGCCCCAGCTTCGCGCAGGAAGTGGCCCGCGGCCAGCCGACGGCGCTGGTCGCGGCCAGCCACGCCCCCGTGCTGCGCGACGCGCTGGTGGCCGCCTTCCACGGGCCGGCGATGCGGATCTATGCGAATGACGACCTCGCCGGCGTGGAAGTCGGCGGCGC
Source organism: Ramlibacter sp. bp-362 (assembly GCF_054956735.1). Classification (NCBI taxonomy): domain Bacteria; kingdom Pseudomonadati; phylum Pseudomonadota; class Betaproteobacteria; order Burkholderiales; family Comamonadaceae; genus Ramlibacter; species Ramlibacter sp. bp-362. The sequence goes on from NZ_JBUDXE010000006.1 coordinate 49,975, forward strand.
CGTGAAGAACGTGCTGGCCATCGCCACGGGCCTGTGCGACGGCCTCGCGCTGGGCATGAATGCGCGCGCCGCCCTGGTCACGCGCGGGCTGGCGGAGATGACGCGCCTGGGCGTCGCGCTGGGTGCGCGGGCGGAGACCTTCATGGGCCTCTCGGGCCTGGGCGACCTGGTGCTCACGGCCACCGGCGACCTGAGCCGCAACCGCCGCGTCGGCCTGTTGCTCGCGGAAGGCCGCAGCCTGCAGCAGGCGGTGGAATCGCTGGGGCACGTGGCCGAAGGCGTGTACAGCGCGCGCACCGTGGTGGAGCGCGCGCGCCGGCTCGGCGTGGAGATGCCGATCGCCGAGGCGGTGGTGGAACTGCTCGCCGGGCGCCTGGCGCCGGCCCAGGCCGTCGCGGAGCTCATGGGCCGCGACCCGGCCGCAGAATATTCCTGAAGTTACGTAGGGAGCTTCCCCCGTCCGCCAGTGGCGGTGCTGGGCTAGCCTGCGGCCTCCATCCCCACCGGAGACCCCCATGCGCCGCCTGCCCCTTGCCCTCGCCGCCACCGCGTCCGTCCTCCTGCTGGCCTCCTGCGCCGGCGGCATGGGCGGGATGATGGACGACGGCTACCGCATGCAGTCCGCGAATCCCATGAGCTTCTTCGTCACGAGCAGGAATCCGGGACAGGGCGCGGACTTCGGCGGGCTGGCGGGCGCCGACCGGCACTGCCAAGCCCTCGCGGCCTCGGCCGGCGCGGGGCACCGCACCTGGCGCGCCTACCTGAGCACCACGGGGCCGGGCGCGGTCAACGCGCGCGACCGCATCGGCCGGGGGCCCTGGGTCGACGCAAAGGGCGTGCAGGTCGCGCGCAACGTCGACGAACTGCACGGCGACAACCAGCTGAACAAGATGACGGCGCTCACGGAACGCGGCGAGGTGGTGATGGGCCGCGGCGACGCCGTCAACATGCACGACATCCTGACGGGATCCACGCCCGATGGCCGCGCCACGGGCGGCGCCGCTGCCGACACCACCTGCGGCAACTGGACGCGCAGCGGCGAGGGCTCCGCGATCGTCGGCCACCACGACCGCATGGGCCTGCGCGACGACGCGCCCTCGCGTTCGTGGAATTCCTCGCACGCCACGCGCGGGTGCGGGATGGAGGCCTTGAAGGCGACCGGCGGGGCGGGGCTGCTGTACTGCTTCGCGGCGGACTGAGTTTGCTGGGGTTCGCTTCGCTCACCGCCAGCCTACGAAATCCCGTGATGCGCGGGCATCGTAGGCTGGCGGTGAGCCGAAGGCGAACCCCAGCGCCTACGCGATCTTCGCCATTGCCTCGCGCACTTCGTCGAGGTTCGAGGGACGCGTGAGGCGGGCGACTTCCTGTCCGTCCTTGAGGAAGACCAGGGTGGGCCACAGCTTCACGCGGAAGCTGCGCCCCAGCGCGCGGCCGGGGCCGTCTTCCACCTTGATGTGGCGCACGCCCGGATGCGAGGCGAAGCCGCCGGCGATCAGCGGCTGGGCGGCGCGGCACCAGCCGCACCAGCCCGTGCCGAACTCCAGGACCGTGGGGCCGGGCAGGGCATCGACCTCGCTGCGCTCGGGCGCCTCGGCTTCGGTGGCATAGCTCGTTTCCATGCCGCCATTGTCGGGCCGACGGGCTTCGGCCGCGTCAGCGGCCCCCGGGACTGCTTGTGGGTTCCTGCCGTAGGCTGGAGGTGAGCGGAGCGAACCCCAGCAACGTTAGTCAAGCACCAGCTGCGTCTGCGTCACCACCGAGCAGAGCTTGCCCTCCGCATTCCGGATGCTCGTCTGCCACACGTTCGTCGTCCGCCCGCGATGCAGCGCCACGCTTTCCCCGGTCACGACCGTGTCCACCCGCGCGCCGCCGATGAACTTGGTGCTGGAATCGGTGGTGGTCGTGCGCTTGCCCTTCGGCAGGTTCAGCAGCGTGCCGATCGCGCCCAGCGTGTCGGCGAAGGCCATGTGCGCGCCGCCGTGCAGGATGCCCCCGGCGGTGCAGAGCTCGGGCCGCACCCGCAGGGTGGCGACCACGCGCGTGGGGGTCGCTTCGGTGAGTTGGACGCCCAGCAGTCCCGGGAACTGGTCCTGGAACAGCTGCTGGATTTGTTCCACGTCAAGATCCATCGCCTCGCTCCGGAAAAGGGAGGCCCCACTGTAGCCGAGCTTGTCCCCGCGGCGAGCAGTGGATGCGCCCTCCGTTATGCTCGCGGGATGACTGCGGTGTTCGATTTCTCCGCTGCCGCGGTGGCGGAACTCGCGCGTGCCGATGCGGCGCGCGCCCTGGCCGAGGACGTCGGCGCGGGCGACCTCACGGCCGCCCTGGTGGACCCGGCGCGGCGCGCACAGGCGCGCGTGATCGCGCGCGAAAGCGCGGTGATCTGCGGCGCCCCCTGGGCCGAGGCGACCGTGCACCAGGTGGATCCCGGCGCGCAGGTGCGCTGGCTGGTGCCGGAAGGCCGGCGCTGCGAGGCCGGCCAGGTGGTGCTGGAAGTCGAGGGGAGCGCCCGCGGGCTGCTCACCGCGGAGCGCACGGTGCTCAACTTCCTGCAGCTGCTCAGCGGCGTCGCCACCAAGACGGCCGGCTACGTCGAGGCCGTGCGCGGCACGCGCGCGCAGATCGTCGACACGCGCAAGACGCTGCCCGGGCTGCGGCTCGCGCAGAAGTACGCGGTGCAGGCCGGCGGCGGCGTGAACCACCGCATCGGCCTCTACGACGCCGTCCTGATCAAGGAAAACCACATCGCGGCGGCCGGCGGCGTCACGCCCGTGCTGCAGGCGGCGCAGCGCGTGGCCGCGAATGCGGCCTTCATCGAGATCGAGGTCGAGACGCTGGCCCAGCTGGAAGAGGCCCTGGCCGCCGGCGCGAAGATGGTCCTGCTGGACAACATGGAGCTGCCCGTGCTGCGCGAGGCCGTGCGGCTCAACGCGGGCCGCGCGATCCTCGAGATCTCCGGCGGCGTCACCCTCGAGACCCTGCGCGCCCTTGCGGAAACGGGCGTGGACCGCATCTCCATCGGAACCCTCACCAAGGACGTGAAGGCGACCGATTTCTCCATGCGGCTGAAAGAACTGCCATGAGCGCCGTGATCCCGATCAAGGACGTCGAATACGAGCACCCGCTGCCGGGGAGCACCTGCGACACCAAGCATGCCTGGGCGCGCGTGCCCGTCGAGCCTTCGCCCGCCGAACGCGTGGCGCTGAAGGAGCGCATCAAGCAGCTGCTGAAGGAGCGCAACGCCGTCATGGTGTCGCACTACTACGTGCACCCGGACCTGCAGGACCTGGCCGAGGAGACCGGCGGCATCGTCAGCGACTCGCTGGAGATGGCGCGCTTCGGCCGCGACCACCCGGCGCAGACGCTGGTGGTCTCGGGCGTGAAGTTCATGGGCGAGACGGCCAAGATCCTGTCGCCGGAGAAGCGCGTGCTCATGCCGGACCTGGACGCCACCTGCTCGCTGGACCTCGGCTGCCCCGCCGACGAATTCGACGCCTTCTGCAACCAGCACCCGGACCGCACGGTGGTCGTGTACGCGAACACCAGCGCCGCCGTGAAGGCGCGCTCGGACTGGCTCGTCACCTCCAGCTGCGCGCTGGACATCGTGGGCGCGCTCAAGGCCAAGGGCCACAAGATCCTGTGGGCGCCCGACAAGCACCTGGGCAGCTACATCCAGCGCGAGACCGGCGCCGACATGGTGTTCTGGAACGGCTCGTGCATCGTGCACGACGAGTTCAAGGCCTTCGAGCTGGAGGACCTGAAGAAGCAGTATCCGAAGGCCAAGGTGCTGGTTCACCCGGAGTCGCCGGCCGACGTCGTGGCGCTGGCGGACGCGGTGGGCTCCACCTCGGGCATCCTGAAGGCGGCCCGCGAGATGGACGCGCGCGAATTCATCGTCGCCACCGACAACGGCATGATGCACAAGCTGCGCACGCTGAACCCCGGCAAGGTGTTCATCGAGGCGCCGACGGCGGGCAACAGCGCCACCTGCAAGAGCTGCGCGCACTGCCCCTGGATGGCCATGAACGGCCTGGCGGGCCTGGCGCACGTGCTGGAGACGGGGGCGAACGAGGTGTTCGTGGACGCGGCGCTGGGCGAGCGGGCGCGCGTGCCGATCGACCGGATGCTGGCGTTCACGGCGGCGTTGAAGGCGGGGCAGCCCGCGGGCGCCTTGGTTCCGAACATCGGCGCCGCGTGAGGCCTCAACGCCGCCGCGTCGCGCTGAACTGCCACGCATCGCTGCTCGCCAGCCCCACCAGCAGCAGCCACGTGAACCCCGCCGACACCACGCTCAGCGCCGACACGTCCACCTTCGGCGCCTGCAACGCCCAGACCACCGGCGCCCAGTCGTAGACCGCCAGCAGCACGGCCGCCGCGAACAGCACGGCGCCCGTGGCGAAGCGGCCCTGCAGCCACTGCCCCGTCCCGGGCACCAGCAGCGAGGCCAGCACCTCGTGCCAGCGCCGGCGCACCGCTTGCGGCTTCGCAACCGCAAGCGCCGGGTCGTCTTCCTCCAGGATCGCCGGCGAGGCCATGAGCAGTTCCGCGACCCGCCGGGCCGTGGCGCCGCTCGCGCAGTGCAGGCGCAGCGTGGTGCCGGTGGTGAAGCACAGCACCAGGTTGGGCGGCCGCATCAGCCGCGACCAGAGCGAGCGCTGGCGGCCGCCCGGCGCCTGCTCCGGCGGGCCGGCGAAGACGACGCTGCGGCGCGGCCATTCGCTCAGCAGCCGGCGCTCGCCCGCGGAGGCCGCGAACAGCAGGATGCGCCGGTTGGTCACCAGCAGCCAGCGCGCGCGCCATCCCGGCAGGTACACGGTCTCGCGCGGCGCCTCGGACTCCAGCTTCACGCGCTCGAAGTCGTCCCGCGACCGCAGCCATTCCACGGCGCGATGGTTCAGCGCCGGCTCGTACTCGGGCCGCGACGCGAGGCGGTCGTGCCGCCACTGCTGCCACCAGGCGCCGGCCAGCCCGGGCACCAGCACGCATAGCGCCAGCAGGCGCAGCGACTCGCCGAAGTCGGCCGGATCGTCGCCCGGCAGCCACGCACGCAGCAGCGGGAACAGCACGAAGACCGCGAGCGCGAGGACGGCGAGCCGCACCACCAGCGGCACGCCGTGGATGCGGAAGCGCTGCCGCGCGAGCTCGCGCTTCATCGCATCCGCGGGATTCGGATCCTTGGCCATCGCCTTTTATAACAAGACACCGCAGGAGCGACCAACCGCTGGCCGGCATCCCTGCACGCCCACGTTGCGCTCACGCCAGAGGCGGCAGCAGGTCCGGGGGCGGATCGCCCGCGCCGACGGGTCGCGGCTGGGACTGGCCCGGTTCCGGCAGGCGGAAGCGGGCGACCGCCAGCCCCAGCTGCTCGGCCCGGGATTTCACGTCGTGCGCGGCGGCCACCGACAGGTCGGACATCTGCGCGTTCTCCGTCGTCATCGTCTCCATGCGCGCCACGGCGCGGTTGATGTTGGCGAGGCCGTCGGTCTGCTCGCGCGACGCGATCGCGATCTCGGAGACGATGCTCGCCACTTCCTCGATGGCGCCCTGGATCTTGCCCATGCTGGCGGCCGCGGCGTTCACGCGGTCCACGCCCTCGGCCACGCTGGCCCCGGAGGCCTGCAGCAGCGACTTGATCTCCATCGCCGACTGCGCCGAGCGCAGCGCCAGCGCCCGCACTTCCTGGGCCACGACGGCGAAGCCGCGCCCGCGCTCGCCGGCGCGCGCGGCCTCCACCGCGGCGTTGAGCGCCAGCAGGTTGGTCTGGAAGGCGATGCCGTCGATCACGCCGACGATCTCCGTCATGCGGCCGGAGTCGCCGCGGATGCGGTCCATGGTGCCGATCACCTCGCCCATCATGCGGCTGCCGTCGCCGGTGAAGGTCAGGGCCTGGCGCGCCAGCGCGTCGAGGTGGTCCGCGTTGCCGGCGGTGCGCTGCACGGTCGTCGTGATCTGCTCCAGCGACGATGCCGTATCCTCCAGCGCCGCGGCCTGCCGCTGCGTGCGCTCGGCGAGGTGTTCGTTGTTGGCGGCGATGCCGCCGGCGGCATGCAGCAGCTCGCGCGAGGCTTCGCGCACCACGCCCAGCATCGCGACCAGCGCGGCCTGCATGCGGCCGATGTCGCCGATCAGCCCGCCGTCGCGCGCGCTGCCCTGCGCGAGCCGGCCCGTGAGGTCGCCCGAGGCGACGCGGTTGACCACCCGGGCCGCGTCGTCGGGATCGCCGCCGAGGCGGTCGCCCACGCTGCGGATGATCAGCCAGGACAGCAGGCTCAGTCCGGCCGCGACCGCCGCCGCCAGCAGGACGAGCGCCAGCGTGCCGCGGTCGATGGCCCGCGAGGTGTCGGCCAGCGATGCGCGGAAGCGCGCACGCGCGCCGGCCAGCATCTCGCCGGAGGCCTGCTCCAGGGCCTGCTGCGCCTCCTGCATCGCGTGGATCGCGCCGGCCTCGTCGCCCTGCGCCTGCTTCAGCAGGATGCGGCTGGCCGCCTCGGCCGCCGTCCACCACGCTTCGAAGCGGGCGCCCAGCTGCTCCGCGGCCGCCTTGCGGCCGGCGATGGCGCCCATGGCGGCCAGGGCCGCGCGCGCGCCGTCGGCATGCTCGCGCGCCGCTTGCAGCCCGTGGGCGTCGCCCTCCTGGATCGCGCTCTGCAGCGCGTAGCGCGCGTCCTCGAGCGCCTTCGCGAAGCGGTTCGCCGCGTCCAGCGAAGGTTCGTCGACCGAGACCAGCTGCGAGGCCGCGCGATTGGACGACAGCGCCATCGCGACGCCCACCAGGAAGGCCAGGATCGCCACGCAGGGGATCAGCCAGATGCGCTGCTTGAAACCGAGGGAGTGCATGGCCTTCACCGCACCGTCAGGACGGCCTTGACGCTGGCGTCCACGGCCGCGGGGTCGATGAAGCCGATCGCGGACGGCTCCGCCGCCACCGCCTTCTTCACCTCGGCGCTGTCGGCCAGCACGCGCGGGCGCGTGCCCTTGCCGCTGAAGATCAGGCGCGACCACACGGCCTTGAACTGGGCCGCCGACTTGTCCAGCACCCGGGCCAGGAACTCCTGGCGCACGGCGCTGCCTTCGGCCTGGTCCAGCGGAACCGCGGCCCCGCCGCCGGGGAAGGCGTTGCTCGCGCCCATGTAGATCTGCGCCACCTGTTCCGCCGTCAGCTCGCCCACGGGGTTGCGCGGGTGGACAACGACCACCAGGTCGGCCTGCGCCGGGGCGGCGAGGGCCAGCGCCGCCAGGGCCGCGAGAAGCGCTCGTTTGCAGTTCATGCGCGCGCTCCTCAGAAGACGAAGTCGTAGGACAGCGACAGCAGCGTCGCGTTGCCCACGAAGGGGGCGCGCCGGTCGCGCAGGCGGTCCACCTGCACCTTGAGGGCGCTGGAGGAGCCGAGGTCGTAGCGCAGGCTCGCGCTGGCCGTGCTCCAGCGCGAGGTCTCGTAGTCCGCCGGAAAGCGCGTGCTCTCCGAGTAGTCGGTGAGCGTGAGCATGGGCGTGAAGTCGCCGAAGCGGTAGCCCGCCGAGACCAGCCAGGACACCGCCTTGTAGGCGTAGCGGCCGCGGTCGAAGATGCTGTACTCGGTGCGCAGCAGCATGTTGCGCCAGTCGATGTTCACCGCGGCGCCGTAGGCGTCGTGCATGCCGCGCGTGGCGCCCGAGGGCTGGACGTCGGCGGTGCCGGTGGCGCGGTCGATCTGCTCGTAGTCGGCGCGCACGTAGACGAGGCGGCCGGTGAACCAGTCGCGGCTCACCTCCAGGTCGGCGCCGGCGATGCCGGACCACTTCACGTCCTTCAGCTCGTCGTAGAGGATGCGCGAATAGCCGTTCTTGCGGCTGTTCTCCGAGCCGCCGAAGACGCTGGAGCGCAGCGACCACGGGCCGGCGCTGCGCCGCCAGGTGGCGCTGGCGCCGTTGTAGTTGACGACGTCCCAGCCGTACACGTCGGGCGGAACGCGCACCCACGGGTACGCGAAGCCGATGTCCTGGAAATCCGAATAGAAGTACAGCGGCAGGCGCTTGCGACCGAGCTGGAAACTCCACTCGGGCGTCGGCGCCCAGGTGACGTAGGCCCATTCGAGCTCGGCGAGCGGGTTCGTCACCGCGCGCGCGACCACCTGCGCGGTGGCCGACCACTGCGGCGAGAACGTCGCGGTGCCCTGGACGCCGAGGCGGCTTTCCGGCTCGGCGCTCCAGCGGTTCTCGTACACGCCGCCGTGCCCCCAGTCCGCCACGAAGCGGGTGCACGCATCGGCGAAGGCCGTGGCCACCGCGTTCTCGGTGCAGCGGCCGAAGGTGCGGCCGACCACGAGCGAGCCGAAGCCCGAGAGGCTCAGGTCCACCGCCGGCGCGGCCGCCGCCCAGGCGAGCAGCAGCGGCCCGGCCGCGGCCCGTATCCAGTTCGCTCTCATGTGCCCTCCGCCCCCGCGAAACAAATAGTTACTACGAGGTCGCGAACATAGCCCATCCGTATGCAGGCGCCCCGCGCCGGAAGGAGGACGGCCGCGGGAAATCCGACCGGCGGGCGGCGATGGCGGCTGGACGGAACGGGCGGCGTGGCGGCGCAACGCGTGCGCCGCGCGGGCTCAGGCGGGCTTCAGGATGGTCGGCCCGGTGACGGCCGCCATCTGCGGGTAGTCGCGGCTGAAGTGGAGGCCGCGGCTTTCGTGGCGCGACTGCGCCGACTTCACGATCAGGTCGGCCACGGTGACCAGGTTGCGCAGTTCCAGCAGGTCGCGGCTCACGTGGAACGCGCTGTAGAACTCCTGGATCTCCTGCTGCAGCAGCGCGATGCGGTGCGCCGCGCGTTCCAGCCGCTTGTTGGTGCGCACGATGCCCACGTAGTCCCACATGAAGCGGCGCAGCTCCTCCCAGTTGTGGGAGATCACCACCGCCTCGTCGGCGTCCGTGACGCGGCTGTCGTCCCAGGGCGGGACGGCCGGGGCCGGCGGCATGGGCGTGGCCAGGATGTCGCTGGATGCCGAGCGCGCGAACACCATGCATTCCACCAGCGAGTTGCTCGCCAGCCGGTTGGCGCCGTGCAGGCCGGTGTAGGCCGTCTCGCCGATCGCGTGCAGGCCGGGCAGGTCCGTGCGGCCCGAGAGGTCGGTGTGGATGCCGCCGCAGGTGTAGTGCGCCGCCGGCACCACCGGGATGGGCTCGCGCGTGATGTCGATGCCCAGGTCCAGGCAGCGCGCGTGGATGTTGGGGAAGTGTTCCTTGATGAACGCGGCCGGCTGGTGCGAGATGTCCAGCAGCACGCAGTCCAGGCCGTGCTTCTTCATCTCGAAGTCGATCGCGCGGGCCACCACGTCGCGCGGAGCGAGTTCCAGCCGCTTGTCGTGGTTGGGCATGAAGCGCGTGCCGTCCGGCAGCAGCAGCCGGCCGCCTTCGCCGCGCACGGCCTCGGAGATCAGGAAGTTCTTGACCGAGGGGTGGTACAGGCAGGTCGGGTGGAACTGGATGAACTCCATGTTCGTCACCCGGCAGCCCGCGCGCCAGGCCGCGGCGATGCCGTCGCCGGTGGCGGTGTCGGGGTTGGTCGTGTACAGGTACACCTTGCCGGCCCCGCCGGTGGCCAGGATGGTGTGCGGCGCGCGGAAGGTGACGACCTGGTCGCTGGTCTCGTCCAGCGCGTACAGGCCCAGGCAGCGGTTCGGCTGCTGGCCCAGCTTGCCGGCGACGATCAGGTCCACCAGCATGTGGTGTTCCAGGATGGTGATGTTGGGCGTGTGCCGCACGCGCTGGATCAGCGTCTGCTGCACGGCCGCGCCGGTGGCGTCGGTCACGTGCACGATGCGCCGCGCGCTGTGGCCGCCTTCGCGCGTGAGGTGCAGGTGGCCGTCCTCCTCGGAGAAGGGCACGCCCAGTTCGCGCAGCCAGGCGACGCTTTCGGGCGCGTGCTCCACCACGAAGCGCGTGGCGGCGGGGTCGGAGAGGCCGGCGCCGGCGACCAGCGTGTCGTCGACGTGCGCATCGAAGCTGTCGGACTGGTCCATCACCGCTGCGATGCCGCCCTGGGCCCAGCCGCTGGAACCGTCGCTCATGGCGCGCTTGGTGAGGATGGCCACGCGGTGCGTGGGCGCGAGGTGCAGGGCGGCGGACAGGCCGGCGAGGCCGCTGCCGACGATCAGGACGTCGAAGTCGCGGGAGATGGCTTGGCTCAAGGCGAACTCTTGTTTGTTGTTGTCGTCACGCCGGCTGGTAGGCCAGGCGCACGTAGATGGGCGCGTAGGCTTCCGCCTGCGTCAGCTCGATCAGCGTCTCCTTGGCGAGCTCCAGCGTCGCGATGAAGGTGACGATCAGCACGGGCACGCCCTTGGACGGGTCGAACAGCTGTTCGAATTCCACGAACTTGCGGCCCTGCAGCTTCTTGAGCACCAGGCTCATGTGCTCGCGCACGGAGAGTTCCTCGCGCGTGATCTTGTGGTGCTGCACCAGCTTGGCGCGGCGCAGGATGTCGTGCCAGGCTTCCTGCAGGTCGGCGATGTCGACGTCGGGGAAGCGCGGCTGCAGCGACTGCTCGATGTACACCTGCGCGCGCAGCACGTCGCGCCCGAGCTGGGGCAGCTCGTTGAGGTGGAAGGCGGCGGCCTTCATCTGCTCGTATTCGAGCAGGCGCCGCACCAGCTCGGCCCGCGGGTCCTCGGCTTCCTCGCCCTCGGCCGTCTTCTTGGGCGGCAGCAGCATGCGCGACTTGATCTCGATGAGCATCGCGGCCATGAGGAGGTACTCGGCGGCCAGCTCCAGGTTGCGCGTGCGGATCTCGTCGACGTACTGCAGGTACTGGCGGGTGACGGCCGCCATCGGGATGTCGAGGATGTTGAAATTCTGCTTGCGGATCAGGTACAGCAGCAGGTCCAGGGGGCCTTCGAAGGCCTCGAGGAAGATCTCCAGCGCATCCGGCGGGATGTACAGGTCCTGCGGCATGGCGAACAGCGGTTCGCCGTACAGCCGCGCCAGCGCGACCTGGTCCACCACCTCGGGCAGGCCGGTTTCCTGCGGCGCCGGGGGCTCCGGCAGGATCGTTTCGCTGCTGTCCATGGAGGCCGGTGCCCGCTCAGCGCGGGTGGCGCGGGTCGTCGCCGTAGACGTAGGGCTTCTGCGGCACCCGCGCTTCCGTCCAGGCGGCGATCGCGTCGCGGTCGATGTGCTTGTCCCACCAGATCGCGCGGCCGGCGCGCTGCTGCGCCTCCAGGTCGGGCTTCTCGGCCTTCAGCCGGGAGATGAACTGGGTGATGTCGGACTGGTAATCGGGGCGCCGGAAGATGCGCTGCAGGAAGCTGGCCATGGGGCGATTTTACCGGGGCTCAATCCGCCTGCTCCGGATCGAGCCCGGCGCGCTCGATCATCTCCCTGGGCTGGGCCTGCAGGTTCTCCAGCCGCAGGGTGCCGCCCTTGAGCACGACGGCCTTGTGCAGCTGGCGCAGCGTGTCCAGGCCCGAGGTGTCCAGGTGCACCAGCTGGAGGGCGTCGAGCACCACCTCCGGTGCATCCGGGCCGCTTTCCACCGCGTCCAGGATCGGGTCGATCTTGGCCGTGGCGCCGAAGAAGAGCGAGCCGTAGAGGCGGAAGCGCAGCACCGCGGCGTCGCCCGGCACCTCCTCCACGTTGAACAGCGAACCCATTTTCTGGATGAACAGCACGCAGGCCGTGAGCAGGCCCACCTGCACGGCCACCGTGAGGTCGAACACCACCGTCAGGCCGAAGGTCCCCAGCATCTTCAGGCGGTAGTCCATCCCGTGCTGCTTGAGGCGGGCGAACGCGCGCCATTCGCCCATGTTCCAGGCCACGAAGAACAGGATGCCGGAGAGCACCGGCAGCGGCACCAGCAGCGCCAGCGGCGCCGCCGCCAGCACGATGATGGCCAGGGTGACCGAGTGGATCACGCCGGCCACCGGCGTGGTGGCGCCGGCGCGGATGTTGGTGACGGTGCGCGCGATGGTGCCGGTGGCCGGCATGCCGCCGAAGAAGGGCACCACGAAGTTGGCGACGCCCTGCGCCATCAGCTCCTGGTTCGGGTCGTGGCGGGGCGTGTCGCTCACCTGGTCGGCGACGCGGGCGCACAGCAGCGACTCGATCGCGCCCAGCAGGGCGATGGTGATGGTGGGCGAGACCAGCAGCTTCACGGTCGCCCAGCTGAATTCGGGCAGCGCGAAGGGCGGCAGGCCGCGCGGGATCGAGCCGAAGCGCGTGCCGATGGTTTCCACTGGCAGGTGGAAGGCCCAGGCGATGAGCGTGAGCGACACCAGCGCCACGATCGGGCCGGGGATGCGCGCGCCGACCTCGCTCGCCTCCTTCAGGCCCGGGACGTTCACCGGCAGCCGCTGCGGCAGGCGCGCGTTCCACAGGCGCGGCCACACGAACAGGCCCAGCAGGCAGGCGAGGCCCAGCCCGAAGGCGTAGGGGTTGAAGGTGTCGAGGTGCGCCGCCATCGTGCGCAGCTGCGAGAAGAAGTCGGCCGGCATCTTCTCCACCTCGAGCCCCAGCCAGTCCTTCAGCTGCGACGCGGCGATCAGCACCGCGATCCCGTTGGTGAAACCGATGACGATGCTCACCGGCACGTAGCGCACCAGCCGCCCCAGGCGCAGCATGCCCAGCACGAACAGCAGCACGCCGGCGCAGGCCGTGGCGATCAGCAGGTTGGCGAGGCCGTAGCGCTCGACGATGCCGTAGACGATGACGATGAAGGCGCCGGCCGGCCCGCCGATCTGCACGCTGGAGCCGCCCAGCAGGGCGATGGCGAGGCCCGCGATGATGGCCGTCCACAGGCCCGCCTCGGGCTTGAGGCCCGAGGCGATGGCGAAGGCCATGGCCAGCGGCAGGGCGACGATGCCCACGGTGACGCCGGCGCCGAGGTCGCGCAGGAAACGCGCGCGGTCGTAGCCCCGGACCGCGTCGAGCAGGCGGGGGCGGAAAGCGAAGGAAAAGGACAAGGAGGGCTCCGGGAGTCGAACTGGAACGGGGAGGTTCAGTCGGCTGCCGGAGGGCCGCAGTGGTGCAGCCGGGTGATGAAGCGCCGCCGGCGCGAAAGCGGCAGGATGGCCGCGTGGGCCAGGAGGGGCAGCGTGGCCGGGCGCTGCACGGCGCCCCTAGTCCTCGCCGGAAGGCAGGACGGCGCCGGCCGCGGCCCCAACCGCGGCGCCCGTGAGCTTGACGGTGCCCACCGCGGCATCGACGGCGAGCGAACCCGCCGTGACCGCCAGCGAAGCGGCCGTGCCGGCCACCGTGATGACGGTGCAGCCGCCCAGGGCGAGCGCCGCCCCGGCCAGCAGGGTGGCACGCGCGAAGGTGGGGAACATGGGCATGGCGGCGTCCGGTACGGCTGAGACAGCCGGATTGTACGGCTGCGGCCTCAGGAAACCCGGTCCTTTACGTACGCCGCCAGCACCTGCGCCACTTCGCCCAGGTGCCGTTGCACCTGCGCGAAACCGGCGTTGCGCTCGCGCGTGACTTCGTCCATGTACAGCGGCCGGCGGATCTCGACCTGCAGGCTGTGGCGCCGGCGCGCCGGCTGGCCGATGCGGGCGATCAGCTGCACGCCCTTGTAGGGGTCGTTGCGGGCCACGGTGTAGCCGCGCGCGCGCAGCTCGCGCTCCACCAGGTCCACGAAGCCCGGCTCGCAGGTCGTGCCGTCGCGGTCGCCCAGCACGAAGTCGGCCAGCGGGTGCGGGCTCACGATCTGCAGGCGCTCGTAGGCGTCGTTGGGCATCGAGTGCAGGTTCAGGTGCCAGACGGCGCCGAAGCGCGCCGCCGCCTGCTCGATGCACTCCGCGAGCGCCGCGTGGTAGGGACGGTACCAGGTGGCGATCCGCTTCTGCACTTCCTCCACGGTGAGCGGCCGGTCGTAGATCGGCACGCCCGCGCGGATGTTGCGCCAGACGAGGCCGAAGCCCAGCCGAGTCTTCTCGCTGGGCGCGAGCGGCCCGGGCCAGGGCGCGTCCAGCAGCTCGGCGTCGAGGTCGTCCTCGTTGCGGTTGGCGTCGATGTAGGTGCGCGGGAAGTGCGCGTGCAGCAGGGTGCCGCCGGCCGCGGGGACGCCTTCCCAGAGCGCCTCCACGTGCGTGTCCTCGCCGCGGCGCAGCAGCTCGCGCGCCACGGCGTGGCGGTAGTCGTCAGGGTAGAAGGTACCGCTGTGCGGGGAATCGCACACCAGCGGCACCGCCGCCGCGGTGGGCGGCAGCAGGGTGAAAGGGCGCACCGGCTTCAGTCCAGGCTGATCCTGGCCATCTTCGAGACCCGCAGGTAGCGCTCCATGGCCTGCTGGATCTGCTTGCCGAACTCCTCGGGCGTGCCCGGAATCAGCGTGGCGCCGGCGGCGTCCATCTTCTGGACGAAGTCGGGGTTCTTCATGGCCTTGTGGAAGGCGGCGTTGAGTTTCGCCACGATCTCGGGCGGCGTGCCCGCGGGCGCGACCACGCCGAACCAGCCGCCGCCGCCCATCTGCGGGAAGCCCAGCTCGCCATAGGTCGGCACGTCCGGCAGCGCCGGCGAGCGCTTCTCGGACAGCACCGCCAGCGCGCGCAGCTTGCCGGCCTTGATGTGCGGCAGGGCGGAAGGCAGGTTGTCGGTGATCGCGTCGACCTGGCCGGCCAGCGCGTCGTTCATCGCCTGGCCCGAGCCCTTGTAGGGCACGTGCAGCAGCTTGATCTGCGCCAGGGCCATGAAGTGCTCGATGTTCGCGTGGCCCAGCGAGCCCGTGCCGGGCGAGCCGAAGCTGTACTTCTCCGGGTTGGCCTTGGCCAGCGCGAGGAACTGCTTCATGTCCTTGGCCGGGTTCTTCGGGTGCACCGCGAACACGCTGGGCGTGGTCGCGACGTTGGTGACGGGCGCGAAGTCCTTCACCGGGTCGTACTTCAGCTTGCTGCCGTACACGGCGGGGTTGGCGCCGTGCGTGCTGACGGTGGCCATGCCCAGGGTGTAGCCGTCGGCCTTGGACTTGGCGACGAACTCCATCCCCAGGGAGCCGCCGGCGCCCGCCTTGTTCTCCACGACGATGGTCTGGCCCAGCTCGCGGCTGCCGAATTCGGCAATCATGCGCGCGGCCAGGTCGGTGGAACCGCCGGGAGCGAAGGGCACGATCAGCTTGATCGGCTGGGAGGGGTAGGGGGCTTGCGCGGACGCGGCGCCGGCCGCGGCGAGGGCGGCGGCGCAGGCGACGGCCTTGAGGAAGTGACGGGTGTTCATGCGGTCTCCCAGGTTGGTGTTGCGGCCGAGGTTAGGGTTCCCGCCGCGGCGGGTCCAACGACTTTTCGGCCGCGGGTGATGACATGGTGTAATCGGCGCGTGGCGATCCGCAGTCCTTCGCTGGTGGAGCTGCATGCCTTCCTGGCCGTGGCCCGCACGGGCAGCTTCCGCAAGGCGGCCGACCAGCTCCATGTCACGCAAGCCGCCGTCAGCCGCGCCGTCGCGCGCCTGGAGGAGGAGCTGGGCGTGGACGTGCTCGCGCGCTCCGGCGCCGGCGTGCGCCTGACGCCCGCCGGCGAGGAACTGCGCCGGCGCGTGGAGAAGCCGGTCGCCGCGCTGGAGGAAGCCGCGGTGCAGCTGCGCCGCCGCTCCGACCGCATGCGGCTGCGCCTCTCGGTGGTCACCAGCCTCGGCAACCTGTGGCTGATGCCGCGCCTGGAGCAGTTCCGCGCCGCGCATCCCGAGGTGGAGATCGAGTTCCGGCCCTACCGGCGCGACGACGAGTTCCTGCGCGACGACGTGGACCTGTGGATCGCGCTGAAGCAGAAGCCGCGCCAGCAGTGGCCGCGCCAGGTCGCGACGCAGTACCTGGTGGGACGCGAGATCGTGGCGGTGTGCGCGCCGAAGCTCGCGCGCGGCATCCGGTCCGCCGCTGCACTGCTCGCGCAGCCCCTGCTGTACCACTCGAGCCACCGCGACAACTGGGCGCTGTGGGCCGATGCGGTCGGCGCCGAACTGCCCGCAGACTGGCGCGGCACCGGCTTCGACCTGGTGATGAACCTGATCGAGGCGGCGAAGGCCGGCATGGGCGTGGCGGTGGTGCAGCGCTGCATGGTGGAACAGGACCTCGCCTCCGGGCGGCTGCGCATGCCGGTGCCGGGTGCGGCGTCGACGGGGCGCGGCTACTACCTGTGCCGGCGGCGGGCGCTGGGGGCGCATCCGGCGGCGGAGCTGTTCTCGGAATGGGTGCTGGGGCAGGCGCGCGCGAGCGAAGCGCTCCGGTCACTCGGATAGGATGTGGCAACCGAGGAGATGCCCATGAACTACGACATCGACCTGTTCCTGGCCCTGAACGAGGAGTACAAGGACAAGCCCATCGCCCCGAAGCCGCGCAAGCTCGACGCCGCGGCACAGAAGGCCGAAGGCAGCAGCCGGGCGAAGCGGCTGGCGGACATTTTCGCCGGCGTCACGCCTGTCGGCCTGGCGGGCAAGCGCGTGCTGGAGGTCGGGTGCGGCCGGGGGAACACCAGCCGCGAGGTGGCCGACGCCCTGGGGTGCAAGGTGGTCGGCGTCGACATCACGGCGTATCCGCAGTGGATGGACAACCAGGGCAGCGGGGTCGAACTGCACAAGCTGGACATCTCAACGCAGGACTACTCGCGGCTGGGGCAGTTCGACTTCGCGTATTCGTTCTCGGTGTGGGAGCACATGCACCACCCCTATGGCGCGCTCAAGGCGATGCGACAGCTCCTCGCGCCGGGCGGCGTGTTCTACCTGAGCGCCAACCTCTATCGCGGGCCGCGGGCCAGCCACCGCTACCGGGAGGTCTTCTTTCCGTGGCCTCACCTGCTGTTCGAGGACCACGTCTTCGAGGAGTTCTATCGCCGCATCGGCAAGCCGCCGGCGCGACCGGCCTGGGTGAACAAGCTCGTCTCCGCCGAATACCTCCTCTATTTCCAGGAACTCGGGTTCAAGGTCCGCAAGCTCTCCTACTCCCGGCTGCCGTTCGACACCGCCTTCTACAGCCGTTTCGAGCCCATCCTCGGCCGCTATCCGCGCTTCGACCTGGAGAGGGATTTCATCAACGCCGTGCTGACGCTGGACGCCTGAACCGAGCGGGAGACAGGGGGTCGTCCATGCTGAACGTCGTTGCCTTGTCCATCACGCAGCGCACGTTGACCAACATCGCGCCGGTCCTGCATGGGCTCGTGCGTCGCGGCGCCCGGTGCCGGGTGATCTGGGCGCCCACCAGCCAGCGGATCGAGGGGCAGGACCCGGCGACGCTCGGATTCGAGCTGGCGGCTGCCTTCCCCGGCGCGAAGCGGCCGTGGCGGCGTTCCGCGCAGCCTGCCGGCGCCTCCTCGACGACCTGAAGCCGGACCTCGTCATCTCCGACGACATGACGACCTGGCCGAACCGGATCGTCCATGCACTCGTGCGGGCCATGCCATCGCGGCCATGGCACCTGGCCTGGCAACACGGGCTCCACCAGCCCTGGTACGAGCTGGGAAGGAACTTCGATGCCGATTTCTTTCTTTGCTACGGACGGATCCACGCCTTCCTGCTCGGGCAGGACCTGTATGCGCGCGTCCTGCCGGTCGGCCTGCCCAAGCTCGATCGCTTGCAACACGTGGAGACGGCCGACGGCGGCTTTCTCTCCTGGTTCGCACAGCCTCTCCCCGACGCGGCTGCCCAGGTCCGCCTGCTGGCGGACATCGCGCAGGCGACCGGAACCCCGGTCCGGATCCGTGCCCATCCCGCCGCGCCGGACGCCTTCGACAAGGTTGGTGACCTGTCGCGCCACGGCCTGGCGCTCGACGATCCGAGAAGCGATCCGATCGAAGCGCTGCGCATGTGCAGCAGGTTCGCCAGCACGCACTCATCCGCCGCGCTCGAGGCCCTCATGCTGCGCAAACCCGCCGTGCTGTTCCCCTCGTTCGGGCTGACCAGCTTCACGGGCTATCCCAACGTCGCCTCGGATTTCACCGCGCGTGCCTACCAGGCCGCCGTCCAGCGCATTCCCGGCCGCCGCGCCGCCACGGATGCCTTCCTGGCCGATACGGTCGGCGGCCGCCGCTTCGATCACACCGCGCGTGCGATGCAGGTGACGGAAGCCCTCGCGCAGCTGCGACGCGACGGGGCGGACATCGCGACGCTCTGCTGGTGGAAGGCGGATCCGCGCCTGCGCGAGCTCCTGCAGGGCTGGCACCCTGCGCTCGATCACCAGTGAACGGCGCGGCGCTCAGGGCGCCAGCGCGGCCTGCAGGGCGGGGGCGCGGACCACGTCGCGGCCACGGATGAAGGCCGCGAACTCCTGGAACACCGACCGGTTGCGCTGCGCGTAGGCGATCGCCGCTTCGAGGCCGTCCTGCCGCGTGACCACCGGAATCGGCAGTCCGGACCACTCGATGAGGCCTTCGATCTTGTGCGAATTGCTGATGACGGCGACGAAGGGGATTCCCGCCAGTGCCGCGGCATAGACGCCATGGTGCTGCGCGGTGACGTACAGGTCCGCCTGGCGCAGGGTGGCCACGATCTCGTCCAGGCTCCCGGTCGACAGGTCCACCCGGGGCACGTCCAGGCCGTCGAGCCACTGCGCGCTCGGCGCCTTGGGGTGCGTGCCCCCCTTGACCAGGCCGGAAAGCGGGCGCAGCGGCCGCGCCTCCTGCAGGCGCTGCGCGTCCGCGGCGCTGTCCGGCAGCACCCACGGACATCCGCCGTGGCGGCGCGCGGCCGCGGCGCTGCGCACCTCGCGCACGGAAAAGTAGTCCAGCCGCTGCAGGACCGTCGGGACGGCCAGCTGCTCCTGCTGGTACAGGGCGTTGACCAGCGCGGTGCGCTTGCCCGCCGCCTGCGCGGCGGCCAGTGCCATGATCAGGAAGTTGGCGCGCGGGGAATCGTGGTGGATGGTGCCCTCGCCGTTCACGACGACGGCGTCGCAACGCGCCAATGCCCCTGCGTCCAGCTCCGTCGAACCCACCGTGTGGGTGGCGATCACGTCGGCGAACTGGCCGAGTTCGCCGCGGATCGACCGCATGACCGCCTTGCAGCCCGCATGGCGGCTGCGCGACGTGTCATTGAAAAGATAGACGGCAGGACGGCTCATGCCTTGCGGACCTGGCAGCCGTCCTGGCCGATGGTGAGCACGAGTTTTTCCTGCGCGGTCGCCGACCGGACGGACGCGACCACGCCCTTGCCTCCATCGAGCAGGTCGACGCTCGATCCGCTGTCGTCCAGTGCGATCAGCGTCGCGAACACCGCCTCCTGCCCCTTGGCGCCGATCCCGAGGGCATCGTTTTCCTGGAGCTCGCGATACTTCTGGCTGATCCAGCCCTGCATGCGGGGCTCGCGCTGGCCGCGGACCAGCTCGGTCCCGGCGGCGGCCGTGCACGCGCTGCGCACGGACAGGTGCCGTCCCGTGGCCAGCTTGCCCTCGTAGGCGCCGGTGCCGGTGCCGCGCAGCCGGATGTGCGGAGCGAAGTGGAACCACTGCGTGAACTGGTGGGAGCGGCGGCCCTCGAGGCGGTCGATGACCAGCACCCAGCGTCCCGGCGCGTACAGGAGGAAGCGGCGGTGCTCGACCTGGAAGCGGGGCTGGTGCACGCGGGCGGAGATGAAGTGGCCCCAGTCCTCGCTCGCGACCGTCTCGACGGCCGTGCCGTAAGGATGCCTCGCGGTGCCGTCCCAGTAGCTCTTGCCGTCGATCTCGACCGTGTTGTGGGCGCGTGTCGAAAGGACGTACTCGCTGTTGATGTCCGACTTGTACGCGTACTTCCCGGCATCGCACAGGATGTCTTCACCCTCGTACCAGATGAAGGACAGGTCGTCGGGCTGCTTGTGGAAGCGGCTGTGGAACGCGCCCATGAAGAACAGGTAGGAGGCCGCGGCGCAGGTCGTTCCGCCGCCGTCGTCGCGGATCACGACGTAGCCCGCGTTGTGCAGGACCTGGTTGCGCCCCCGGAAGTTGGCCGGGCCGCTTCGCGCGGGCATGGCCGCGCCGGTCGTATCCCCGATCGGTGCGATGCGGCCGTCGGGCAGCCTGAGCCAGTTCTCCATGGCCCTGGCCTTGGCAAGAAGCTCGCCGACGCCGAATTCGTCGAACCAGCCGCAAGCGTGCAGGCGCTCCAGGCACTTCATCCCGAAGGGGTGGTAGCCGGGGCTGTGCTCGAGATGGAGCCCGTCCGGATTGAACTGCGCCCCCAGCAGCTTCGGCAGGAAACGGCGGACGAACTCGCGGATGCGGTCCCGCGTCGCGCCGTCCACCACCTGCGCGAGCGCCATGGCGCCCTGGAGGTCGAAGAAGGTGTGGTTGCTCAGGTGGACGTTCGCGGGATCCAGCAGGAACCGGAGGTGCGCGTCCACGAGGACGCCGAAACGGTGCTGCCGCTCGGCGCCGAGGCGGATCCGCCCGCTCCGGTCGAGCGCGAGGAAGTAGGCCAGCTTCATCGCGCGGACGCCGACGATCATGTCGGACCACGCGTAGGGCGACGTACGCTCCTCCTGCAGGTGGAAGCGATGCCAGTCGTCGATCGCGCGCAAGGGCAGCTCCAGCCACACCGGGTCGGCGGACGCATCGTAGCGAAGCAGATGGTCGTCCATGAGCCGCCACATGTGGAGCTGGCCGCACCAGTTCCGGTCGCGATACGGGTCCACGTCCCAGTCCAGCGGGAACTCGAGCGGGTACGCCGGTACGTCGCGCCGCCCCCGCGGCCAGAAGCTGAAGCGATCCTGCACGATCGCGTCGCCCTCGGCCTCGCCCTTCATCAGGTAGATCTGCTTCGCCGTGACGGCGGGCGCCCGGTTGCCGGGCGGCTCGCCCGGATCCTGGGCCGGGACACCGCGCGGCCGCTCGCCAGGCGCCGGTTGCGCCGCGCCGGACGGCCCGACGGGCGCGCCGACCTGCACCACGGTGCCCATGTGGTCGCGCACGAAAGCGATCACCCGCAGTTCATCTTCGCCGGCCGGAAGCTCGAACGTCGCGGATGGCGAAGCGGAGTACCAGCGCGTCGCGAGCTTTCGCTTGCCCGCCATCAGGTAGAAGGCGAACTCGAAGCGCTTGTCGTGGGCCTCCCTGGGTTCGAACTCGCAGCGCACCTCCAGCTTTCCTTTGGCCGGTTGCAGGCGAACCGACGGGCGGAGGCCGTCGTCGAGAGCGGAGCGCTTGAACCGGTCCGCGGCGTCCGTGGTGGGATCCATCTGCTGCGCCACCTTGTCGACGGGCGTGCCGTCGGCCAGTGCCGACAGGACGCCGTGGATGACCTCGGCGGGCGGAGGCACGTGCCCCTCGCCCCAGCATCCGAACCAGATCGCCAGCGGCACGTCGATCCGGCGGAAGCTGCGCGGCCCGATCCGCGGCCACGCGCTTCCCTTCATGAAGGGCGCCGCGTGGCGCTGGACGTGCCAATCGTCCGAGTTCTGCAGATAGAGCAGGCCGGCATTGGACTTGGGCCGCCAGCGGGTGAGGTCATGGGTCACTCCCGCCCGGGTCAGCGATTCCCGCAGGCGTGCCTTTTGCGCCGCGGCGTCGCCTGCCGAAGCGAACGAGGCGCGCCGCCAGATGGCGGGGAATGCCGCCTTCAGGTAGCGGCTGGCCGCCTTGAACACGTAGTCGCTGATGGAGGTCTGGGGATTCCACACGGCACCCACGGCCTCGGTTTGCAGCAACTGCAACACCGACATGGCCGCGAAGCCGCCGCCGGAGCCGCCGAACAGCACCAGGCGGCAGCCGAAGCGGGCGGCGAAGTGTTCGAGCAGGCGGGCGATTCGCGCCGGCAGGTCCACGATCCCGTCGTTCCCGGCATACCAGCCCAGCGTGAGGTCGGCAGCCCGCACGAGGGTCGGATCCGACACCGCGAGCAGCGGCAGCCCGAGTGCCTTCGCGACGCCGCGCCCCGAGAAGAAGGGCGGGCGCCGCTCGGTCCTATGGCCGACCGCGCTGGTGAAGCAGACGAGGAGGGCGCGCGGCGATCCGCGCAGCAGCGCGGAGCCCTGGACCAGCAGGTCGAGCGTCTGCGTTCCCGCGCCTATCCTGTGGATGCCATCCGTGAACAGGTTTCCCTGCAGGGCGGCTTCCATCGAGCCGTGTTCCTGCACGGGGACCTTCCACGCCGCGTAGTCGCAATCGGGTGGGCTCGCGTCGAGTCGAGGGGCACCGGCGGTGCCCGGCTGCTCCGGGATCGCTTTCATTCTTCAAGCTGTGCAGGGGATCTGTTGGCCGCCGGTCGCCGCGGCGGATGGTCATCGCGGCAGCAACTGGAACCCGCGGCCGCGGTTCTGCGCCGGAGCCGCGCGTGCCTCGCCGTCGACGATGCGGACGGCATTCGGCGGCGGCGGGGGGCAGACCCCCGAGAGGTCCGATTCGATCCTGCGGGCGTTCGTGATCTTCTTGTTCGACGGGCTGCGCGCTCCGCGCACGGTGTTCCCCTGGAAGACGTTGTTCCAGGACGGGCACTCGCCTGCCTCCTTCGTGCAGTCGCTGCGCGTCTGCTTGTCGCAATAGCTGTCGAGCAGCAGGGCGTTGCCTTCCTGGCGCTCGAACACGTTGCCCTCGACCCGGTTGTCGTTGGACCGGTCGCGGACCTTGATCGTGTCGCCGCAGCCGTCGACGAACCTGTTGTCGCGCACGACGTTCCCCGAGGACATGTGGGCCATGTAGATCGAGTGCAGTCCGCCGCAGGACTTCGCGTTGCGCACGCTCTCGAACTCGTTGCCCGTCACCTCGTTGAAGCGGGAGTTGACGAAGCGCACGGCCGCCGTCGAGGGAGTCTGGTCGGCCCTCGGCGACCCGATCCGCACGAAGCGGTTGTTCCTGATCTGCACGCCGCCGACCCAGCGTTCCGGGTTGTTGCGGTTGCCGTTGATCGAAATGGCGGTCTGGTAATCGGCGATCTCGAGTCCCTGGATGACCAGCGGGATCCTGCCTGCCCCGGGAGCGGAGACCTCCAGCCAGGTTCCCTCGTTGTGGCCCCGGAACGTCGGACGGCTTGCCCCCCTGTCGCTGCCAGTGATCGTCAGGGGGCAGCGGACGCTCTTCAGCACCAGCCGCTCATCGTCGTACGTACCGGGAGCGACCTCGATGCGGACGCCGTCGGCGGGACATTGCTGCTTCGAGGCATAGGCCTGGAGCGCCGCGCCCAGGCTCGCGTAGGCGGTGGAGCCGCCCGCGCGCGAGACCTGGAGGGTCTCGGCACGCGCGCCCAGCGCCGCGGCGGCGCAGAGGCTCACAACGAGGAGTCGGATCAGGTGGCCCATGATGGTTCCTTTGGGGGTGGCGCCGGGGATTTTCACCCCTGCCGCTCGATCTCGCACAGGATCCACGCCCGGATCTCCTCCTGGCCGCCCTTCCCGAACACCGTGAACCTGGCATCCGGGAAAAGATCGAGCAGCTTGTCCGCGTCGAAGCGGGTGTGATGGCCGCGGAAGAGCGGCAAGGGCTCCATGAAGGGCACGGAAACGAACAGCTTGCGCTGGGCGAGCGATCGCAGGACGCGGACGGCGCCGGCCACCTGCTCGGGCGGGAGGTGCTCGATCACCTCGAAGCAGGTCACGACGTCGCGTGCATGGGTCGCGTCGAGATCGAGGATGCTCTTGTAGACGCGGGTGATCGTTCCCGTCGCGTCGAACCAGAGATCCCAGTCCTTCAGGTCCACGGACGTGACCGGGCCCTGCTTGCCGCCCAGGGCCGACAGGTTCACGAACTCGCCCAGGCCGCTGCCGACGTCGAGAAGCGAGGCCGCTTCGCCGACCATCTGCGCGCAGATGTCGGCCCGCGCCCAGTTGGCGGCCGGGATCCGGGACTGCACTTTCGCCGGGTCGAAGCGCGCGAGGTACTTCTCGCGCAGCTCGACGACGGCGGGGCTGAGCTTCCAGTCGCGCACGTCGACATACCCGCAGCGCGAGCGCAGCGCCGGGTCGATCTCGCCCCACCAGGCCGGCAGGCCCTTGCCAGGGGCGGACGCGGCCGCGGCCGCGGGCGCAGGCGCAGCGGCGCGCACCGGCGCAGGCACGGAAGCGTTCGGCCGGGACTTCTCCTTCGGAATCGGGAGGCCGGCGGCGGGCCCGAGCTTGCCCCGGAACTTCTCGCCGATCTGGTTCCACGTGCGCTCGGTGCAGACCCACGCCCGTCCGTTGCGGCCGAGCCGGACGCGGTGCCCGGGTTCGGCGATGAGCTCCTGCAGCTTGTCCGCCAGCGAGCTGACGCTGCCCTTCTCGAACACCAGGCCCGTCTGCCCGTCCTGGATCATTTCCGTCAAGGCGCGCACGCTCGAGACCAGCACGGCCTTTTCCATGGCCAGCGCTTCCAGCGGCTTCATCGGGGAGACCATTTCGCAGACCGGCCAGGGCTTGCGCGGGAACGGGCAGACGTCGAGCAGCGAGTAGTAGCTCTCGACCTCTTCGTGGGGGACCCGTCCGGGCATGATCAGCCAGTCGGCGAAGCCGTCCTTCTGCGCGATCGAGGCGATGGCCTCGGTGATGGGGCCGCGGTCCTGTCCGGAGGCGTTCTCGTTGCCCACGAGGAGCAGCCGGAACTCCACGCCGCGCTGCTTGAGGATCGCACAGGCGCTGGCGAGATCCTCCAGCCCCTCGTAGTCGACGAAGGTGCCGATGTAGCCGATGACGGGGACGCCCGCCGGCACGCCCAGGCGCCGGGCCAGCTGCTCGTCGCGCGGCTGCGGCACGAAGCGCTCGGGATCGCAGGAGTTCGGCAGCAGGTCGATCTTCTCGGGCGCCACGCCACGCTCGACCAGCTCCTCGCGCATCGGCTCGGTCAGCGTGAACACATGGTCCGCATGCCGCGCGACCGCGCTCTCCAGCAGCTTCTGCACGGCGAATGCCGGCGATTCCTTGAACTCGGCATCGCGCGAGAGGCGGGTGATTTCCCACAATCCCCGCACCTCGTACACGAAGGGCAACCCGAGGCGGCGGGCGGCGATCAGGGCCGGCAACGCGGTCACGTGGTTCGAAGCCGCCATCACCAGGGAAGGGCGTTGTTCGCGCAGCCGGGACTCGATGGCGTCGGCGGCGGCCGTGACGTACTCCAGCAGGTTCTTGCCGCTGCGCACGGGGTGCAGCGTCCGCAGGTAGGCGATCCCGTCGATGGCGTCCGCGTCGGCGATGTCGGCCGGCTGCAGATCGGGCCGGATGTCCAGCGGGAATCCCGGCCGGGTGAGCACCACGACGTCGAAGCCCGCCTGCTTGAGGCCGCTCGCGACGCCGTGCGAGCGCGTCCCGTAGCCGCCGGAAGAGTACGGCAGGCTGTTGTGCAGCACGTAGCAGAGCCGCTTCGGGATCGCGTCGATCCGCGGCGGCGCGGCCGGCTCGATCAGCTTCAGCACGCGCAGCTGGTTGGCGGGCGACCGGCGGATCCTCTCGAGCCGCTCCCGCACCGCCGGCGGCGGGTTCTTGCCGACCAGGGCCTCGATTTCCAGGATCAGGTCGCAGGCGACCTCGAACCGGCCTGCCTTCTGGGCGGCCCAGAACTGCGCGCGCAAGCTGGGCTCGTCCCGCTGCGGTCCCGTCGCGGGCGTCTTCTGCCCTTGGCGCACGGGCTTCCGGCCCGCGACCGGCCGGCCCAGGGCTTGCGACCGGGGGGCCGGTTCCTGCCGATGCTGCTGGAAGTCCTTGAAGGTCCGATAGAGGTCCCAGGGGACGGTGATCGCCTTGAGCGGCTGCTCCTTCACCCCCAGCAGCACCTGTCCCCAGCGATAGGTGAGCTGGCGCTTGATGCGCTCCTGTGTCGCATGGAGCTCCACGACGCTGGTCCGGCGCAGGGCGGCCAGTTCCTTGGCGTGGGCCTCCTTCAGGCGCGCGATTTCGTCCCTGGCCTTGCTTTCGCTCAGCTGGATGGCCGCGACCCGCGCCTCGAGCTCGGTGATCCGCCGGGTCAGCGCCGTTTCGCTGGACGCATGCTGTCGGTGCGCCGCCTCGAGTTCCGCGGCGTGGGCCTGCCTTGCCCGTTCGAGTTCCTCGGTGTGCTGACGCATCGCCGTTTCCAGCTCTGTCGCATGCTGCCGCTTCACCGCATCGAGTTCCGCCGCGTGCTGCTGCGCGGCCGTGGCCAGCGCTTCCGGGGCCCGCTCCGCCGACTCCAGGCGCTTCTGCAGCGCCTTCGCCGCCTCGGTCTTCTTGCGCAGCTTGCCCGAGACATCGTCGAGCCGCGCGAACAGGCGCCGCTGGGAGGCCAGCGTGCCTTTTTCCATGAGGCCGACCAGCGCCTCGGCCGCCGGCACCTCCAGGGATCCGTCGGCGGCCGACCGCAGGACCATGCGCATGTAGCTGTCGGTCACGTCCAGGTGCGCCACGCCGAGGCCGCACTCCCGGGCCATCCGGGCGAGGTCCCCGGGGAAGAGGCTCACCTTGTGGTCCTCGTGGGGATGCAGGCCGAAGGGCGTCGTCAGGATGATCCGGCCGCCCGCCGCGAGGTGCTGTGCGGCTTTCGCGAGGAAGCGGGCCGGAGCCGCCTGGTGCTCGATGACCTCGCCGAGCAGGATGGTGTCGAAGCGCTCGCCCGCGGGCAGGTCCCAGAAATCGCCTTCGATCCAGGTGATGCGCGCCTGGACGGCGGCGGTCTCCCGCGCGGACAGTTCGCGCGCGTACGCCATCGCTTCAGGGTGGCTGTCCAGGCCCGTGACCTGGATGCCTTCCCGCGCCAGCAGCACGGTCGCGATGCCCTGGCTGCACCCTACGTCCAGGGCCGAGCCACCGGAAACCTCTCCGCACATCCAGTGGATCCGCTCCCGGGCGGCGTCCGCCGTTTCCCTGGTGAAGATCTCGCCGTTGTACAGCTCGGCGATCCTGTCCACCGGAATCGGCGAGGGCGCGGCCGGGGAAAGGGCCTGCTCGGCGGCCTGGAGCAGGGCGGGGGAGGTGGCGTCGTTCATCGCGTTCTCTCGGGGGCGGCGATCACACGAGGCCCACGGCGTCCACGACCTGCTGCTGCGGCCGCAGCAGCGAGGGCAGGAACTCGAACTGCCTGTGGGCGACCAGGACCAGCACGACGTCGGCATGTTCCAGCGCTTCCTTGAGCTGCGCCGGCTTGCCGCCGCCGAGCGAGGCGGGCAGCTCCTCGATGTTCGGCTCGACGAAGTGGAAGCGGACCTTGAGGCCGGAACGCGCCTGCTCCGCGATGTGCAGCGCCGGGCTCTCCCGCAGGTCGTCGATGTTCGGCTTGAACGACAGGCCGAGCACGGCGACCTGCACGTCGGACTCGGTGTGGCCCTGGGCCTTGACGCGATCCACGGCGCCGCGGAGCTTCTCGTACACCCAGCCCGGCTTGGAGTCGTTGACGACGCGCGCCGTCCTGATCAGGCGGGCCTGTTCCGGCGTCTTGTCGACGATGAACCACGGATCGACGGCGATGCAATGGCCGCCGACGCCGGCGCCGGGCTGCAGGATCTTCACCCGGGGATGGTGGTTCGCCAGCTTGATCAGCTCCCAGACGTTGATGCCCAGCTTGTCGGAAATCAGCGAGAGTTCGTTGGCGAAGGCGATGTTGACGTCGCGATACGCGTTCTCGGTGAGCTTGCACATCTCCGCCGTGCGTGCGTTCGTGACCAGCAGCTTGCCCTGCACGAAGATGCGATAGAGCTCGCTCGCCCGGCGCGAGCACTCGGGCGTCAGGCCGCCGATGATCCGGTCGTTCTCCACCAGCTCCCGCACGACGTGGCCGGGCAGCACGCGCTCGGGGCAGTACGCCACGTTGACGTCCACCTTGCCGGCCCCCGGAAGGGGGAACTTCAGGTCGGGCCGGGCCTCCGCCAGCCATTCCACGAGCTGCTCCGTGGTGCCCACCGGCGAAGTGGACTCCAGGATCACGAGGTTCCCCGCGCGCAGCACCGGCGCGATCGACTTCGCCGCCGCCTTGACGAAGGACACGTCCGGTGCATGGTCGTCCTTGAACGGGGTGGGCACCGCGATCAGGAACGCGTCCGCCGGTTCCGGAGAGGTGCTCGCGCGCAGGAAGCCTTCGCTCACGGCGCTGTGCACCACCATGTCCAGCTCGGGCTCCACGATGTGGATGCGTCCGCTGTTGATCGTGTCCACCGCCTGCCGGTTGATGTCGATGCCGATCACCTTCTTGCGACGCGCCGCGAACATGGCGGCCGTCGGCAGGCCGATGTAGCCCAGGCCGATCATGGAGATGGTGTCGAAGGAATCGCTCATGTTCGTTTCTTTCAGGAGAAATGGGTGATCAGGGCATCGACGATGCGCGCGCATGCCTTGCCGTCCCCATAGGGATTGTGGGCGAAGCTCATGCGTTCGTAGGCTTCGCGGTTTGTAAGCAATTCATGGACGCCCTGCACGATGGCGCCCGCGTCCGTGCCCACGAGGCGGACCGTCCCGGCTTCCACGGCTTCGGGGCGCTCCGTCGTGTCGCGCATCACCAGCACCGGCTTTCCGAGGGATGGCGCCTCTTCCTGGATCCCGCCGGAGTCGGTGAGGATCACGTAGGAGCGCATCATCAGGTACACGAAGGGCAGGTAGTCCTGGGGCTCGATCAGGTGGATGTTCGGGGCGCCGGCCAGCAGCCGGTTCACCGGCTCGCGCACGTTGGGGTTGAGGTGCACCGGGTACACGAAATCCGCCTCCGGATGCCGGGTCGCCAGGCTGCGCACGGCCTGGCAGATCCGCTCGAACCCGTCGCCGAAGTTTTCCCGGCGGTGGCCGGTGATCAGCACCATGCGCCGGTCGTCGCCCAGGAAGGGGAAGCGATGGAGCATCTCGTCCGAAAGCGAACGGGACCGCTCGAACTTCTCCTTGACGGTGAGCAAGGCGTCGATCACCGTGTTGCCGGTCACCCGGATGCGGGAGGCCGCCACGTTTTCCCGCAGGAGGTTGTCCCGCGACGCCTCGGTCGGCGCGAAGTGCCACTGCGCCAGGACGGAGGTGAGCTGGCGGTTGGCCTCTTCCGGCCACGGCGAGTAGATGTTGTCGGTGCGCAGTCCGGCCTCGACGTGCCCCACGGGGATGCGCTGGTAGAAGGCCGCCAGCGATGCCGCGAACGTGGTCGTGGTGTCGCCGTGCACCAGCACGATGTCGGGCTTGCACTCCTGGTACACCTGCCCGATGCGCTGCAGGATGCTGGTCGTGATCGTGTAGAGGTCCTGGCCCGGACGCATGATGTCCAGGTCGTGGTCGGGGCGGATCTCGAACAAGTCCAGGACCTGGTCCAGCATCTGCCGGTGCTGCGCTGTCACGCAGACGCGGCTGTCGATCGTGCGCTGCGCCGCGAGAGCCTTGACCAGCGGCGCCATCTTGATGGCTTCGGGCCGCGTGCCGAAGACGGTGAGGACTTTCATTGGGGATGGATTCTGTTTCTTGCGGACGGCTCGGCGGTCGGTCGCGGCGATGGCTCCGGGACGTGAAAGCGCCACCCCGCGGGTGGCGTCGGCCTTCGATGCACTGGAGTCAAAGAGCTCGAGGCGAAGCTTATCCTATACGGTTTGTTACGTTCCGCCGACTCCTGCATTTGGCGGATTGACCCTGTGAATCCTGCACTCCCGCGCAGCGCAAAGGCGACGCGCAGGCGGGAGCGGGTGCAGGGCGCTAGCGGACCCGCATCCCCGGCTCCGCGCCCGGCCAGGCCGTCAGGACGAAGATCCCGGGCTTCGCCTTCCCGTCGGCATGGCTGGCGGAGAGCACCATGCCTTCGCTGACGCCGAACTTCATCTTGCGCGGCGCCAGGTTGGCGACCACGACGGTGAACTTGCCCACCAGGTCTTCCGGCTTGTAGGCGGAGGCGATGCCCGAAAACACGTTGCGCAGGCGGCCCTCGCCGACGTCGAGCGTCAGCTGCAGCAGCTTGGTCGACCCCTCCACCGCCTTGCAGTCGACGATCTTCGCGATGCGCATGTCGACCCTGGCGAAATCGTCGATCGTGATACCGGGGGCGACGGGTTCGCCCCCCGGTTCACTCCCTCTCCCGCTTGCGGGAGAGGGCTGGGGTGAGGGCTGCCCGGCCGAGGGCTCCGCTGGCGGCTCGAACAGCGCATCCACCTGCTTCATGTCCACCCGCTGCATCAGGTGCTTGTACTCCCCCACCTGGTGCCCGGCGCCCAGCGGCTTCGCCGCGTTGTCCCACCCCAGAGGCTCGCACTTCAGGAAGGCCTCGGCCTTCTCCGCCAGCTCGGGCAGCACCGGCTTCAGGCAGGCCGTGAGCACCTTGAAGGACTCGATGCAGTGGCTGCACACCTCCGCGGCCTCGGCCGTCTTGCCTTCCTTCACCAGCTTCCAGGGCGCCGCCTCGTCGAAGAGGGCGTTCACCTGGTCGGCGGCGGCCATGATCTCGCGCAGCGCCTTGCCGTACTCGCGCTCCTCGTACAGCGCGCGCACCTTCGCCACCAGGCCCGGCGCGTCCATCGCGGCGAAGCCGCCGGCGCCCAGGAGCTTGCCGCCGGGGATGAACTTCACGGCGCGGCTGGCGATGTTGACGTACTTGCCGACCAGGTCGGCGTTGACCCGGGCGACGAAGTCGTCGGGGTTGAAATCGACGTCCTCCACCCGGGCGTTCAGCTTGGCGGCGATGTAGTAGCGCAGCCACTCGGGGTTCATGCCCAGCGACAGGTACTTCAGCGGGTCGATGCCGGTGCCGCGGCTCTTGGACATCTTCTCGCCGCTCACCGTGATGAAGCCGTGCACGTTCACCTGGTCGGGCGTCTTGCGGCCGCTGAACTTCAGCATCGCCGGCCAGAACAGGGTGTGGAAGTACACGATGTCCTTGCCGATGAAGTGCACCTGTTCCACCGCGGGGTCGGCGATGAACTCGTCGAAGCTGGCCGTCGTGCGCGAGGGCGCGTGCCAGTGGTCCCTCGCCTGGCCCTTGTCGAAGTGGTTCTTCAGGCTCGCGAGGTAGCCGATGGGCGCGTCCAGCCAGACGTAGAAGTACTTGCCCGGCGCATCCGGGATCTCGATGCCGAAGTAGGGCGCGTCGCGGCTGATGTCCCAGTCGGCCATGCCGGCCTCGAACCACTCGCCGGCCTTCTTCGCCATCTCTGGCTGCAGCTTGCCGTCCTGCGTCCACCCCTTCAGGAACTCCACGACCTCCGGCTTGGAGAGCTGGAAGAAGAAGTGCTCGGAGCTGCGCAGTTCCGGCTTCGCGCCGGTGAGCGTGGAGTAGGGCTCGATCAGCTCGGTGGGCGAATAGACGCTGCTGCAGACCTCGCAGGAGTCGCCGTACTGGTCCTTCGCGTGGCAGACCGGGCACTCGCCCTTGATGTAGCGGTCCGGCAGGAACATGCCCTTGACCGGATCGTAGAACTGCTCGATGGTCCGCGTGGCGATCATGCCGTTCGCCTTGAGCGTCCTGTAGATCCCCTGGGCCAGCTCGGTGTTCTCCGGGCTGTCGGTGGAGTGCCAGTTGTCGAAGCGGATGTGGAAGCCGTCGAGGTAGGGCTTGCGGCCGGCGGCGATCTCGCCCACGAAGGCCTGCGGCGTCTTGCCCGCCTTCTCGGCGGCGATCATGATCGGCGCGCCGTGCGCGTCGTCGGCGCCCACGAAGTGCACCATGTTGCCCTGCATGCGCTGGTGCCGCACCCAGATGTCGGCCTGGATGTACTCCATGATGTGGCCGATGTGGAACTTGCCGTTCGCGTAGGGCAGGGCGGTGGTGACGAAGAGCTTGCGCTGGGTCATGTGGGCTTTCCGGGGGGAACCGGGTATTTTATTCAGGCCCGCTACACTGCGCGGAACACCTTCAACCAAGCGATATGGCCACCCAGGAACAGTTGCTCGCCGCGCTCGCCGGCGTCAAGGACCCGAACACGGGCAAGGATTTCGTCAGCACCAAGGCCGTGAAGAACGTGCAGGTGGAGGGCGGGGACGTCTCGTTCGAGGTGGAGCTGGGCTACCCGGCGAAGAGCCAGGTGCCCGAGCTGCGCCGGGCGCTGGTCGCCGCCGCCAAGGCGGTGCCGGGCGTGGACAACGTCTCCGTCAACATCGTCACCAAGGTCACGGCGCACGCGGTGCAGCGGGGCGTCCAGCTGATGCCCAACGTGAAGAACATCATCGCCGTGGCCTCGGGCAAGGGCGGCGTCGGCAAGAGCACCACGGCGGCCAACCTGGCGCTGGCGCTCGCGGCCGAGGGCGCCCGCGTGGGCATCCTCGACGCCGACATCTACGGCCCCAGCCAGCCCATGATGCTGGGCATCGACCGCCGGCCGGAAAGCGAGGACGGCCAGACCATGGAGCCGCTGGAGAACCACGGCATCCAGGTCATGTCCATCGGCTTCCTGGTGAACCAGGACGAGGCGATGATCTGGCGCGGCCCCATGGCCACCCAGGCGCTGGAACAGCTGCTGCGCCAGACCAACTGGCAGGAGCTCGACTACCTGGTGGTGGACCTGCCGCCGGGCACCGGCGACATCCAGCTGACGCTCTCGCAGCGCGTCCCCATGACGGGCGCCGTGATCGTCACCACGCCGCAGGACATCGCGCTGATCGATGCGCGCAAGGCCGTCACGATGTTCGAGAAGGTGGGCGTGCCCATCCTCGGCATCGTGGAGAACATGGCCGTGCACGTGTGCAGCAATTGCGGCCATGCCGAGCACATCTTCGGCGAGGGCGGCGGCAAGCGCTACGCCGAGGAAAAGGGCATCGACTACCTGGGCGCGCTGCCCCTGGCGCTGCACATCCGCGAGCAGGCCGACAGCGGCAAGCCCACCGTGGTGGCCGATCCCGACAGCGAAGCGGCGAAGATCTACCGCAGCGTGGCCCGCCAGGTCGCGATCAAGATCGCGGCGAAGTCCAAGGACTTCTCCTCGAAGTTCCCGACCATCAGCGTGTCCAAGGGCACCTGAGGCTGCCGCGATGAGCGAACGGCCTTCGGTGGATGTGGCGGTGGTGATGCGCAAGCGCCGCCTCACCAGCCCCTGGCAGCCCTGGAAGTGGGAGCTGGCCGAGGTGCTGCCCGACGAGGAAGCCTTCGGCAGCGAACCGCGCCTGCTGCACCAGGATGCCGACGGCGAGCGCTGGCTGCACCCGCGCCAGCGGGTGGAGCTGTTCCGCGACGAGGCCGAGGGCTACTACATCAACGCGACCTCCCCGGCGCCGTGCTGGTTCGTGCTGTGGCGCATGGAGGAGCAGGCGAGCGTCGCGGCCGAGCCCATCCCGCGGCCGCTGATCGTGACGCTGAGCTACAACGAAGCCGCCCGCTGGCTCGACGCGCAGGAAATCGTGGAGCAGGTGCCCGCGGCGCCGCACATCGTCGAGTGGATGCGCGCCTTCGCCGACGCGCACTACGTCCCCGAGCCCCGCAAGCGCAAGCGGCCGGAGAGCTTCCGCCGGCTGGAGGACCGCTTCGGGATGCCGGCGTCCGTCACGACGGAGAAGAAGTACGGCGGGGGTGGCGGCAATGGCTGACGGCTTCCTGGGCAGGTGGGCGAAGCGCAAGGAGGCGGTGCGCAAGGGGGTGGAGGTGCCTCCGGAGCCGCCCTCACCCCAGCCCTCTCCCGCCGGCGGGAGAGGGAGCCTGGAGACCCCCTCTCCCCTCCGGGGAGAGGGCCGGGGTGAGGGGTCGCCGCCCGCCGAGGTCCCGCCCCCGCCGACCCTCGAAGACGTCGCCGCCCTCACCCACGAATCCGACTTCAGCCGCTTCGCCAAGGCCGACGTCCCGCCGGAGGTGAGGAACGCGGCGATGAAGAAGCTGTTCAGCGATCCGCACTTCAACGTGATGGACGGGCTCGACGTCTACATCGACGACTACAGCAAGCCCGATCCCATGCCCGCGGCGATGATCCGCCAGCTGGCGAGCAGCAGCTTCCTGAAGCTGTTCGACGACGAGAAGAAGCCGCAGCGCGAGGAAAGCACCACGGCGGGGGTTGTCTCCGATGTCCCCCCGGCGCAATCCGTGGCACAGTCGGGCTCGGGAGTGGCCGAGGCAATACCACCGGCCGGACACGATGCCGACCCTGATCTGCGACTGCAACAAGACGATGCCCCTGGACGCGAAGAGCCTGGGGCGGGCGCTCGATGAGAACCTGCCGCTGCACTCCACGCTGTGCCGCCGGGAAGCGGGCGCCTTCCAGAAGGCGATCCAGGGCGGCGCCGACGTGGTGGTGGCCTGCACGCAGGAAAAGCGCCTGTTCGGCGAGATCGCGCAGCAGACCGAGGGCGCCGTCGCCCCCATCCGCTTCGTCAACATCCGCGAGACCGGCGGCTGGAGCCGCGACGCGAAGAGCGCCGGGCCCAAGCTGGCCGCGCTGCTCGCGATGGCCAGGCTGCCGGAGCCGGAGCCGGTGCCCACCGTCACCTTCAAGAGCGCCGGCCGCCTGCTGCTCGTGGGCCCGCTGGAGGACGCCGAGCGCTTCGCCGCGGTGGTCGGCGACGCGCTGGACATCACCATCTTCTCGCGCGGCGGCAGCGGCGCGCAGGAGCGGCGCTACCCCGTGGTCGGCGGTCGCATCGAAAGCCTCACGGGCTGGCTGGGCAACTTCCAGCTCGCGTGGTCGCAGGACAACCCGATCGACCTGGACCTGTGCACGCGCTGCAACGCCTGCGTCGCCGCCTGCCCGGAAGGCGCGATCGGGCTCGACTACCAGGTGAACCTGCTCTCCTGCAAGAGCCACCGCGCCTGCGTCAAGGCCTGCGACGTCGCCGGCGCGATCGACTTCACGCGCGAGCCGGTCGCGCACACCGAGTCCTTCGACCTCGTGCTGGACCTGCGCCGCCAGCCGGCCTTCCTGCAGCACGCGCTGCCGCAAGGCTACTTCCACCTGCCGCCGGACCAGGAACAGGGCCCGCGCGCGCTGGACGTCGTGCTGAAGCTGCGCGAGCTGGTCGGCGAATTCGAGAAGCCGAAGTTCTTCGCCTACAAGCAGAAGCTGTGCGCCCACAGCCGCAACGAGAAGACCGGCTGCAACGCCTGCGTGGAGGTCTGCTCCGCCGAGGCGATCACGAGCGACAAGGCCCGCCAGCAGGTCAAGGTGAACCCGCACCTGTGCGTGGGCTGCGGCGCCTGCACCACGGTGTGCCCGACCGGCGCCATGAGCTATGCCTACCCGCGCGCGAACGAGCAGGGCACGAAGATCCGCACGCTGCTTTCGACCTACGAGCGCGCGGGCGGCCGCGCGCCCATCCTCCTGCTGCACAGCCAGGAGCGCGGGCAGCAGCTGGTGGAGGAAGTCGGCCGCGCGGCCCGGGTGGGCGCCGGCGACGGCGTGCCGGCCAGCATCATTCCCATGGCGGTGTGGCACGTCGCCAGCACCGGCATCGACCTGTGGCTCACCGCCGTCGCGCAGGGCGCCGCCCACGTGGCGCTGCTGGCCACCAACGAGGAAGCGCCGCAGTACCTGGACGCGCTGCGCGAGCAGATGGCGGTCGCGCAGGCGATCCTGGAGGGCCTGGGCTACGAAGGCAGCCACTTCAGCCTGCTGCAGGGCCGTGACTGCGCCGACCTGGAACAGGAACTGAAGCTGCTGGCGCGCCGCGGCGGCGCCGCGCCGCGCGAGCGCGCCCGCTACGCCGTCTCCGGCGAGAAGCGCACGACGCTGGACCTCGCGCTCGACCACCTGGTGGAGCACGCGCCCCGCAAGCCCGAGGAGATCGCGCTGCCGGCGGGCGCGCTGTTCGGCACGGTCCACGTCGACAAGGACAAGTGCACGCTCTGCATGAGCTGCGTGGGCGCCTGCCCGGCCAGCGCCCTGCAGGACAACCAGACCTCGCCGCAGCTGCGCTTCGTGGAGAAGAACTGCGTGCAGTGCGGCCTGTGCGAGCGCACCTGCCCCGAGCAGGCGATCACGCTCACGCCGCGGCTGCTGCTCACGCCCGAGCGCAAGCAGCCGCGCGTGCTCAACGAGGCGCAGCCCTACGGCTGCATCCGCTGCGGCAAGCCCTTCGGCACCCTGAAGGGCATCGAGGCCATGCTCGGCAAGCTGGCCGGCCACGCGATGTTCCAGGGCGCGGCGCTCGACCGCCTCAAGATGTGCGGCGACTGCCGCGTCATCGACATCTATTCCGCGACCGACGAACAGCGCATCCACGACCTATGAGCGAGCCCCTGCCCACCACCAGCGCCCTGGACGAGGAGACCGCGCGCGCCGAGATCTACGGGCTGCTCGCGCAGCTCTGGTACGCGCCGCCCTCGCAGGAGCTGCTCTCCGCGCTGCGCGTGGCCGTGACCGAAGCACCGGCCGCCGGCGCCTTCCTCGAGGAGCCCTGGCGCGAGGTCGTGGGCGCGGCGCGCACGCTGCCGGACGGCGCGATCGCCGACGAGTACGACGCGCTCTTCGGCGGCGTCGGCAAGCCCGAGGTCTACCTGTTCGGCTCGCACTACCTCACGGGCTTCCTCAACGAAAAGCCGCTGGCGCGCCTGCGCGGCGTGCTGGCCGACCTGGGGCTGGCCCGCGACGAGGCCGTGCCGGAAACCGAGGACCACGTCGCCTGCGTCTGCGAGGTGATGCGCTACCTGATCGCCGGCGACGACGTCGCGGTGGCGAACCTCACGCGGCAGCGCGAGTTCTTCTCCGAGCACCTGCAGCCCTGGGTGGGCTCGCTGTGCGACACCGTCGAGGCCCACCCGCGCGCGGAGTTCTACGCCGCGCTCGCCCGCTTCACGCGCGCCTTCGTCGCCGTGGAGGCCCAGGGCTTCGACATGCTGGCCTGAGGCCGGCGGCGCGTTTATTCCGGCGCGCCTTCGTCTTTCATTCAGCGATTTCCCTAGGTGGCCTGTCTCTTTTTGAGACGCAGGCTTGCAGGGTGCTGTCGCCTCCGCGTTTACCCTGAGCGAGTCGCCGTGCGCGCGATTGCCGTGAACATTTCACTGCACTACAGTATGAACGGTCGTTCATAAGAGCTTCAGGAGACGCACATGTCCGAAAGCCAGCCCAAGCCCTCCCGCCGGGGCTTCCTCTGGGGCGCCGCCGCTGCCGGTGCCGCCACCGCCGCAGTCGCCACCCTTCCCCGCACCGGAACCCCCGAGCCCCAGGCCGCCGAAGCGGCGCCCAAGGCGCCGGAGAACGGCGGCGGCTACCGCGTGACGGAGCACGTCAAGCGCTACTACCGCTCCACCCTCGTCTGACCGCCGGAGGTTCCATGCTCACGAAGAAAACCGGTTCCCCGCAGGACCGCACGCGTTCGCCCTTCGTCCACAGCCTGCAGCGCGGGCTGGCGGGGGCCCTGCCCACCATGGACCGCCGCGCCTTCCTGCGCCGCTCCGGCCTGGGCGTCGGCGTCGGCCTCGCCGCCTCCTCGCTCACGCTGGTGAAGAAGGCCCGCGCCAAGGACAGCGACGGCGCCGCCGTCGGCGAAGGCCGCGTGGAGGTGAAGCGCACGGTGTGCACCCACTGCTCCGTGGGCTGCGCCATCGACGCCGTGGTGGAAAACGGCGTGTGGGTGCGCCAGGAGCCGGTGTTCGACTCGCCGATCAACCTGGGCGCGCACTGCGCCAAGGGCGCGGCGATCCGCGAGCACGGCCACGGCGAGTTCCGCCTGCGCTACCCGATGAAGCTGGTGGACGGCAAGTACCAGCGCATCTCCTGGGACCAGGCCTACGACGAGATCGTCGCGAAGCTGCAGGAGCTGCGCAAGGCGAGCGGCCCCGACTCCGTGTTCTGGATCGGCTCGTCCAAGCACTCCAACGAGCAGTCCTACCTGATGCGCAAGTTCGTGAGCCTCTGGGGCACGAACAACTGCGACCACCAGGCGCGCATCTGCCACTCCACCACGGTGTCCGGCGTCGCCAACACCTGGGGCTACGGCGCGATGACCAACTCGTACAACGACATGCAGAACAGCAAGGCTGCGTTGTACATCGGCTCCAACGCCGCCGAGGCGCACCCGGTCTCCATGCTGCACATGCTGCACGCCAAGGAGAACGGCACCAAGATGATCGTGTGCGATCCGCGCTTCACCCGCACGGCGGCCAAGGCGGACCAGTACATCCGCTTCCGCTCGGGCTGCGACATCCCGGTGCTGTTCGGCATCCTGTACCACGTCTTCAAGAACGGCTGGGAAGACAAGAAGTACATCAACGACCGCGTCTACGGCATGGAGGAGGTCAAGAAGGACGTCCTCGCCAAGTGGACCCCCGACAAGGTCGAGGAGGCCTGCGGCGTCAAGGAGGCCGACCTGTACAAGGCCGCCGAGACGCTCGCGATGAACCGCCCCTCCACCATCGTGTGGTGCATGGGCCAGACGCAGCACTCGATCGGCAACGCGATGGTGCGCGCCACCTGCATCCTGCAGCTGGCCCTGGGCAACGTCGGCAAGTCCGGCGGCGGCGCCAACATCTTCCGCGGTCACGACAACGTGCAGGGCGCGACCGACATCGGCCCGAACCCCGACTCGCTGCCTGGCTACTACGGCGTCGCCGAGGGCGCGTGGAAGCACTACGCCGCCGTCTGGGGCGTGGACTACGACTGGATCAAGAGCCGCTTCGCCAGCCCGACGCTGATGACCAAGCCCGGGATCACGGTGTCGCGCTGGATCGACGGGGTGCTGGAACGCACCGACATGATCGACCAGCCGACCAACCTGCGCGGCGTCTTCTACTGGGGCCACGCGCCGAACTCGCAGACGCGCGGCCTGGAGATGAAGCGGGCCATGGACAAGCTGGACCTGCTGGTGGTGGTGGACCCGTACCCGTCGGCGACGGCGGCGATGGCGGCCATGCCCGGCGACCCGGCCGACCTGAACCCGAACCGCGCGGTGTACCTGCTGCCGGCGGCGACGCAGCTGGAGACCAGCGGTTCCGTGACCGCCTCCAACCGCTCGCTGCAGTGGCGCGAGAAGGTCATCGAGCCGCTGTGGGAAAGCCGCAGCGACCACATGATCATGCACCAGCTGGCCACCAAGCTGGGCTTCGGCAACGAGCTGTCGAAGAACTACAAGATGCAGAAGGTCAAGGGCATGGACGAACCCGTGCCCGAGGACATCCTGCGCGAGATCAACAAGTCGAACTGGACCATCGGCTACACGGGCCAGAGCCCGGAGCGCCTGAAGGCGCACATGAAGCTGATGGCGCACTTCGACGTCAAGACGCTGCGTGCCAA
Source organism: Ramlibacter sp. bp-362 (assembly GCF_054956735.1). Classification (NCBI taxonomy): domain Bacteria; kingdom Pseudomonadati; phylum Pseudomonadota; class Betaproteobacteria; order Burkholderiales; family Comamonadaceae; genus Ramlibacter; species Ramlibacter sp. bp-362. The sequence continues at coordinate 88,856 of NZ_JBUDXE010000006.1, forward strand.
GGGCAGCGTGAAGGACCCGGCCACCGGCTACGACATCCAGGGCGACACCTTCGGGCTGCCCTGGCCGTGCTGGGGCACGCCGGAGCTGAAGCACCCGGGCTCCTTCACCCTGTACGACACGTCCAAGCACGTGATGGACGGCGGCGGCTGCTTCCGCGCCAACTTCGGCGTGGAGCGCGACGGCGTGAACCTGCTGGCCGAGGAAGGCTCCTTCCCGCTCGGCTCGGAGATCACGACCGGCTACCCCGAGATCGACCACGTCTTCTTCAAGAAGCTGGGCTGGTGGAACGAGCTCACGCCCACCGAACAGGCCGCGGCCGAAGGCAAGAACTGGAAGACCGATCTCTCGGGCGGCATGATCCGCGTCGCGATGAAGAACCACGGCGTGTACCCCTTCGGCAACGCGAAGGCGCGCGCGATCGTCTGGAACTTCCCCGACCCGATCCCGCAGCACCGCGAGCCGATCTACAGCCCGCGCCCGGACATGGTCGCGAAGTACCCGACGCACGACGACAAGAAGGTGTTCTGGCGGCTGCCGACGCTCTACAAGACGCTGCAGGAGAAGAACATCCAGGACAAGGTGTACGAGAAGTACCCGTTGATCCTGAGCTCCGGGCGGCTGACCGAGTACGAGGGCGGCGGCGACGAGACGCGCTCCAACCCCTGGCTGGCGGAACTGCAGCAGGAAGCCTTCGTCGAGATCAACCCGAAGACGGCGGCGGCCCGCAACATCCGCAACGGCGATCGCGTGTGGCTCAAGACGCCCACGGGCGCGCAGCTGAACGTGCAGGCGCTGGTCACCGAGCGCGTCGGCCCCGACACCTGCTGGATGCCCTTCCACTTCGCCGGGCGCTGGCAGGGCAAGGACCTGCTGGCCTCCTACCCGGCCGGCGCGGCGCCGGTGGTGCGCGGCGAGGCGGTCAACACCGCCACGACCTACGGCTACGACAGCGTCACCATGATGCAAGAGACCAAGACGACGATCTGCAACGTCGAGAGGGCGTGAGGAGACACACATGGCACGAATGAAATTCATCTGTGACTCCGAGCGTTGCATCGAGTGCAACAGCTGCGTCACGGCCTGCAAGAACGAGCACGAGGTGCCCTGGGGCGTGAACCGCCGCCGGGTCGTCACGCTCAACGACGGCGTGCCGGGCGAGCGCTCGATCTCGGTGGCCTGCATGCACTGCTCGGACGCGCCCTGCATGGCGGTGTGCCCGGTCAACTGCTTCTACCGCACCGAAGAGGGCGTGGTGCTGCACGACAAGGACACCTGCATCGGCTGCGGCTACTGCAGCTATGCCTGCCCGTTCGGCGCGCCGCAGTTCCCGGCGGCCGGCACCTTCGGCGTGCGCGGCAAGATGGACAAGTGCACCTTCTGCGCCGGCGGCCCCGAGGCCAACGGCTCGCAGGCCGAGTTCGAGAAGTACGGCCGCAACCGCCTGGCCGAGGGCAAGCTGCCCGCGTGCGCCGAGATGTGCTCCACCAAGGCGCTGCTGGGCGGCGACGGCGACGTGATCGCCGACATCTTCCGCAACCGCGTGCTCAAGCGCGGCAAGGGCGCCGAGGTGTGGGGCTGGGGCACCGCCTACGGCTCGCGCCAGGCCGGCCAGCCGCAAGGAGGCAAGTCGTGAAGCCCGTCGCAATCCTCACCCTCGCGGCCGCGGCCTTCGCGCTGTCGGCCTGCGCCGAGCGCGAGCAGACCGCCGGCGGCATCAAGAGCGACGCGGCGCCCTTCCAGGGCACCAACCACGCGGCCTTCACGGCGCCGGAGTGGAAGCCGGGCGACCGCGGCAGCTGGGAACAGCACCTGAAGGTGCGCACCGTCCGGGGGCAGAACGAATATGTCAAGGTTCCTTGAGTTCGCCGCGGCGGCGGTGCTGGCCTGCGCGCTCGGCTCGCCGGCCTTCGCGCAGTCGCAGACCTCCTCGCCGGGCGGCGGCGGCTCCACCACGAGCACGCCGGCGCCCATGGCGCCGGAGGACGCCGTGCCGGGCCAGCCCGGCGGCATCCGCGGCCAGAACATCTTCGACGTGAAGCCGGAGGTGAAGCCCGACGCGTCCTCGCTGCCGGGGTACATGGACCAGACCAACGGGCAGCGCAACGCCGTGCAGCCGGGCAACAACGCGCCGATGTGGCGCCAGGTGCAGGGCGGCGTGACGGGCTACACCAGCCTGCCGAGGCACGAGGCGCCCGAAGCCGGCAACCTGATCCAGGGGCCGGTGAACTACCCCGGCGTGCGCTACGTGAGCGCCGGCGAGGCCTGGCGCCAGGTGCGCAACCGCTGGATCGTGCCCTACGGCGGCTCGCTGCTGCTGATCACGCTGGTGGCGCTGGCGATCTTCTACTTCGCCAAGGGACCGGTCGGCGAGAGCACCAACCAGCGCGCGCCACGCATCGAGCGCTTCACGCCCTTCGAGCGCGCCGCCCACTGGGCCAACGCCATCGCCTTCGTCATCCTGGGCATCTCGGGCATCGTGATGGCGTTCGGCAAGTTCTTCCTGCTCCCGGTGATCGGCCAGACGCTGTTCGGCTACCTCACCTACCTGCTGAAGAACCTGCACAACTTCGTCGGGCCGCTGTTCGTGGTGTCGCTGCTGGTCATCCTGGCCACCTTCATCAAGGACAACTTCCCGCAGAAGGGCGACCTGCACTGGCTCCTCACGCTCGGCGGCACCATCGGCAAGAAGGACGCGCCGACGCACCGCTTCAACGCCGGCGAGAAGCTGATGTTCTGGGGCGCCATGCTGTTCCTGGGCATCGTCGTCATCGTCTCGGGGCTGCTGATGGACAAGCTGATCCCGAACCTGGTGTACGACCGCCACATGATGCAGCTGACGCACATGGTGCACTCGGTCGCCGCCGTGCTGATGCTCGCGGCGCTGTTCGGCCACATCTACATGGGCACGGTCGGCATGCGCGGCGCCTACACCGCCATGCGCCGCGGCTACGTGGACGACGCGTGGGCGCGCGAGCACCACGCCTACTGGTACGAGGACATCCAGTCGGGGAAGATCCCCGCCCAGCGCAGCCAGCCGCTGGTGGTCGACGACCGCACGGACCGCGTGCGGCCCGCCTGAGGAGAACAACCGATGATTCAGCGCATCTTCACCGCCACGGCGCTCGCCGCCAGCTGCGGTCTCGCCCTGGCCACCCTGCCGCCGCCGGATGCGGCGGCCCAGGCCAAGGCGGCCGAGGCCGCGGCCAAGGCAGCGTGGCAGTCCAAGGTCGCCGCCTACCAGCTGTGCCAGGTGCAGGACCGCATCGCCGCGCGCTACAAGTCCAACCATCCGAAGGCGGCCGCGCCGGCGGGCGCCGCTTCGGCTGCCGCCAATGGCGCCTCCGCCGCCATGGCGGCCGCGTCCGCTCCCCCGCCCGCGCCGAGGACGGCGCCGCTGGCCCAGGGCGGCGGCACGCCGGTGCCGGACGTCGCGGCGGCCGTCAAGCCGCCGCCGCCGTGCATGGACCCGGGCCCCTTCGCCTACACGCCGCCCAGCCAGAAGCCGCTGGAGAGCTCGGAGGCGCATTCGCCGGCCGGCAATGCCACAACGCCGCCCAGCGTCAACGCCCATTCCGGCGACATGACGCCCAGCAAGGCGGGCGTGGCGCCGAAGAAGTAGCGCAGCCCCCGCGCCACGAAGGCCAGCCCCGCGGCTGGCCTTTGTTTTGCGTTAGCCTTGGCGCCATGACCCGCCCCGTGCTCACCGAGGCCCGCGCGCCGCTCACGCGCAGCGTCCAGACCGTCAACGAACATGGCGAGGCGGAAACCATCTCCATTCCGGCGGAGCGGCCTCTCACCGTCTACGTCGACAAGCGCGAACTCGTCACGCTGATGACGCTGGGGGCGCATCCCGAATGGCTGGTGCTGGGGTATCTGCGCAACCAGCGGCTCGTGGAAAGCCTGGAAGCCGTGGAGTCGATCACGGTGGACTGGGAGGTCGGCGCCGCCGCCGTGCGCACCCGGGCCGGCATCGAGCGCATCGAGGAGCGCACGGCGCACCGCGTGGTCACCACCGGCTGCGGGCAGGGCAGCGTCTTCGGCCACCTGATGGAGGAGATCGACAGCGTGCCGCTGCCGGACGCGCGCATCACGCAGGCGCAGCTGTACGGCCTGCTCAATGCGATCCGCCTGCAGGAAAGCACGTACAAGTCCGCCGGCTCCGTGCACGGGTGCGCGCTGTTCCGCGGCGAGGAGATGCTCCTCTTCGTGGAGGACGTGGGCCGCCACAACGCCATCGACACGATCGCCGGCTGGATGTGGCTGCGCGAGCACGAACTGCGGGCACCGACGCGCGAGGAGCCGCTGGTGTTCTACACGACGGGGCGGCTGACCAGCGAGATGGTGATCAAGTCGGCCCAGATGGGTGTCGCCATCGTGGTGTCGCGCAGCGGCACGACGCAGATGGGCTTCGAGATCGCCGAGCGCCTGGGCCTGTGCACCATCGGCCGCGCGACCAACCGCCACTTCCTCTGCTACACCGCGCCCGGACGGCTGGTGCTGCAGACGGAACTGGCCCGGGCGCGTCCGCGGGCCGCAGGGCAGGCGACGTGAGCCGCGCTTCCGCCTTCTCCCTGGGCTGGCGCACGCTGCGCCGCGACCTGCGCGCCGGCGAGCTGCGCCTGCTGATGGTGGCCGTGACGCTGGCCGTCGCGGCGCTCACCGCCGTCGGCTTCTTCGCCGACCGCCTGCAGGGCGGCCTGGAGCGCGATGCCCGCGCGCTGCTGGGCGGCGACGCCGTCGTGGTGAGCGACCAGCCGACGCCGCAGGCCTTCGTGGACCGCGCGCGGGCGCTGGGCCTGCAGGGCCTGGTCACGATGGTCTTCCCCTCGATGGCCCGCGCGCCCGATGCGCAGGGCGGCGCCACCCGCCTGATCGCGCTGAAGGCGGTGCCCGACGGCTATCCGCTGCGCGGCAACCTGGAGATCGCCGACCGCCCCGAGGCAACCGGGCAGAAGACGCGCGAGGTGCCGAAGCGGGGCGAGGCCTGGGTCGACGCGCCCGTGCTGGAGGCGCTGGGACTGCGCATGGGCGACCCGCTGCTGCTCGGCGACGCACGGCTGCGCGTGACGCGCATCATCACGCTGGAGCCGGACCGCGGCGCCGGCTTCCAGAACTTCGTGCCGCGCGTGATGATCCACGCGGACGACCTGCCGGCCACCCACCTCGTGCAGCCCGCGAGCCGCATCGGCTGGCGCTTCGCGGTGGCCGGCAACGATCGCAGCGTCGAACGCTTCACCGAGTGGGCGAGGGACGAGGCGCACCGTCCCGAGGTGCGCGGCGTGCGGGTCGAATCGCTGGAAGGCGGGCGGCCGGAGATGCGCCAGACGCTCGACCGCGCCGAGAAATTCCTCAACCTGGTCGCCTTGCTCGCGGCCTTGCTCAGCGCCGTGGCCGTGGCGCTCGCGGCGCGCGGCTTCGCGAGCCGCCACCTGGACGACTGCGCCATGCTGCGCGTGCTGGGCCAGAGCCAGCGCACCATCGCCTGGAGCTACACGATCGAGTTCGCGCTGGTCGGCCTGGTCGCGAGCCTGCTGGGCGTGGCGCTCGGCTTCGCGGTGCACTTCGTCTTCATCGCCTTCATGAGCGGCCTGGTGAACACGACGCTGCCGCCGCCGGGCGCCTGGCCGACGGTGTTCGGCCTCGGCATGGGGCTGACGCTGCTGTTCGCCTTCGGCCTCCCGCCGGTGCTCCAGCTGGCGCAGGTGCCGCCGCTGCGCGTGATCCGGCGCGACGTCGGCAACCTGAAGCCGGCTTCGCTGCTGGTGCTGGGCGTCGGCGTCGCCGGCTTCGCCGCGCTGCTGCTGGCCGCGAGCAGCGACCTCAAGCTGGGCGCCATCGCGGTGGGCGGCTTCGCCGGCGCCGTGCTGGTGTTCGCGGGCCTGAGCTGGGTGGCGGTGAAGCTGCTGCGCCGGCTGGTGAACGAGGCGACGGCGCCGCGCTGGCTGGTGCTGGCCACGCGCCAGATCAGCGCCCGCCCCGCCTACGCCGTGGTGCAGACCAGCGCGCTGGCCGTGGGCCTGCTGGCGCTGGTCCTGCTCGTGCTGCTGCGCACCGACCTGATCGCGAGCTGGCGCCAGGCGACACCGCCCGATGCGCCCAACCGCTTCGTCATCAACGTGCAGCCGGACCAGAGCCAGGCCTTCCTGGCGCAGCTGCGCGCCGCCGGCGTGCAGCGGCTGGACTGGTACCCCATGTTCCGCGGCCGACTGGTCGCCGTGAACGGCCGCAGCATCGGCCCGGACGACTTCACGGAGGACCGCGCCCGCCGCCTGGTGGACCGCGAGTTCAACCTCTCGTATTCGGCGCAGAAACCGGACCACAACGAGGTCGTCGCCGGCCGCTGGCAGCCGGAGGAACAGGGCGCCGTGAGCGTGGAGGAGGGCATCGCGCAGACGCTGGGCCTGAAGCTCGGCGACACGCTGCGCTTCGACATCGCCGGCATCACGAGCGAGGCGAGGATCACCTCGCTGCGCAAGGTGGACTGGGGCTCCATGCGGGCCAACTTCTTCGTGATGTACCCGGTGAGTGAACTGCCGGACATGCCCGTGACCTTCATGGGCGCCTTTCGGGCCCCCGCGCAGCGCGGCTTCGACAACGCGCTGGTGCGCGCCTTCCCCAACGTCACCAGCGTGGACATGACGGCCACCATCGCGCAGATCCAGGGCGTGCTGGACAAGGTGATCCGCGCGGTGGAATTCCTGTTCGGCTTCACGCTGGCCGCCGGCGTGGTGGTGCTGTTCGCCGCCGTCACGGCCACGCGCGAGGAGCGCGCCCGCGAGTTCGCGATCATGCGGGCGGTGGGCGCGCGCGGCAGCCTGCTGCGGCAGGTGCAGCGGGCGGAGCTGGCCGGCGTCGGCCTGCTGGCGGGCTTCCTGGCCAGCGTGGTGGCCGGCATCGTGGGCTGGGCGCTCGCGAAATACGCCTTCGATTTCACGTGGACGGCGTCGCCGCTGGTGCCCCTGGCGGGCGCCGCCGCCGGCGCCGTGCTGGCGCTCGCCGCCGGCTGGTGGGGCCTGCGCGAAGTGCTGAGCCGGCCGGTGGTGGAGACCTTGCGCAAGGCGGCCGAATAGCATCCCGGGGACAATCCCGGCATGGAGACGGACGAGCAGCCGCAGCACGCCACCCCTTTCGAGTGGATCGGCGGCGAAGAGAAGGTGAAGGCGCTGGCGGAGCGCTTCTACGACCTGATGGACCTGGAGCACGGGTACGCGCAGCTGCGCGCCACCCATGGCACGGAGCTCGACCGGGCGCGCCAGAACCTGTTCTGGTTCCTCTGCGGCTGGCTCGGCGGGCCGCAGTACTACACCCAGCGCTTCGGCCACCCGCGCCTGCGCATGCGGCACATGCCGTTCCGGATCGGGATCGCCGAGCGCGACCAGTGGCTGGCCTGCATGGACCAGGCCATGGGCGAGGTGGGCGTGCCCCCCGAACTGCGGACCCGCCTGAACCAGGCTTTCTTCCAGACGGCAGACTGGATGCGAAATACGGACGGTTGAGCTGGCCCGCGAGGGCCCATAATGGCCGCCACAAAAAAGGGAAGGAGGCCGGCGTGACCGGAGCAACCTGGATCGTCGTCGCGGTGGTGGCCGCCATCGTCCTGTGGGCCATCGCGGCCTTCAACCAGCTGGTGCAGCGGCGCAACCGCATCGCCAACGCCTATTCGCAGATCGACGTGCAGCTGAAACGCCGCTACGACCTGATCCCGAACCTGGTGGAAGTGGCCAAGCGCTACCTCGCCCATGAATCCGCCACCCTGGAAGCCGTGGCCCGCGCCCGCGGAGCGGCCGTCAGCGCCGCCGGCGCCGTGCGCGTGCGCCCCACGGATCCGGCCGCCGTGGGCCGGCTGGCCCTGGCGGAGCAGGAGCTGGGCGGCGTGATGGGCCGGCTGATGGCGGTCGCCGAGAGCTACCCCGAGCTGAAGGCCGACGAGACCATGCAGTCGCTGAGCGAGGAGCTCACCTCCACCGAGAACCGCATCGGCTTCGCCCGCCAGGCCTACAACGACGAGGTGCTGGCGTACAACGACACGGCCTCGCGCTTTCCCGGACTGATCGCCGCGCGCCTGTTCGGCTTCGCGCTGGCGGCGCAGTTGCAGTCCACCCAGAACGCGCAGGAGCGCGAGGCGCCCCGCCTGGCGTTCTGAGCGGCGCCGCGCGCATGCGCATCTTCGAGCAGCAGGAGGCCGCCCGGGGCGAGACCCTGAAGCTGCTCGTGCTGTTCACGCTCGCCGTGGCGGCCACCGTGCTGGGCGTGCACCTGGCGCTGGCGCTGTGCTGGTGGGGACTGAAGGTGCTGTCGCTCTACGCGCTCGACTTCCCGCGCCTGTTCTTCGGGGTCAACGTCGGCGTGACCCTGCTGCTGGTGCTGGGCGGCTGGTGGATCGAGATCTCCAACCTGCGGATGCCGGGCGGCGCCGAGCGCCTGGCCCGCCGCATCGGCGCCCGCGAGCTGCGGCCGTCCACCTCGCACGCCGAGCAGCGCCTCGCCAACATCGTCGACGAGGTCTGCATCGCCGCCCACATGCCGCGTCCGCAGGTGATGGTCATGCCGCGCCACCAGGCCATCAACGCCTTCGCGAGCGGCTGGGACGAGGACGAGGCGGTGCTGGCGGTCACGCAGGGCGCCCTGGACCTGCTCACGCGCGACGAGCTGCAGGGCATGGTGGCCCACGAATGCAGCCACATCCACGAGGGCGACACGCAGCTGAACATGCAGCTGGCCGGCATGGTCGCGGGACTGGAGCTGGTGTGGGGCTTCGGCGAGACGGTGCGCGAGCGCGGCGGCCTGGCCTGGCTCTTCGGCACGGCCATCATGGTGATGGGCTCCTTCGGCCGGTACGCCGGCCGCGTGCTGCAGGCCTCGGTGTCGCGCCAGCGCGAGTTCCTCGCCGACGCGCGGGCCGTGCAGTGGACGCGCAGCCGCGACGGCCTGGGCGGCGTGCTGCGCAAGGCGCTCACGCAACGGCAGGAGGCCGACACGATGCCGGCGGACCCGCCGTGGCCCACCTCGGTGAAGCACCTGCTGCTGCTGGGACGCGCCGCCGAGCGCGGCGGCTGGTTCGATGCGCACCCGCCGCTGCCGCTGCGCATCCAGCGGATCTACGGCCGGCCCATGCCGCCGCTGCCGCTGCCGCGCGAGGCGCCGGTGGCCGTCACGTGGGCGTGAGCAGCACCACCAGCGCCCCGGCCCCGCCCTCGTCGCCGCGCGCCTGCACGAAGGCCAGCACCTCGTTCTTCTGCACCAGCCAGGCGTGCACCTTGCCCTTCAGCACCGGCGTCTTGCCGGGCGAGCCCAGCCCCTTGCCGTGCACGATGCGCACGCAGCGCAGGCCTTGGCGCACCGCCTCGCGCAGGAAGGCGGCGAGCGCCTCGCGGGCGTCGTCGCTGCGCAGCCCGTGCAGGTCGATCTCGGACTGGATGCTCCAGTGGCCGCGCCGCAGCTTGCGGGCGACGTCGGGCCCCACGCCGGGACGGCGGAAGCTGAGCGTCTCGTCGGTCTCCAGCAGCGTGGAGGCGTCGAACTCGTCGCTGATCGCTTCCTTCAGCACGCGCTGGTCATCGAGCTGGCGCTGCGCCGGCACGGGCGCGACCGGCTCCGGCGGGTGATGCACGCGCCCGTGCTCCGGCAGCCGGTGCACGCGGCCGGCCGCGCGCTGGAACAGGTTGCGCTCGGCTTCCGCGCGCTTGCGTGCCTCGGCCTCGCGCGCCGCCTGCTCGCGCGCCGCGCGCTCCTTTTCGGCGATCTGCTGCTTGATGGCCTGCAGGTCCTGCAGGGACTTGGCCTTCAAAGCAGGCCTCTTTCCGCCATGGAGAGGGCCTGCCCCGGCGCGACGATCACGTGATCGAGCACGCGCACGTCGACGAGCGCCAGCGCCGCCTTCAGGGTTTGCGTGAGCGCTTCGTCGGCGCGCGAGGGCTGCACGGTGCCGCTCGGGTGGTTGTGCGACAGCACCACGGCGGCCGCGTGGTGGTGCAGGGCTTTCAGGACGACTTCGCGCGGGTACACACTGGTCTGAGTCAGCGTGCCCCGGAAGAGTTCTTCCATCGCGATCAGGCGGTTCTGCGCATCGAGGAAGAGGGCGGCGAACACCTCGTGCTGACGCCGCGCCAGGTGCAGCTGCAAGTAATTTTTCACGGCGTCGGGCGAGCCGAACACCTCCCGCGCCCGCAGCTGCTCCGCGACGGCGCGCCGCGCGAGCTCCAGCACCGCCATCAGCTCCGAGCGCTTGGCCGTGCCGCCCAGGCCGTTGACCGTGCGCAATTCTTCGCTGCTCGCGTGCAGGAGGCCGGCCAGGCCGCGGAAGCGGTCCAGCACCTCCTGCGCCATCTGGAAGACGCCCCGGCCCCGCGTGCCGGTGCGCAGCAGCAGCGCCAGCAGCTCCGTGTCGCTGAGGGCGGCGGGGCCCCGCGCCAGCAGTTTCTCCCGCGGCCGGGCATCCGCGGGGAGGTCTTTGAGCGCCATCAGCATGCCCTTCGCCCCGAATTCCTAAAATGGAGGCCACATTATCGGGACACCATGGCCTCCAACCCTGCCCGCGTCGAGCCGGGCTCCTTCCTCACGCTGCACTACCGCCTCGCGGGGCCGGCCGGCGACATCATCAACACCTTCGCCGACAAGCCGGCCACGCTGACGCTGGGCTCCGGCGAGCTGGCGCCCGCCGTGGAGCAGCGCCTGCTGGGTCTGCCGGAGGGCGCCCGCGCGCAGTTCGAGATCCCGGCGGGCGAGGCCTTCGGCGATCGCAACCCGGACATGGTGCAGTGGGTCGCGCGCAAGCTCCTCGTCCAGATGGGGGACCCGCAGGAGACCTACGCCGTGGGCGACGTGGTGGAGTTCCCCACGCCCGACGGCATGGGCCGCTACGCCGGCGCCGTGCGGCAGCTGGGCGAGGACAAGGACGGCGACGGCCAGCCCGATGCGGTGCTGTTCGACTTCAACCATCCGCTCGCGGGCCAGCCGGTGACCTTCGAGGTGCAAGTGATCGGGGTGCTCTGATGCGGCCCGCGGAAATCCTGCTGGCCGAACCGCGCGGCTTCTGCGCCGGGGTGGACCGCGCCATCGACATCGTGGAGCGGGCGCTGGCGCGCTTCGGCGCGCCGATCTACGTGCGCCACGAGATCGTGCACAACACCTTCGTCGTGAACGACCTCAAGGCCAAGGGCGCGATCTTCATCGAGGACCTGGCGGACGTGCCGCCCGGCGCCACGCTGGTCTTCTCCGCCCATGGAGTCAGCAAGGCGGTGCAGCAGGAGGCCGCCGCGCGCGGCTTCCACGTCTTCGACGCCACCTGCCCGCTGGTGAGCAAGGTGCACATCGAGGTGGCCAAGCTCGCGAAGGAAGGCTACGAGTTCATCATGATCGGCCACAAGGGGCATCCCGAGGTGGAAGGCACGATGGGCCAGCTGCAGGGCGGCATCCACCTGGTGGAGGACGTGGCCGACGTCGCGCGCGTGCAGCCGTCGCAGACCGAGCGCCTGGCCCTGGTCACGCAGACCACGCTGTCGGTGGACGACGCGGCCGAAATCACGCGTGCCGTGAAGCAGCGCTTCCCGGCCGTGCGCGAGCCCAAGCAGCAGGACATCTGCTACGCCACGCAGAACCGGCAGGACGCCGTGAAGATGCTGGCGCGCGAGGTGGACGTGGTGATCGTCGTCGGCAGCCCCACCAGCTCCAACAGCAACCGGCTGGCCGAACTCGCGCGCAAGCTGGGCGTGGCCAGCTACATGGTGGACAGCCCCGAGGAACTGAAGGCCGAATGGCTGGAAGGAAAGAACCGCGTGGGCCTGACCGCCGGCGCCTCCGCGCCCGAGGTGCTGGTGCAGGAAGTCATCGCCCGCATCAAGGTGCTGGGCGCGGTGTCGGTGCGCAAGATGGACGGGATCGTGGAGACGGTGAAGTTCCCGCTGCCCAAGGGATTGAAGCAGTGACGATGCGCGCGGCCATCGAAGCCGCCGCCGCGCGCCTGCGCGACGACCCTCGCGGCTTCATCCGCCGCACGCCCCTGTGGCAGCTCCCCGGCAGCGCCCTCGGCGTGGACTGCGCCGAGGTTTGGCTGAAGCTGGAGCACCTGCAGGTCTCCGGCAGCTTCAAGGCGCGCGGCATGTACAACCGCCTGCTGGCGAATCCCATTCCGGACAGCGGCGTGATCGTCGCCTCCGGCGGCAACGCCGGCATCGCCACGGCCGCCGCGGCCCGCGCGCTGGGCGTCCCGTGCGAAGTCTTCGTCCCGACCGTCTGCAGCCCCGCCAAGCAGGCGAAGCTGCGCGAACTCGGCGCGCAGGTGGTCGTGACCGGCGCGGTCTACGCCGAAGCGCTGGACGCCTGCCTGGCGCGCCAGCGCGAGACCGGCGCCTTGCTCACGCACGCCTATGACCAGCCCGAGGTGGTGGCCGGCGCCGGCGCGCTGGCGATGGAGATCGAGGAGCAGGGCGGCCGCGCACCCGGCAGCGTGCTGGTGAGCGTGGGCGGCGGTGGCCTGGTCGCCGGCATCGCCGCCTGGTTCAAGCAGCGCAGCCGCGTCGTGGCGCTGGAGCCGGAGCTCGCGCCCACGCTGCATCGCGCCCGCGAGGCCGGCGAGCCCGTGGACGTGCAGGTGGGTGGCGTCGCGGCCGACGCGCTCGGCGCCCGCCGCATCGGCGCGATCGCCTGGGAGATCACGCAGCGGCACGTGGCGCAGTCTCTGCTGCTGCCGGACGATGCGATCCGCGCCGCCCAGCACGCCCTGTGGACCGAATGCAAGCTGGCTGTGGAAGCGGCCGCCGCGCTGCCGCTGGCGGCGCTGCGGACACGGGCCTACGTGCCGCGCGCCGACGAGACGGTGTGCCTGGTCGTGTGCGGCGCCAACGTGGACCCCGCAACGCTGGCCTGAGCGGCTATTCGCAGCTCACCATCCACGGCACGCCGAACTTGTCGGTCAGCATGCCGAAGTGCCCGCCCCAGAAGGGTGGGGCGAAAGGCATCTTCACTTGGCCGCCGGCGGCCAGCGCATCGAAGGCCTTGCGCGCCTTCTCCACGTCCTGCTTGATGTAGAGCGACACGGTAATGCCGTTGTAGCCGGGCGTGCCCCAGCCCGGTGGCGTGTCGCTGCCCATGATCTGGGCGCCTTCGGCCGTGACGGAGCCGTGCATCACCTTGTTCTTCCACTCCGGGGGCAGCTTTCCGTCGTCCATGGGCGAACCCTCGAAGCGCATGAGGGCGGTGACCTCGCCGCCGAGGCACCTGGCATAGAAGTTGAGCGCCTCCTCGCAATTGCCGTTGAAGGAGAGATAGCAGTCGATCTGCATGGGCATGGGGTCCTCCTTGGGGTGGGCGCCTATGGTAAGCAGGGCGCCGAATAAAATCAGGCTCATGCTCGACGTCAACCTGCTCCGCAAAGACCTGCCTTCCGTGATCGCACGGCTGGAGGCCCGCAAGTCGCCCCAGACCTTCCTGGACGTGGAGGCGTTCCAGCGGCTGGAAGCCGAGCGCAAGACGATCCAGACCCGCACCGAAGAGTTGCAGGCGAAGCGCAACCAGCTCTCGAAGCAGATCGGCCAGCTGAAAGCCAAGGGCGAGAGCGCCGACGCCGTGATGGCCGAGGTGGCGCAGGCCAAGGCGGAGCTCGACCGATCGGCCGCCCGGCTGGAGCAGATCCAGCCCGAGATGCAGGCGCTGCTGCTGGCCGTCCCCAACCTCCCGCACGAGAGCGTTCCGGTGGGCAGCGACGAGCACGCCAACGTGGAGGTGCGGCGCTGGGGCACGCCGCGGAAGTTCGACTTCCAGGTGAAGGACCACGTGGACATCGGCGAGCCGCTGGGCCTGGACTTCGCCACCGGCGTGAAACTGAGCGGCGCGCGCTTCACCGTCATGAAGCGGCAGGTGGCGCGGCTGCACCGCGCGCTCGCGCAGTTCATGCTGGACGTGCAGACGCAGGAGCATGGCTACACCGAGTGCTACACGCCTTACATCGTCAACGAGGCCACGCTGCGCGGCACCGGCCAGCTGCCCAAGTTCGAGGGCGACCTGTTCGCCGTGAGCAAGGGCGGCCAGGAAGGGCTGGCGGACGAAGACCAGCAGGCGCTGTACCTGATCCCGACCAGCGAAGTGACCCTGACCAACTTCGTGCGCGACGAGATCCTGCCCGAGGCGCAGCTGCCGCTGAAGCTGACGGCGCACACCCCGTGCTTCCGCTCGGAAGCGGGCAGCGCCGGCCGCGACACCCGCGGCATGATCCGCCAGCACCAGTTCGACAAGGTCGAGATGGTGCAGGTCGTGCACCCGGAGAAGAGCTACGAGGCCCTGGAGGAAATGACCCGCAACGCCGAGGCCATCCTGCAGAAGCTGGAGCTGCCGTACCGCGTCATGCTGCTGTGCACGGGCGACATGGGCTTCGGCGCCGCCAAGACCTTCGACCTGGAAGTCTGGCTGCCGGCGCAGGACACGTACCGCGAGATCAGCTCGGTGAGCAACTGCGAGGCCTTCCAGGCGCGGCGGCTGCAGGCACGCTTCAAGAACGCGCAGGGGAAGAACGAGCTGGTGCATACGCTCAACGGGTCGGGGCTCGCGGTGGGGCGCACGCTGGTGGCCGTGCTGGAGAACTACCAGAACGCGGATGGGAGCGTGACGGTGCCGGAGGTGTTGCGGGCGTACATGGGTGGGGTGGAGCGGCTGGCGGCCTGAGTCGCCGACCTCCGCCCTTGTCATCCCGGCCGGCCATGTCATCCCGGCCTTGAGCCGGGATCCATGCCCCCCTCGACCTCCGCTACAATGGCGGGCTTCGCACCACGCGAACCGAATTCAGGAGCGGTGGCAGAGTGGTCGAATGCGCCGGACTCGAAATCCGGTATACGGTTTCACCGTATCGAGGGTTCGAATCCCTCCTGCTCCGCCAGAACGTCGTCCGGGACTCCCTCCCGGAACCAGAAAGCCTTCAGGACCTCGAAGCCTTCTTTTTTTCGCTTGCCGACGCCTGGTCCACCTGCGTATCTCGGAAATCAAGAACTGCGCATTCTGCCCCGACATGCGCTGTCCCGCTGAGCGCCGGCCTCAAGGCGTGGGCCCCTGCGGCTCCCCGGCCTCCTTCGCGATCTTCGCCACCATCTCGCGCAACCACACGTGCCCCAGGTCGTGCTCGTTGCGCCGGTGCCAGACGGCCCGCGTGACCGAAGTGCCCGCGCGATAGGGCGGTTGTCGCAGCAGCAGGTCGGCGCCCTTGAGCGCCTTGGCGAGCGAGGTCGGCACGATCGACAGCATGTCGGTCTCGCGCAGCAGCCCCGGGATCGCCAGGGAATGGGGCACCGTGACGCGCAGCCGCGGCACCAGCCCCACCTCGGCCAGCGCTTCCTCCAGCGCATGCCGGTCGAACATCTCCGACTGCCGCGCCAGCCCGCGCTCGAGGATGAAGCCGTCCACCGCGCCTTCCTCCTGCCCGCCCACCGAGATCGTCACCAGCGGATATCTCGCGAAGTCCTGCAGCGTGAGCTTGCGGCGTGACGTCGGATGACCCTTGCGCATCAGGATGCCCTCGCCCTGCGACATCAACGTGCGCGTGTTCAGGCGCGGCGGCACCTGCGAGAAGATGCCGATCGCCAGGTCGATCCGGCCGACGTCGATCTGCTCCGCGAGGTCCAGCCGCGTGGAGGGGCGGATGACGAGATCCACGCCCGGGGCCACCTCCTGCAACGCGCGCGACAGGCTCGCCACGATCACCTCCGTCATGTGGTCGTTCGCCGCGATCACGAAGCGCCGCCGCGACTTCTCCGGCGCGAACGGCTCCACGCCCAGCGTCGCCTCGATGCGGCGCAAGGCGTCACGCAGGCCCGGCGCCATCGCCGCGGCGCGCCCCGTGGGCACCATGCCCTTGCCGGTGCGCACGAAGAGGTCGTCGCCCACGAGTTCGCGCAGCCGCGTCAAGGCGTGGCTCACCGCCGACTGCGTGAGGTGCAGCCTGCGGCCGGCGAGCACGAGGTTGCGGTCCTCGTAGACCGCGTCGAACACCTTCAGCAGGTTGAGGTCCATGCGACCGATGCTCATGGCTTGCTCCCCCATGGTGAGTTGAATGGACTGCATTGTGCGCTTGCAGAGACATCAGTTCCATTCATTCCGCTGCGCTTCCATCATCCGGGCCCGCAGTCACGAACAAGGAGCCCGCACGATGACGAACGACACCCCCAACGCCGATCGCGAAGCGCTGATCGCCCGCAGCGTCCCCTTCCTCGAAGAGGTGAAGGACATGACGCCCGGCACCGAGGTGGAACGCTGGCTGAACGCCAGGTACGGTCCGGCCAGCGAGCTGTACCGGACGCTCGCCGCGCTGGTCACGAAAGGGGTGCAGGACGGATGGGCGGCCAACGTCGAGATCGACGGACCGGTCTACCGGCGCAGCCGCATCGCCGAACCGTCCGAGCGCACGCGCCATTTCAGCATCACCGCCGTCTACATGGACAGCACCGGCAACCGGCAGGGACACCCCGACCAACGCTATCGCGGGCAGTACCACGGCCATCCCTACGGCGAATTCAACATGGTCGTCCCGCTCACGCCCGGCGCCGCGCTGAACGGGCCGAACGGCTGGTGCGAAGCCGGCTGGACGGCGCCCGCGCCCGGCAGCGATCACTACCCGGAAGCGCGTGGTGGCGCGCTCATCGCGCTGTTCTTCCTGCCCTCGGGGCGGATCTCCTACAACGTCGTCCCGCGGGACTGAGGAGAAGCGGATGAACGCGCTGGCGCCCGGCGAAGCGGACGCGGTGCTGTCGCAGCAGGCGCCGGCGGCGCGCCTGCTGCGCGCCGCCGGGCGCCTGCTCGTGGGAGCACAGGTCACGCAGGCCGTGGTGGCGGCTGCGGGCCTGCTGCTCATCTCCTGGCTGGTGCACCGTTTCGCGGGCGAGGCAGCGGCTTCTGCTGCCATGGCAGGGGTGATCGCTGCCACGGCTCCCGCGCAGCCTGGGCCGCGGCGCGGCAAGTTCACGCAGTTCCTGCCGGCGCTGCTGCTCGGCACGCCCCTCTTTCTCGCGACGCTGCTGCTGCGCGGATCGCCCGCGGCGCTCCTGGCGCTGCTGGCCGCGGCCACCTTCCTGGCCTTCCTCGCCGCCGCCTGGGGCAAGCGCGGCCTGCCGGTCTCCGCTTCGCTGGTGTTCGCGCTGCTCTTCGCGCTGGCCGCCCCGAAGCCGCAGGGCCCCGCAGCGGCCCTGCGGGATGCGCTGGCCTTCTTCGTCGGCGCATCGCTGTGCATCGCCTGGTGGACGGCGGCCAATGCCTTGCTGAATCCGCGCTACCGGGTCCTGGCGCTTGCCGACCTCGCCTGGGCGCTGGCCGGCATCCTGCGCGCGCAGGGACTGCAGTTCACCATGCCGCCGCACACGCAGCAGCGCCTTGCACTCGCCGCGCGGCTGATGAAGCTGCACGCCGAACTGGCCGAACCGCTGCAAGGCGCGCGCAATCTCCTGCTGGAGGATCCGGCGGGTGCGAGGGAACTGCAGCGCGCGGCCATGCTCGTGCACCTGATCGACTTGCGCGATCACCTGGTCGCCTGCGCGCTCGACCTGGAGGCGCTGCACGAAGCACCGGGGCAGCAGCCCTTGCTGGCGGTGCTGGGCACGGAGATCCAGGCGCTCGCCGGCGACCTGGAAGATCTTGCCGACGCGCTGCGGCTCGGCCGGCTGCCGCCCGCCTTCGTGCACGAACGGCCCGCCCTCGCAGCGGCGGCGGCCGCGCCCAGTGACGTGCCCTCGTCCGCGCCGCGGCTGCTTTCCCGCGCGCTGGCGCGCCGTGTCGGCCACCTGCATGACGAAGTCGCGCAACTCGTGGGTCTCGCGCGGGGCGAGCGCGTGCCCGGCACGGAGGCGGTGCGGCATGCCTGGCCCCTGTTCGTCAGCCCGGCCCGATGGAGCTGGCGGCCGCTGCGCGCGCTCTGGCGCATGGACGCGCCGCCGCTGCGCCACGCCGCCCGCGCGGCGCTGGCCATCGCCGCCGGCCACCTGGTCGGCAGCCTCCTGCCCTGGAGCGCGCACGACGCGTGGATCCTCATGACGATCGCCTTCGTCCTGCGCGCGAACCTGGCGCAGACCCTGCAACGGCGCAACAGCCGCGTCGCCGGCACGCTGCTCGGTTGCGTGCTCGCCGGGATGCTGCTGTATGCGCGGTTGCCTCCCGCGCCGCTGCTGGTCGTCATCGCGCTGGCGTACGGCGTCGCGCACGCCTTCGTGCTGCAGCGCTACTTCGTCACGGCGGCGGCGGCCACGGTGCTCGCCCTCCTGCAGGTCCACCTCCTGGACGGCGCCAGCCCGCCCGCGTTCGAAGTGGCCGAGCGCGTGATGGACACCCTCATCGGCGTCTGCATCGCCTGGGGGTTCAGCTACGTGCTGCCTTCCTGGGAGCGGACGCAGCTCGCTGCCCTCGTCGAGGGCGCGCTCGCGGCGCAGGCACGGCATGCGCGCCTCGCGCTGGCGCTCGGACGCCTGCCTGCGGCGGACGCGCAGTCGGAGCTCGCGTGGCGGCTCGCGCGCCGCGATGCGCACGACAGCCTGGCGGCGCTCGTCCAGGCCGGGGGACGTGCACTGCTGGAGCCGCGCTCCGTGCAGCCACCGCTGGCGCAGCTGGAACGCGTCGTCGCGCGGAGCTGGGAGCTGCTCGCGCAGCTCACCGCCACGAAGACCATGCTGGTGCGCCGGCGCGCGGTCCTGGACCTGCGGCAACTGCAGGAGCCGCTGGACCAGGCCGCGCGCGCGATCGCCGCGGAACTGGCGCCCGGCGCCGCGCCGCTGTTGCACGGGGAACCCGGCGCTCCCTGTCCGCCGCTCGATCCGTCCAAGGTGACCACGGATGCCGGCGCATCGCTCCTGCGGCGGCTGCAGCTGGCCGTGCAGATCGCCCGCGCGCTGCGCGCCGATGCCGCGCTCCTTGCAGGCCCCGGTTCCGCCTCGCCGCGAGCCGCCGCAAATTGAATGGCATGCATCCGAGACTTGCAAAGACGTCAGTTCCGTTCAAGACAGTGCTCCACCATCATCCGCCTGCCCCTTGCCACTGATCGAATGGAGGTATCGCATGGACGCTCTCACCCGCCGCGCGTTTGCGCGCGTCGCACTCGCCGGCCCCGTGGCCGGCTGGCTCCTCCCGGCCCTGTCCCAGACCGGCGGCACGACCGGCAAGCTCCTGGTCGGGTATCCCGCCGGTGGCACGCTCGACACCACGGCACGCCAGCTGGCGCAGGCCTGGCGCAAGCAGGGTCGAACCTACATCGTGGACAACCGCGCGGGCGCCGCGGGGCGCATCGCCAACAGCATGCTCAAGCGCGAACGTCCTGATGCCAGCACGCTGCTGTGCACGCACGCTTCGGCGCTGACCATCTACCCGCACGTGTATGCGAAGCTCATGTACGACCCTCTGGCCGACTTCGTCCCGGTTTCGCCGGTGGTCTCCGCGACCTGCGCGCTCGCGGTCAGCAGCGCGGTGCCGGCCTCGGTGAAGGACCTGCAGGGCTACGTCGCCTGGGTGCGCAAGACGCCGGGCAGCGCCAGCTATGCATCGCCCGCGGCCGGGTCGGTCGCGCACTTCCTGGGTTTCCAGCTGTCCGAAGCGGGCGGGCTGAAGCTGCAGCACATCGGCTACCGCGGCTCGGCGCCGGCCATGCAGGACCTGCTGGGTGGGCAGATCCCGGCCTACTTCGGCTTCGTGGCGGACTTCCTGCGCTACCTGCAGCAGGGCAAGGCCAGGATCCTCGGCGTCGCCGCCGACCGGCGTTCGCGCTTCCTGCCGGGCGTGCCCACGTTCGCGGAGCAGGGCTTCGCGAAGATCCGCGGCGGTGAGACCTACGGCATCTTCGCACCGCCCGGCACGCCGCAGTCGACGACGCAGGCGCTCTACGAAGCCATCGTCGCGGCCAGCAAGGACCCGGCCCTGGTCGCGGCCTTCGAGCAGGTCGGGCTGGAGCCCCACACCCTGTCCCCCGCCGACTACGCCGCCGAGATCCGGCGGGACCGCGAAGCATGGGGACCGGTCGTCCGCGCCTCGGGCTTCCGCTCGGAGGAATGAGCATGATCACCGAAGTCCTGCACGAAGGTCGCGAGGCACTGATCGAGCGCAGCCTGCCCTTCCTCGCGGAAGTGAAGGACATGACGCCCGGCACCGAAACCGAGCGCTGGCTCAACGCGAAGTACGGGCCCGACAGCGAGCTCTACCAGGCGCTCGCCCGCCTGGTGAAGCAGGGCGTGCGGGATGGCTGGGCGGCCAACGTCGAGGTGGACGGGCCCGCCTATCGCCGCAGCCGCATCGCCGAGCCCTCGGAGCGCACCTGGCATTTCAGCATCACGGCCGTGTACATGGACAGCACGGGCAACGCGCAAGGCAACCCGGGCAACGCGTTCCGCGGCCAGTACCACGCGCACCCCTATGGCGAATTCAACATGGTGGTTCCCCTGAATCCGGGCGCCGCGCTGAACGGGCCCAATGGCTGGTGCGAGGCGGGCTGGACCGCGCCCGCGCCCGGCAGCCACCACTATCCCGAGGCGCGCGGCGGCGCCGTCATCGCGCTGTTCTTCCTGCCCGCGGGCAGGATCGCCTACCACGCGCCTCCGCAGGCGCAAGGAGCCGGACATGGAACGCGCTGAATGGTCCCAGGCCGACATCGGCCGATGCGTGGACGCCGTGATGCGCTCGCGGCGCTCCGTGCGCGCCTTCCGGCCGGACCCGCTGCCGGCCGGCACCGTGCGCGAGATCCTGCAGGCGGCGGCCACCGCACCGAGCAACTCCAACACCCAGCCCTGGCGCGTGTACGTCGTGACCGGCGCGCCGAAGAAGCACCTGGGCGAGGCGCTCGTCGCGGCGTTCCGTGACGGCACCTTCCCGCCATCGACGCACTTCCCCGATCCGCTGCCCTCCGCGCTGTGCGCGCGCCAGGCGGACTTCGCCGAGCGCTACTACGGCGCCCTGGGCATCCCGCGCAACGACATGGCCGGCCGCTCGCTGCAGACGCAGCGCAACTTCAGCTTCTTCGGCGCGCCGGTCGGCCTGATCTTCGCCATCGACGCGTGCCTGAGCCGCCACAGCTGGCTCGACCTCGGCCTGTACGTGCAGAGCGTCATGCTCGCCGCGAAGGCGCGGGGCATCGACACCTGCCCGCAGGTGTCGTTCGCCCGCTTCCATGCCGTCGTCGCCGAGCACCTGGGCATGCCACCGCACGAGGTGACGGCGTGCGGCATGTCCATGGGCTTCGGCGATCCCCACGCGATCGTGAACCGCACGGACATGCCGAGGCAAGGCGTGGAGGACTTCGCCTCTTTCACGGGCTTCGCGGAACCCGCGCTGTCGGAGTGAACCCGTGAACGGCGCGACGACGCGTCCGGCCGTGGCGTGGGTCGGTCTCCGTCCGCTGCTGCTCGCAGCGGCGCTGGCAGCCGTCGCGGGCTGGGTGGATACGCTCGGCTTCATCGGACTGCACGGCCTCTTCACCGCGCACGTGACGGGCAACTTCGTCCTGCTGGGAACGGAGCTCGTCGGCGGCGGCGGTGGCGTCCTCGGGAAACTGCTGGTCCTGCCGGTGTTCGTCGCCGGCGTGGCATGCGCGGGCTGGTTGCACGGCTTGCCGGCACCGCCTTGCGGCCGGCCTGCCTCGGTCGTTCTGGCACTGGAAGTTGCAGGGCTCGCGTGCTTCCTGGCGTTCGCCCTGCTGGCGCCGCCGACCGGCGCGGGACGGTCCGACTACGGATGGGCCCTCGTGGCGGCGTGCGCGGGCGCGTTCGCCATGGGCGTGCAGAGCGCGCAGTCGCGCCTGTCGCTGCGCTCCGCCGGTCCCACCACGGCCATGACGGGCAACGTGACGCAGCTGGTGCTGGAGGCGATGGATTCCATGCGCATGCGGCCGGCCGAGCGCATGCACGCGCGCCGGCGCATGCTCGGGATCCTGGCGCCGGTGGCCGGCTTCGCCCTCGGCTGCGGGGCGGGCGGGGTCGCCTACCTGGCGTGGTCGTTCTGGGCCTTGCTGGTGCCGATCGGCCTGCTGTGCGTGCTGGCCTGCGTCGACCCGCAGGAAGCGGGCTGCGCGGCGGCGCCGCGCTGAGTGCCCGTCAGGCGGCGGCGGGGCGCCGCTGCGGCCGGTGCAGCACGACCGGCTTGCCGCCGAACTGGCGCTTGCACATCCACGCCGCCAGGGCCGAATCCAGGTGGTCGGCGTGGCCGGGGAACCAGTCGACCAGCGCCTGCACGAAGGAAGGCGCCGGGTTGAAGTTGCCCTGCCGCGCCAGCGCCAGCACTTCGGAGGAGGACTTCAGCACCGCCGCGTGTTCGTCGATGTGGCAGTCGCGCGGCGGGAACTCCGTCTCGACCATCCAGGCGTCTTCGGCCGCGAAGTGGCTGCGCATGTGCGCGTCGATCTGCTCGAGCAGCGGCACCCAGTCCGGCGCCGCCGCGCCCTGCGCGCGCAGCAGCATGTCCTGGAATTCCGCATGGATGCGGTCCATGGGCTGGTAGCCCAGGTCCGAAACGACGGCTGCGGCGGGCGGGAGTTCGGGGTCGGTCGGGCGGTCGGTCATGGTGGGCAGTGCGGAGTTCGAGCTGCATTGTCGCGCATGAGTTCACCGACCTCTCCGGCACCGCCGCGGCAGGCGCGCAGCCAGCGGTCGTACAGGCGCGCGAGCACTTCGTTCACGGCCGCGGTCCGGGCGGGCAAGTCCTGCAGCATCGCATCGGCAGGCTGCACCGCCGGGTTGCCGGCCTCCAGCTCCCGTAGGAGCT
Organism: Ramlibacter sp. bp-362; assembly: GCF_054956735.1. NCBI lineage: Bacteria > Pseudomonadati > Pseudomonadota > Betaproteobacteria > Burkholderiales > Comamonadaceae > Ramlibacter > Ramlibacter sp. bp-362. The sequence goes on from NZ_JBUDXE010000006.1 coordinate 111,558, forward strand.
GCCCGCGGTTCTTCGCGAGCGTGGCCTCCACCAGGGCCGGCGTCATCTCCAGGTGCGACTGCACGAGCAGGTGCAGGCCGTCGACGACGCAGGCCTGGTTCTCGCAGAAGGGACTGCTGGCGATGCGCACGGCGCCGGGCGGCGGGGTGAAGGTGTCCTGGTGCCACTGGAAGGTGAAGACGGGCCGGCCCGCCGATGCGCCCCACCAGTCGCGCGCGAGCGCGTGGTCCTCCGTTTCGATGGCGCCCCAGCCGATCTCCGGACGTTCCAGGCGGCCGACCTGGCCGCCCAGCGCGAAGGCGAGCATCTGGCTGCCGAGGCAATGGCCGGCCAGCGGGATCCCCAGGCGGTGCGCGGCGCGCGCCAGCGCGAGCTCCTGCGGGATCCACGGCAGCGCGTCGTGCACGCCCATCGATCCGCCCAGCAGGACGATGCCGGCGAACGCGCGGGGGTCCTCGGGCACCGCGTCGCCGCGGAAGATGCGGAAGGTGCGTACTTCGCGGCCCCGGTTGCGCAGGATGGTGTCGAGGGCGCCGGGGGCGCCCACTTCCGTGTGCTGGATGACGGCGATCGGTTTCATGGTCGGGGAGTTCATGCGGCCAGCGCTTCCGCGGCGGCCCCGCCGCCGAGCCCCACGCCGAGCAGGCCGTGCAGCAGCGCGGCGTCGCCGGCCAGCGCGGCGCTGCTGCCGGAATGGACCACCGTGCCGCGTTCCAGCACGATCGCGCGGTGCGTCATCTCCAGCGCCAGCACGGGGTGCTGTTCGACCACGATGGAGGGCAGGCCTTCCTGCTCGCAGAGCTTGCGGATCGAACGCGTGAGCTCCTCGACGATCAGCGGCGCCAGGCCTTCCATCGGCTCGTCCAGCAGCAGCAGCGCCGGGTTGGTCATGAGCGCGCGGCCGATGGCGAGCATCTGCTGCTCGCCGCCGGAGAGCTGGTTGCCGAAGTTGCGGCGGCGTTCTTCCAGGCGCGGGAACATGCCGTAGACGCGCTGCAGCGTCCATGGACCGGGCCGCGCGACGACGGTGAGGTTCTCCTCCACCGTGAGCGAAGGGAACACCTCGCGTTCCTGGGGCACCCAGCCGAGACCGGCGCGCACCCGCCGGTGCGGGCGCCAGGCGGTGATGTCGCGGCCCTGCCAGCGGATGGCGCCGCGCATCACGCGGGTGTTGCCCATCAGCGTTTCCAGCAGGGTCGTCTTGCCGACGCCGTTGCGTCCCAGGATGGCCAGGCTCTCGCCCTGCGCCAGGCTGAAGCCCAGGCGGTGCAGGACGACGGCCTCGCCGTAACCCGCGCTCACCTCGTCGAAGCAGAGCGCCTCAGGCATGGAGGCCCTCCGCGTGGCGGCCGAGGTAGACCTGCCGCACCAGCGGGTCGGCCGCGATCTCCTGCGGCGTGCCTTCGGTCAGCAACTGCCCGGAGACGAGCACGGAGATGCGGCGGGCGAAGCGGAAGACCAGGTCCATGTCGTGTTCGATGAAGAGGATGCTGATGTCGGCGGGCAGTTCGGCGATCACCTCGAACAGCTCGCCGCTCTCGTCCTCGGGAACGCCGGCGGCCGGTTCGTCCAGCAGCAGGATCCGGGGGCGCGCCGCCATCGCCATGGCGATCTCCAACAGGCGCTGCTTGCCGTAGGGCAGTTCGCCGACGCGCGTGTGGGCGAGCGCCAGCAGGCGCAGCCGCCGCAGGATCGCGGCCGCCTCGTCGAAGAGGTGGCCGTGCGAGCGCAGCGAGCGCCACCAGACGCCGCCCCTGCCCTCGCGTTCGCTCACGGCGGCCACCACCGATTCCAGCGGCGTCATGCGGGGGAACAAGGTGTTGATCTGGAAGGTGCGGCTCAGGCCCAGGCGGGCGCGCCGGTCGGGGCTCACGTGCGTGAGATCCTGGCCGCCCAGGTGGATGCTGCCCTGGGTGGGCCGCAGCACGCCGGTGAGCAGGTTGATCAGCGTGGTCTTGCCCGCGCCGTTCGGGCCGATCAGCGCCTGCCGCGCGCCGGGTTCCAGGCGCAGGTTCACGTCGCTCACGGCCCGGAAGCCGCCGAAGGAGATCCCCAGGCCCGAGGTTTGCAGGACCGTGCTCATGCCTCGCCCCGCGTCCGCACGAAGCGCGCCAGCAGGCCGAGGATGCCGCCGCGGCCGAACAGCGCCGCGGCGATGAGGAAGAGCCCGAGCCAGAACATCCAGTACTGCGGGTTCAGGTCCGCGAAGGCGTCGTGCGCCAGCATGTACACGAGCGCGCCGACCATGCCGCCATACAGCCGGCCGGTGCCGCCCAGCACCAGCACGATCAGGATTTCCGCCGAGCGCGAGAAGCCGATCGATTCGATGCCCACGAACTGGGTGGTCTGCGCGAGCAGGGCGCCGGCCGCGCCGGCGACCGCGGCCGACAGGGTGTATGCCAGGCGCAGCCGGCTTTCGACCGGGGAGCCGATCGCGAGCATGCGCTTGCTGTTGTCGTGGATGCCGCGCAGGCCCAGCCCGAACGGTGAATGCACCACGCGGCGCAGCGCGAGGAACAGCAGCAGCACCATGGCGTACGCATAGACGAAGGCGGTCTTGCCGTACAGGTCGAAGTCGAAGCGGCCCAGCACCGGCGCGATGGTGATGCCCTGCAGGCCGTCGGTGCCGCCGGTGATGGACGACAGCCGGTTGGCCAGTTCCGCCAGCAGCACGCACATGGCGATCGTGATCATGAGGCGGGTGAGGTCGGCGCCGCGGACCACCAGCCGGCTCGCAACGTACCCGAGTGCCGCGCACACGAGCAGGGCGACGGCGAGGCCGGTGAAGGGCTCGTTCCACGCATGCTTGGCGAACAGGCCGGCGGCATAGGCGCCCGCGCCGAAGAAGGCGGCATGGCCCAGCGTCAGGATGCCCGCGTAGCCCATGGCCAGGTCCAGCGTGACCGCGAACAGGCCGAAGATCAGGATCTGGCTCATCAGCGCGCGCTGGTCCGGCAGCCAGAAGTAGCTGCTCGCCAGCACGATCCAGAAGGCCGCCTCGGCCACTTGCTGCCCGCGGGGGGACAGGAGGACGCGGGTCATGCCAGCCCCTTTCGCGCGACGATGCCGTGGGGCCGCAGCAGCAGCATCACGATCATCACCAGGTAGATGAGGAAGGCGCCCGATTCGGGCAGGTAGTACTTGCCGGCCACGTCCACCACGCCCACGATCAGCGCGGCGAGGAAGGGGCCCAGCACGGTGCCGGCGCCGCCGACGCACACCACGATCAGGAAGTACACCATGTACTTCAGCGGGAACGAGGGCTCCAGTCCCAGCATGCCCAGGCTGAGGGCGCCGCCCAGGCCCGCCAGGCCGCAGCCGAGGGCGAAGGTGAGCAGGAACAGCCGCTGCACGTGGATGCCGGTGCCGGCCGCCACGCGCTGGTTGTCCACGGAAGCGCGCACCATGGCGCCGAAGCGGGTGCGGCCCAGCGCGAGCAGCAGCGCCGCCAGCACCGCAAGCCCCATGAGGACCAGGAACAGCCGGTAGCGGCCGACCTCGAAGCCGCCGAGCGCCACCCGCCCTTCGAGCGCCGCGGGCAGCTGGAAGGCCTGCATGGAAGGACCGAAGAAGTAGGTGAAGGCGGCGATGGAGACGAACACGAAACCGATCGACAGCAGCACCTGGTCCAGCGGGTGGGCGCGGTAGAGCCGGCGGAACACCGCCCATTCCAGCAGCGCTCCCAGCACCGCGGCCACCACGAAGGCCGCCACCAGGGAGGCGGCGAAGCCCGCGCCGTAGCGGCCCATCAGCGTGCTCGCCGCGTAGCCGCCGACCATGGCGAAGCTGCCGTGCGCCAGGTTGACGAAGTTCATCAGCCCCATCGTGATGGACAGGCCCACCCCGATGAGGAACAGGAGCATGCCGTAGGCCACTCCGTCGAAAAGGACGATTCCCATGCCTTTGCCGCCGGCCCGGGCCTGCTGCGCCCGGGCCGTCCCCCGGTTACTTCGCTTCCTTGGCCGGGTCCTTGACCCGCTCGAACTTGTCGAACTCCACGTTCACGAGCTCGCCCTTGACGCGCTCGGTGCGGCGGATGTAGACGGTCTGCACGATGTCGCGCGTCACCGGGTCGATCTCGATCGGCCCGCGCGGGCTCTCGAAGCTCAGGCCCTTGAGCGCCGCCATCAGCTTCTCGCCGGACGCGTCGCCGTGCGTCTTCGCGAGCGCCAGGTCGATCGCCGCGAGCGCGTCGTACGCCGTCACGGCGAAGTAGTTCGGCCGCAGGGACTTTCCGTAAGCCGCCGCGAAGTCCTGCACGAACTTCCGGTTCTTGGCCGAGGGATGCGCGTAGGAATAGTGGTGGCTGGTCACCAGGCCCAGCGCCACGTCGCCCGTGGCCTCGAGGAAGCTGTCGTCCGTGGCTTCGCCGGTGGCGAACAGCTTGATGCCGGCCTGCTCCATGCCGCGCTCCTTCCACACCTTCAGGAAGGCGGGCGGCATGACGCCCGAGGGGAAGAAGAAGAACACGGCCTGCGGCTTGGCATCCTTGATGCGCTGGACGTAGGCCGAGAAGTCCGGGTTGTTCATGGGCGTGCGCACGCCGCCGGTGATCTTGCCGCCGCCTTCGGTGAAGGCCTTGGTGAAGGAGGTCTCGGCGTCGATGCCGGGCGCGTAGTCGGCCACGACGGTGTATGCCTCCTTGATGCCGTTCCTGAGCATCCAGCGCGCCATCGGATCGGACACCTGCTGCACCGTGAACGCGACGCGCGCGACATAGGGCGAGCTGGTCGTGATCTGCGAGGCGGCTGCGTTCATGACGATCGTCGGCACCTTGGCCTGGGTCGCCACGGCGCCCACCGCGAGCGCGTTGGGGCTGAAGTCGAGGCCGGTGAGCACGTCGACCTTGTCGCGCACGACGAGCTCCTGCGCGATGCGCTTGGCCACGTTGGGCGCCGGGCCGGCCGTGTCCTTCTTGATGATCTCCACGCTGCGGCCGCCGAGCTTGCCGCCGTGCTCCTTCAGGTAGAGCGCGACGCCCGCATCGAACTGGCGGCCGTAGTCGGCATAGGGGCCGGAGTAGGTGGCGATCAGGCCGATGCGCAGCGGCTTGTCCTGCGCGGCGGCGCCGGTGGCGAGGCAGGCGATGCCGAGGCCGGCGAACGCGGCGAGCACGGCTCTTTTCGTGGTTTTCATGGTTGCTCCGTTCTGGTGGGTGGCGGGATCCGCAAGGCTCAGGCCGCGGCGCCGGCGGCTGCCGGTTCCAGGGCCTGCTTGAGGTCGAAACTCGCGTCGCGCAACTGCGCCGGGCTCAGGCGCGCGCGCGAGGCGATCAGCTTGCGGGCCAGCATGTGCTCCGCCGGCCGGTTGACGGAATGCATGGCGGCCAGCGTGCCGCCGCGCAGGTAGCCGACGCTGAACCTGTCGGTGTCCATGTCGCCGCGCACGACGACCTCGTCGCCCGGCAGGGCCAGGCCCGCCATCTGGAACTTCAGCTCGAACTGGTCGCTCCAGAACCAGGGCACGGCGGTGCAGGGCTGCAGCCGCCCGACGAGGGTGGCCGCCGCGGCCTTGGCGCCGTCGTTCGCCGCCTGGATGGACTCGAGCCGCATGCGCGCCGGGGCGCCCGGCCAGGGCGGCAACTGCATGCAGGCGACGTCGCCGGCGGCGAGGACGCTGTCCGCGGACGTGCGGCCATGCGGATCGACGTCAATGCCGTTGGACACGGCGATGCCGGCTTCGGCAGCGAGTGCCGCATTCGGCAGCACGCCGATGCCCAGCACCACCATGTCGCAGGCGAGCCGGGTGCCGTCGGTCAATTCCACGGCGGCGACGCGGCCCCCGGATCCCAGCAGCGCGCGCAGCGGCTGGCCGGTGCGCAGGTCCACGCCGCGCTCGCGATGCGCACGCTGCACGTAGGCAGACATGACCTCGGGCATGCTGCGGCCGAGGACGCGCGGCGCGTTCTCCAGCACCGTCACCGCCTTGCCGCGGCCGCGCAGCGCCGCGGCGACCTCCAGGCCGATGTAGCCGCCGCCGATGACGCAGACGCGCTCCGCGGCTTCGGCCGCCGCCGCCACCGCTCGCGCATCATCGAGCGTGCGGAGGTTGAAGATGCCCCCCAGCTCGGCACCGGGCAGCGCCAGGGGCCGGCAGGAAGCACCGGTGGCCAAAGTGAGCCAGCCATAGTCCAGCGCCTTTCCGCCGGCCAGCAGGACGCGGCGGGCGCCGGGCTCCACGGACGTCACGCGCGTGCCCGTGAGCAGCTCGATGCGCTGCTCGGCGAAGAAGGCGGGCGACCGCAGGGCCAGCTGGTCTTCCGTCGTCTTGCCGGTCAGCAGGCCCTTGGACAGGGGGGGACGCTGGTAGGGCGCGTGCGCCTCGTCGCCGACCAGGTAGATCGGCTCCGCGAAGCCGAACTCCCGCGCGCTCGCCGCGACCTGCAGCCCGGCATAGGAGGCGCCGACGATGACCAGCGGTCCGCCGCTCACGACTGCCTCTCGGGGATGCGCACGGTGAGCCCGTCGAGTTCCGCCGTCATGGCGATCTGGCAGCCGAGGCGGCTGGTCGGCTCGCGTTCGGCCGCGACGCCCTCGAGCAGTTCCGCTTCCATCTCGTCCGCCGCGGGAAGCCGGTCGAAGAAGGCCGGCTCGACGTACACGTGGCAGGTCGCGCAGGAGCAGCTGCCGCCGCACTCGGCCTCGATGCCGTGCACGTTGTTGCGGATGGCGGCTTCCATGACGCTCGTGCCGGCCTTGGCTTCGACGGTGGACCGGCGGCCGTCCGGATGGATGTAGTGGATGGTGGGCATGGCGTCAGAAGGTGTCGAAGTACTCGCGGTGCTCCCACTCGCTGACTTCGAGGTTGAAGCGGTCGATCTCGGCCTGCTTGATGTGGCAGTAGTAGTCCGTGAAGCCCTTGCCGAACTGCTCCACCAGGTGCGCGTCGTCCTGCAGGCAGCGCAGCGCGTCCCCGAGGGAGCGCGGCAGCGGCGCGGCCGGTGTCTCGTAGGGCGTGTCCGCCGACGGGCCCGGGTCGAGCCGCCGCGCGATGCCGTCCAGCCCCGAGAAGATCTGCGAGGCGAGGTACAGGTAGGGATTTGCCGTGGGTTCGCCGACGCGGTTCTCGATGCGCGTCGCGGCCTGGCCCGGCCCGCCCAGCACGCGCAGCATGGCGCCGCGGTTGTCGCGCGCCCACGCGGCGCGGTCGGGCGCGAGCGAGTTGGGCCGGTAGCGGCGGTAGCCGTTGATGGAGGGGCTGGCGAACACGGCGGCGCCGCAGGCGTGCTCCTTCAGCCCCGCCAGGTAATGCATGCCGAGTTCGCTGAGCGGGTCGCCCGGTCCGGCGGGGATGAAGGCGTTGCTTCGGTCGGCGTGGTGGACCAGCGACTGGTGCAGGTGCCAGCCGCTGGACATCACGTTGGGGATGCGCGGGCGGCACATGAAGGTGGCGTGGTAGCCGGCACGCTGGCAGATCTGCTTGATCGCGCTGCGCAGCAGCACCATCGTGTCCGCCGGCAGCACGCCGACGGTGGGGCCGAAGGTCAGCTCGAACTGGCTGGGCCCGAACTCCACCTCCAGCGAGCGCAGGGGCAGGCCGAGCGCGAGCAGCTGGCTGCGCAGCAGCTCCATCACCGCATCGACGCGGTCGTAGCGCAGCTCGGTCAGGTACTGGTGGCCGTGCGACAGCAGTTCGACCTCGGGCGGCCGGCCCGGGTTGCCCGAATGTTCGAGCGCGAGGCAGGGATCGGCGAGGCGGAAGACGTGGAACTCCACTTCCAGCCCCGCGACGAAGTCCAGCTTGCGCTCGCCCAGGCGGCGCACGGCGCGCTGCAGGATCTGCCGCGTCGCGTAGGGGCACGGGCGCCCGTCGGGCATGTAGGCGTCGCACAGGATCCAGCCGGTGCGCGGTGCCCACGGCAGCACCTTGAAGGTGGACGGGTCGGCGACGATCGTGAAGTCGGCGCCGCCCTGGAATCCCTCCAGCGGGAAGCCGCCCTGCCGGCTGAAGACCGGGAAGACCGAGCGGTGCGAGGTGTCCTTGGCCAGCAGGGTGGAGGTGAGGTTCACGCCATCGCGCAGCGCTCCCCTGGCTTCGCCGGCGACCAGCGTCTTGCCCCGCAGCAGGCCGTGCTGGTCGGCCCAGGCGAAGCGGACGACGTCGATGTCGCCCTGTCCCAGCCGCTGCACGATCTCCGCGGCCTGGCGCGACTGGTCCTCCTGCCACAGGCCGTGGCGGTCCACGAACGAGTCCATGGGCGGGTCAGGCGGTGGCGGTGGCGGCCAGGCGCGCGGAGGCCCAGTCGGATTTCTGGCGCCGGTCCAGGTCGGCGCGCCGCCAGTAGCCGTGCGGGTCCGCCGTCTCGCCGATGCCGTCGATCGAGGGCGGGCCGCTGAAGGCGGACGCCTGCGAGGCGTCGATGAGCATGGGCGCGGGACGGCCGGCGAGGCTGGCCTCGATCGCCTCCACCAGCATCTTGCGGAAGGCGATGATGCCCTTGTCCGTGGTGCCGAGGTGCTCGCGGGTGCGGTCCTGGATGGGGCCCTGCGACTCCACGGCCCACTGGTCGTGCACGTTGATGTCGTCGCCCATGCCCGTGTAGGTGGCGGACAGCTGCTCCTGCACGTCGAAGCCGTAGTTGTTGCGCTTGTTGCGGCGCGAGGTGTAGTCGGGCAGCTCGTAGAGCTTCAGGCGCTGCTCGCGCATCTGCTCCTTGTCCACGGGCGCGGTGAAGCTGGTGAAGATCGCGTACCAGTAGCAGTGCGTGTCGTCCACGGGCACGTGCCACTGCGAGATCGTCATCTCGGCGCTCATGGGGATCACGAAGGCCTGGGGGAACACCACGTTGGTCACGCGCACGTGCGTGGACTCGCCGGAAAGCTGGCGCAGCGCCGTCAGGCGCAGGCCGTAGTCGGTGGGTTCCACGCTGATCTCGGGCCGCTCGAATTCGCGCAGCACCCGGGTGATGGGCATGTCGGAGTCGGCCGAGGCGCCGCGGAACTGCTTGCCGTAGCTCGCGGAGGTGTCCTCGTCCTCGAAGAAGCGGTGCAGGTAGGAGGCATGCGCGGGGTCCATGCCCACTTCCAGGGCTTGCAGCCAGTTGCACTCGAACAGGCCCTTGAAGGCGAACACGTGGCTGTCGGGCGCGACGAAGCAGTCGAACTCGGGGAAGGCCGGCGGCTCGCCTTCGCCGACGTACGCGAAGATGGTCCCGGCCCGCTCGACGACGGGGTACGCGCCCTGCTTGATGCGCGTGCACAGCTTGCTGCCCTCCGGCTCGGCCGGTGTCTGCATGCAGTTGCCCTTGACGTCGAACAGCCAGCCGTGGAAGGGGCAGCGCAGGCCGCCGTCCTCGAGGCGGCCGAATGCCAGGTCGGCACCGCGGTGGGGGCAGTCGCGGTCCAGCATGCCCAGCCGGCCGTCCTGGTCCCGGAACAGGACGAAGTGCTCGCCCATCAGCTGGACTGCCTTCACCGGACGGGGGCCGGCCAGTTCGTCCGCGAGGGCGACCGGTTGCCAGTAGCGGCGCAGCAAGGTGCCCGCGGGAGTGCCTCGGGAAACCCGAGTCATGAAGTGGTTACGCTCAGCGCTGATCATCGTTCTTGGCCTCTGTCTGCACGCGATTGCATGCAATGGCGTCCAGTTTGGTCAATGAAGACGGCAATTGAAATAAGGGTAAACACCTATTTCAGCGAAGGTGCGCCCACTAAATTAGTTCTTAAAGGTTAGAATTCCTGCTGCAATGGAGTGGAGAATTCGGGCGGATCCAGCTTGTTGCATGCAATTCTCGACACCCAGACCCCTCTTGCACTAAAGTTCAAGGCCTCGGGCATTCAACGCCTGGTTTTCGAAAGCAAGCACCATGGATTCGCAACAGTCCCGCGTCCTCGTCCAGCTGCGCGACATGATCCTCAAGGGCGAGTTCAAGCCCGGCGAGCGGCTCGCGGAGATCCCGCTCGCGGAGAAGCTGGGTGCCTCCCGTACGCCGGTCAAGCTGGCCCTGGCCTCGCTCGAGCACGAGGGGCTGATCGAGGCTTCTCCCGCGGGTGGTTACCAGATGCGGCGCTTCACCTCCCAGGAGATCTCGGATGCGATCCGCGTGCGCGGCCTCATCGAGGGCTTCGCCGCCCGGCTGATTGCCGAGGACGGCGCGCCCCGCCAGTTGCTGCGCAGCCTGCAGGAATGCCTGGACGACGGCGACCGCGTCGTCAACAAGCCGTCGATGACCCTGGACGACTACGCCGCGTACGTCGAGATGAACGACCGCTTCCACGCCCTCGTGATCGAGGGCTGCAAGAACAGCGCGGTGAAGCGGATCATGGAGCTCCTGGACAGCCAGCCCTTCGCCTCGCCGAGTTCGATGCTCCCGATGCAGTCCTCCATGGAGGAGGGGCAGGAGTGGATGAAGCACGCGCACCGCACGCACCATGCGCTCGTGCAGGCGATCGAGCGGGGCCAGGGCTACCGCGCGCAGGCGCTCGGCGAGGAGCACGTGGAGATCGCCCGCATGAATCTCGAGTACGCGCTGGAGCGGCCGGAGATCGCCGAAAGCGTGATGCCGGGGATCCGGCTGGTCGCACACCGCGCCGTGTGACGATTGTGTTGCATGCAATCCACGTGATTTTCCGGCGAAAATAGCCAAAAACGTCTACATTGGAAGCCCTTGCCCGCGCTACATTGCATTCGATTGAATGCAGATGCGAGAATCCGCCCGCCCGGCCATCCCGGCCGCGGAACCTGGAGACGAGGATGCAAGAACAATCGTGCGAGCGCGCCGACGCAGGGCGGCGCCTCTTCCTGAAATCGGCGGCGGCTTCGGCCGGGACCCTGGCGCTCGCATCGTGCGCCAGCGGCCCGGAGACCGCGGCGGATGCGGTCTACACCAACGGCAAGATCGTCACGGCCGATCGCAACTTCACCATCGCCCAGGCGGTGGCCATGCGCGACGGCCGCTTCATGGCCGTGGGCTCCAACGAAGACATCCTCAAGCTCGCCGGTCCCGCGACCCTGCGCGTCGACCTGGCCGGCAAGACGGTGATCCCGGGCCTGATGGACAGCCACACGCACATGGATGGCGCCGGCACGGCCGAAACCACGGCGCAGGTGATCCGGGCGAAGACGGTGGCCGAGGCGCAGGCGATCATCGCCGACTTCATCAAGGCCAAGCAGGTGCCCGCCGGCGCCTGGGTGCAGACGAGCCGCTGGCACCCGCCTTCGCAGCTGCGCGAGCAGCGCTACCTGACGCGCCAGGAACTCGACGCCGTGGCGCCGAACAACCCCCTGTACGTGCAGACCGTGGGCCACTTCGCGATGGCCAACACGAAGGCGCTGGAACTGGCCGGCATCACGCGCGCGACGCGCGACCCGGTGGGCGGCAAGATCTACCGCGACGCGAGCGGCGAGGCGACGGGCCTGCTGGAAGAGACCGCCATCGACCTCGTGACGCGCAAGATCCCCCCGAAGACCTTCGAGGAAATGATCGCGCAGAACATCGCGGCCCAGCGGATCTACAACCGCTCGGGCATCACCAGCACGGTGATCGGCGGCCTCGCCGAAGACCAGATCCGCGTGTACTTCGAGGTCGCCCGACGCAAGCAGTCGACGGTGCGCTCCGGCGTCATGTGGCGGCCGCGCGCCGGCACGGCGGCGGAGTTCGAGCAGGCGCTGCGGCAGGCGCGCTTCAAGGACAACACCGGCAACGACTGGGTGCGCACCGCGGGCATCAAGCTGGTCTCGGACGGCGGCATGACGCTCAAGTCCGCCTACATCCGCGACGCCTACGCCGACGACCCGCACAACCACGGCACGCTGGCGCTGGACCCCAACGAGTACAAGAAGAGCGTCATCCTCGCCAACCGCCACGGCTGGCGCGTCGGCACGCACGCGGTGGGTGATGCCGCCGTGGACCTGGTGCTGGACGCCTACGAGGGCGCCGACAAGGACCGCTCCATCCACGGCAAGCGCTTCATCATCATCCACGGCAGCCTGATCGCGCCCGACCAGGTGGTGCGCGCCAAGCGGCTCGACGTGCGCGTGGACTTCCAGAACATCTTCATGTGGGACAAGGCCGCGACGGTGGAGCGCTTCATGGGCGCCAAGCTCGCCAACCGCGCCATTCCTTCGAAGCTGCTGCTGGACACGCTCGGCTACGGCGCGGCGGCCGCCGGCACGGACAACGAGGTGAACATCCTCAATCCCTTCGTCGGCCTGTACGTCATGGTCACGCGCAAGGACCCGCGCGGCCACGTGTACGGCGCCGACCAGGCGCTCACGCGCGAGCAGGCGCTGCGCCTCTACACCAACGCCGGGCCCTACTACACGTTCGAGGAACACAAGAAGGGCTCGATCGAGCCGGGCAAGTTCGCCGACATGGTGGTGCTCTCCGCCGACTACCTCACCGTGCCCGAGGCGCAGATCAAGGAGATCCGTCCGCTGCAGACCATCGTGGACGGCAAGGTGGTGTACGACGCCGGGACCCGGGCCGCATGAGGCGCGCCGCCTTGCTGGCGGCGCTGGCGGCCGTGCTGCCGCCGGCGCACGGCGCCGGCGTGCCCGCGGCCGCCGCGCCCTGCGCCGGCGGCGCGGTCCCGAAGGTCGCGTTCGTGTTCGAGGGCGCGCCCAGCGACCTGCCTGCGCACCGTGCCGCGGTGCGGCGCGTGGCGCAGCAACTCGGCGCCGCAGCCTGCGTGCGGACCTTCGACCACCTGTCCACCGGCGTCGATCCGGACGCGAACGCCCGCTTCGTGCTCGGATCGCTTGGGCTGGAGCGCTATGCGCTGGTCTTCCTGCTCACGTCCAGGCACGCAGCCTCGATCGGCAAGGTGGTGCCCCAGTTCCCCGCGACGACCTACCTGCAACTCGGCGGCCGCGCCCATGCGTCGAACCTGGTGCCCTACGGCCCCAGGTTGCGGCACGCGGGCTGGACCGGCTGGGAGCCTTTCTATCGCGCCGCGGTGCAGTGCGCCGTGGCCGGCAAGCGCCTGAAGGGCGCGCGCGCGCACGAACTCTGCCCCTGATCCGCCATGCGAGCCGCGCGGCGTGCCGGCTCACGCCCGGCGCGGCTTGGCCTGCACCGTGGCCGCGAGCGCGTCGAACAGCAGCCTGGCGCCCGCGTCGCGGCCCGCCGGCCCCTTGCGCGTGACCCAGTAGGTGCTCCACTTGGCGCCCGGCGAATGGAGGTCCGCCACCCAGAAGGACTTCGCGTCGAGCTGGCGCGTCGCGAAGCGGGGCAGGACGGCCACACCCAGGTCGTGGCGCACGAGTTCCAGCGCAGTGGACAGCAGTTGCACCTCGTGGCCGACGCGCAGTCCCGGGTGCACCGCGAGCTGGTCCTGCAGCAGCGAGTTCCACTGGCCGCCGACGCGGCCGACGAGCACCAGCTCGCTCTGCTCCAGGTCGGCCCAGCCGGTGCGCCGCCGCTTGGCGCTCCTGGCGAGTGGGCCCTGCGCGGACGCCACCACGCAGAGCGTGTCGCTCAGGAGCAGTTCCGAGCGCAGCTCCGCCGACAGGCGCAGCGGCGAATCGATGGAACCCACCGCCACGTCGGCCTCGCCCGAAAGAAGCAGGTCACCGACCATGCCCACCGGCCGGTCGATCAACACCACGCGCAGGCCGCTTTCCTGCTTCCTCAGGTGGGCCAGCGCCGCCGGCATCAGGGTGGCCGCCGAGAGCGATCCCGCGGCCACACGCAGCACCCGCTCGGTCCACTTGCCCGTGCCGCGGACTTCCTGCAGCGCGCGGTCCACCTCCTGCTGCGCCCGGGCGCCGGCACGCTGGACGTGCTCGCCCGCCTCGGTCAGCCGCAGCGAACGTCCGCGCACGATCAGCGGCGTGCCGACCTCCGCCTCGAGTTCCCGGATCAGCGCGCTCACCGCCGACTGCGTGACGAACAGGCGTTCGGCCGCCTTCGTGAAGCTGCCGGTGTGGGCGATGAGGCTGAGCGCCTTGAGCTGGCGAAGCGTGGGCATGCGGTGCTCCCGCGGACGCGGTCCGCATCAAGCGAATTGATCCTGCCAGTCGGATTTTCAATTTTACTTATCCGATGCCGCCGCCCAGACTGGGCCCATTCGAGGCAGTCCATCCATGATCCTTTTCGGCGACATCCACAACCACAACGCGCACGGCTACGGCCGGGGCAGCATCGAGCGCAGCATCGCGATCGCGCGCGAGCACCTCGACTTCTTCGCATTCACCGGCCATTCGAGCTGGCACGACCTGGAGGAGATCGAGGGCGGCCGGCACCGCCACTTCATCGAAGGCTTCAAGCGCCTCACGGAGACCTGGCCGCGCGTGCAGGAAAGGATCGCCGAGGCGAACGCGGACGGCTCCTTCGCCGCCTTCCTGGGCTTCGAGTGGCACTCGAACCGCTTCGGCGACCAGTGCGTGATCTTCCCGCGCGACTTCCGCCCCATCAAGTACACGAACCACGTCGACCAGCTGCGCGCGTTCTGCCTGGAGGAGGGCGCGCTGATGATCCCGCACCACCTGGCCTACCCGAAGGGCCGCCGCGGCGTGAACTGGGACGTGTTCGATCCGGTGTGCACGCCGGTGGTGGAGATCTTCTCCTTCCACGGCCTGTCCGAGCACGATCGCGGCCCGCACCCGATGGTGCGCGGCTCGCCCGGAGGCCGGCAGACGGGCAACACGGTGCGGGCCGCGCTGGGTGCGGGACGCAAGTTCGGTTTCGTGGCATCGACCGACAACCACGCGGGCTTCCCCGGCGCATGGGGCGAAGGCCTCATGGGCGTGCATGCCGACGTCCTCTCGCGCGAGGGCATCCTCGCGGCGATCCGCAGCCGGCGCACCTACGCGCTCACGGGCGACCGCATCCGCGTGGAGGCGAGCCTGAACGGGCAGCCGATGGGCTCCGACGTGCCCGCGGCGGCGGAGTACGCCTTCGCTGCGGAGATCGACGCCCTCGACGAGATCGAGGTGGTCGAGCTCGTCGTCGATGGCGAGGTGTACGAACGCTTCTGGCCTTCGAAGCCGTCGGGCGGCCTCGAGGAGCCGGTCTTGCTGCGCTACGAATGGGGCTGGGGGCCCTGGGGCGAGCTGGCCCTGGACCGCATCTGCGACTGGCAGCAGGCGGTGTCGGTCCAGGGCGGCGATGTGCTGCGCATGGACAAGTGCTTGGGCGGCGGTCCCTTCGACGAGGACCGGCGGCACCGGATCACGCTGCGTGACGCCGACCGTGTGGACATCCAGTCCCACACCTCCCGCCGCGGCGCGTTCCACGACGTCGCGACCCACGCCGTCGTGCTGCAGGTGGTCGGCACCCCCGAGACCCGCATCGAGCTCGCGCTCCAGCGTCCCGCCGCGCTGCAGGCATCCGCCACGCTGGGCGAGTTGATGCGCGGCTCGGCCAATTTCCATGCGGGCCCGTACGGGGCGGAGAGCTTCCAGCTGCATCGCGCCGTCGCCGCCTCGGATCATCGCCTCGCGATCGCGACGACGCTGGCATCGCGCGACCTGCGTTCATATGCGTACCTGCGCGTGCGCCAGATGAACGGCCAGCTGGCCTGGACCAGCCCGTTCTTCGTCGCCGCGGATGCGGCGCACCGTCACTCTTGAGAAAGGAAGCAGCTCCCATGCAGACAAGAAGGTCGTTCCTGGAAAAGGCCGTTGCCGGCGCCGTGGCGGGCACCGCGATCGCACCGTCCGCCCGGGCAGGCGCGGACTACCCCGCGCGCCCGGTGCAAGTCTGGGTCGGATTTCCCGGCGGCGGCGCGCTCGACGTCGCTACGCGGATCGTCACGCAGGCGATGGCCGATGCAGGTATCAAGCCGATGGTGGTCATGAACAAGGCCGGAGCGTCGGCCACGATCGCGGCGGCGCAGGTCGCGCGGCAGGAGCCGGACGGGTACAACCTCCTCCTGGCCACATCGTCCAACGTCGGCATCGCGCCCTTCCTCTATCCTCGGCTGCCTTTCGACGGCGCCCGGGACTTCGATCCCGTGGCGCAGTTCGCGGTGGGCCAGAACGTGATCTACGCGAGCCCCCGGACCGGCGTGGACAGCTTCCAGGCCCTGGTGGCGCGGCTGCGCGCGCAGCCCGGCAAGCTGAACTTCGCTTCGCCCGGCCGGGGCACCACGCCCCATCTCTGCTTCGAGATCCTCAAGGCGCGGGCCGGCCTGTTCGTGGTGCACGTGCCTTTCCACGGCAGCCCCGCGGCCCTGACGGCCGTGGCGGGAGGCGAGGTGGAATTCGGGGTGGATGCCATCGGTCCGTCACAGGCTTTCATCCGCGCAGGCCGGCTCGTGCCGCTGGCGCAGACCGGCGAGCGCCGTTCGGCATCGCTGCCCGATGTCCCCACGTTGTCCGAGCTGGGCTACCCCGGCATCCCCCGCGGCACCTTCCTCGGATTCAGCGCGCCGTCCGGCACACCCGCGGCGGTGCTGGAACAGTTGCGCAAGGCCGTCCGCGCGGCGACCGCGAATCCGGTGGTGGTGAAGCAGTTGGCGGATGCCGGTTTCGACGCGAGCTACCTGGACGGCGCCGATTTCGCCCAGGCCATCCGGGGCGAACTCAAGACGTGGGAGGCGGCGGTGAAGTACTCGGGAGCGGCTCGGACCTGAGTGGATAGGCCAAAGACTGCCGCGCGAATTGTTGACTAGAGATCGTAGGGCGTTCTAATATCGGCGCTATGAGATATATAGATATCGCATAGAGATCTTAAGGTGAATTCCGATTCCTTCTGGTCCCCACCCGGGGCGAGCTACATGGCCGTCCCGTCCGAGCGCGAGCAGCCCGCCCTGGCCACGGTCGTCGGCGTCCCGTTCGACTGCGGCACCCATGAAACGCGGGTCGGCGCGCGCCTTGCACCCGACGCGATCCGCCACCAGTCAAGGCTGCTGCGCCGGTACGACGTGGTGCCGGGGCCGGTCTCGCCCAGCGTCACGGACTACCTGCGGCTGACCGACGCCGGAAACGTGAACTGCCCGTCCGGGGACGTGGCCACCGCCTTCCCGCGGATCCAGTCCGCGTTCGAGGCCGTGCACGGGCTGGGCGCCATTCCCATCGGCATCGGCGGGGACGGCGCCGTGACGTTGCCGCAGCTGCGGGCGGCGGCCGCGCACCACGAGAACCTCGTGGTGCTGCACCTGGATGCGCATACCGACAGCTACGACCTGGAAGGGATGAACTCCGCCACGACCTTCACCCGCGCCGCCGAGGAAGGGCTCGTGGACGTGCGACGCAGCGCCCACGTCGGCGTGCGCGGCCAGGCTTCCATGGCCGGCGCGATCGAGTTCGCGCGCGGCCTCGGTTACCGCGTGATGCCCTTCGATGCCATCGATATGGCCGCCGCCGATCCGCTCGCCGAAGTGAAGGCCGCGATCGGCGACAGGCCCGTGTACCTGTGCCTCGACGTCGATGTCTTCGATCCTTCCTGCGCTCCCGGCGTCTGCATCCCGGAATGGGGAGGACTCGGCGCGCGCGAGGGCCTGGCGCTCGTGCGTTCGCTGCAGGGACTGAACTTCGTCGCCTTCGACATCAACACGGTGTCGCCGCCGCACGACCCCGCCGGCACGACGGCCTTCCTGGCCGCGACCCTCATCCACGAGTTCTGCCACCTCGCCGCGCACGCGGTGCATTCACGTCCGGGCCGGCCCGCGCCGGCCCGGCCCATCGAAGACTGACACAGGAGACATCATGAAACCCGGAACGATCCGGCGCACGCTCGCCGTCGCAATCCTCGCCGTCCAGGCCGCGGCCGCGGCGCACGCGCGTCCCTTCGACGAAGTCCTGGCCACGAAGGAGCTGCGCGTCGTGACCACCGCGGCGAGCATCCCGCACGGCTTCATGGAGCCCGCATCGCACACGCTCCAGGGCGTGATGGTCGAAATCGCGCAGGGCATCGGCAAGCGCCTGGGCGTGGAGGTGAAGCTGACCGACGTTCCGTTCTCGGGGCTCATCCCCTCGCTGACGTCCGGGCGGGCGGACATGGTGTCCGCGCCCCTCTTCATCACCGAGGAGCGTTCCAAGGTGGTGGACTTCAGCACGCCGATCTACGGCTGGGGCGAGGGCATCGTCGTGCCGGAGCACGCGAAGAAGAGCTATGCGAAATTCGAGGACCTGAAGGGCGCCCGCGTGGGCGCCCTCATCGACAGCGTGCAATTCAAGATGCTCAAGGCGCTGCCCGGGACGGAGATCGTCACCTACCAGGACTACCCGACCCTGCTGACCGACGTGCGCGTGGGCCGCATCGACCTGGGCATCGTCGACCCGCCCGGCATCGCCTACCAGATCCGCGCCAAGGTGGTCACCGGGGTCAAGCTCGACCCGGCCTACCGCCCGCAGAAGCCCTTCGACGTGGGCGTGGCGGTGCAGAAGAACAACCCGAAGCTGCTCGCTGCCGTGGATGACGCGCTCGCGCGGATGCGCAAATCGGGCGAGATCGACGCGATCCTGAAGAAGTGGGGCCTGGCCGGCTTCGCCCGGCCGTGAGCGGGGCGGCCCTGGCGGAGGGAAGTTGATGGACTTGGAAACGCTGCGCACCTATCTCGCGCCCATGCTCCAGGGCGCGGTGGCGACCGTCGCACTGTTCCTGGCGACGGCGCTGCTCGCCGTGATGCTCGGGCTGCTCGTGTGCCTGTGCCGGATGGCGAGCCATCCCGTGCTGCGCCGCGGCGCGATCGCCTACATCGAGGTGATCCGCGGCACGCCGCTGCTCGTGCAGCTGTTCTTCATCTACTACGGCATGCCGGAGATCGGCATCGTGCTCCCCGGCTTCGCGGCAGGCGTCATCGGCCTGACGCTCAACCTGGCCGCCTACCTGGCGGAACTGTTCCGCGCGGGGCTGCAGTCGGTCGACACGGGCCAGCACGATGCCGCGAAGGTGCTGGGCCTCAAGAAGGTCCAGCGCCTGCGCATGGTGATCCTGCCGCAGGCCCTCAGGACGATCTTCCCTGCGCTCGGCAACTACGCCACCGTGCTGCTGAAGGAGACCTCGCTGGTGGCCGTCATCAGCGTGTACGAACTGATGCGTGCCGGCGAGATGCTGGCGGGCGCCACCTTCCGGTCCATGCTGGTGTACGGTCTCGTGGGTGCGATCTACTTCTGCCTGTGCAGCGCGATCTCCGCGGCGTTCCGCGCCGGCGAGCGCCGGCTCGCCGTGCCGGGGTACTGGGGCACTCCGCGCGGGGAAGCCACCGTCGGGATCGCCGCATGAGCGACCTTCATGCATCCGCAGCGAAGCATGCGCACGCCATCAGCCTCGAGGGCGTGTCCAAGTGGTTCGGCCGCTTCAAGGTGCTGGAGGACATCCGCCTCACCGTGGATTGGGGCGAGAAGGTCATCCTCTGCGGCCCGTCCGGATCGGGCAAGTCGACGCTGATCCGCGTCATGAACGGGCTGGAGCCGCACCAGCAGGGACGCATTACAGTCAACGGTGTGACGATCGAGGCCGGGCGGGAGCAGATCCCGGCCGGTGTCGGCATGGTGTTCCAGAACTTCAACCTCTTTCCCCACCTGACCGTGCTGGAGAACTGCACCCTCGCCCCGACCGCCGTGCGCAAGACGCCCCGCCGCGAAGCGCAGGCCGCCGCCATGACCTACCTCGAGCGCGTCCGGATGGACTCGCATGCGCACAAGTACCCTGGCCAGCTGTCGGGCGGCCAGAAGCAGCGCGCGGCGATCGCCCGAGGTCTGTGCATGCGGCCCGACATCCTGCTGTTCGACGAGCCGACATCCGCCCTGGATCCGGAAATGGTCAACGAGGTCCTGGACGTCATGGTCCGGCTCGCACGCGACGGGATGACCATGGTGTGCGTGACGCACGAAATGGCGTTCGCCCGCCAGGTGGCCGATCGCGTCGTGTTCATGGATGCCGGGCGCATCGTCGAGACCGCCCACCCCGCTGCCTTCTTCGATGCGCCTCGCAGCGCGAGGGCGCGCGCCTTCCTCGGCCAGATCGCGCCCGCCGCGGCGGCGGCTTGAACCAGGCCATGCCGGTGACCGCGAAGACGCCACCCGACGAATCGCGCCTGTTCGTCGCCTCCTTCGCCAGGGGGTTGACCATCCTCACGGCGTTCTGGGAAGGCAAGCCCTCCATGAACCTGGCCGAACTGGCTGCGGCGAGCGGCATGACCAAGAGCGCCGCCCAGCGCTTCGCGCACACGCTTTCCACCATCGGCTACCTGCGCAAGGATCCGGTGACCAAGGAGTACTCGCTCGCCCCGCGGTCGCTGGAGGTGGGATTGCGTTACCTGCAGACGAGCGCGCTGGTGAACGCGGCGACGCCCTACCTGCATGCGCTGACGCGCGCCTGCGAGGAGACGTCCACCCTGGCCGAACGCGACGGGCTGGAAATGGTCTACGTCGCCCGCTTCGCGACGCATCGCGAGATGTTCGTGAACATGCCGCTGGGCACGCGGTTGCCGATGTACTGCATGGCGGCCGGCCGCGCCGTCATGTCGCGCCTGCCCGAGCAGGAGGTGCGCGACATCTTGCAGGCGAGCAAGCTGGAGGCCTATACGCCGACGACCCTCACCCGTGTCGACGACATCCTCGCCCGCGTCCGGCAGGCGCGCGACGAAGGCTTCGCCTGGACCGACGGCGAGTTCTACCAGGGCGACATCACCATCAGCGCGCCCATCCTGGGGCCCGGGGGAGAGGTGCTCGGCGCGGTGAGTGCCTCGGCGCCGTCGAGCCGCCGCTCGCTGGAACAGGCGCGCCGCGAGCTCGCGCCGCAGGTCATGGAGGCGGCCCGATCGATCGGGGCGACCACCGTGCACCGGCCGCCGCGACGACAGGTGCGCGGCGGCTAGGCGAACACATGGCCGCCAGAGCCGGCGCCGCGGGCGCCTAGCGTTCGGAGGACAGGATGACCAGTTGCGAGAGCGCGCGCACCGCGGCGCGTGCCCGCTCCTCCGGCAGCGTGGCGAAGCCGGCCAGCAGCGCGGGCGCGCAGCGCCCGGACAGCGAGTACCGCTCCAGCGGAAGCGCGGCGATGCCGTGTTCGCGCAGTTCGCCTTGCGCGTGGGCGTCCAATCGCCGGTCGAGGGCGGCCACGATGTGGAGCCCGGCGTCCGGAACGTACACACGCTTGCCCAGCTCCGAAAAGGCCTGGACGAGTGCGAGGCGGCGGCGCGCGCTCGCCTCGAAAGCCGCCGAGAAGTAGCGCAGGATGTGTCCCCGGCGAACCAGGTCCACCAGGGCGGCCTGCTCCGCAGGGCTCGCGTGGAACGGCAGGCGCTCGCAGGCCGCGCGGAAGCGCTCCACCAGGTGCATGGGCACCGCGACGCAGCTGACGCCCAGGGCCGGAAACACCAGCTCCGACAGGTGCAGGGCGTAGATGACGCAGCGCAGCCCCGTTTCGCTGGCCAGGCTGCGGGTCGACGGGCCGGCGAAGCGGTAGTCCGCCTGGATGTCGTGCTCCAGCACATGGCCCTGGCACGCGCCGATGGCATCCAGGAGAAGCGCGCGTCGCTCGGCGGACAGCACTACGCCCATCGGGAACTGGCAGCACGGCGTGACCACTGCGAGCGCCGGGCGGGGGCAGCGCGACAGTCCGCTGCGCACGTCCATTCCGTTGTCGTCGACGGCGACGGCCTGCAGTCGCGCGCCCGCGGCCCGGAGCGCCTCGAAGCACCGCGGATCGAGCGGATCCTCCACGAGGACCGGATCACCGCGGCCCACCAGGGCGGCGGCCGTCAACGCCGTCGCTCCCGCGATGCCGGAGGTGACGAAGACCTGGTCAGGATGGCACGCGATCCCGCGCGTGATGGCCAGGCGGTTGGCCAGCGCGCGCCGCAGCAATGGATGGCCTTGTGGATCCGGAGGCAGCAGGTCGGCGACCCCGATTCCGGCCAGGCGCCGCTTGACGAGGTTCACCCACACCTTGCGCGGGAACTGGTCGATGGGCGGCACGCCCACCGCGAGCATGGGTAGCACGTGCGACGACGATCTGGCAGGCGTTGCCTCGAGCTTCTGCGCCGTTCCCCGCGTGCCGCGGGCGACCGCTCGCCGCACGAAGGTACCTGCGCGTCCCTGCGCCATCGTGTAGCCGTCGGCCGCGAGCAGGTCGTACGCATAAGAGACGGTGCAGCGCGAGACATCGAGCTGGCGCGCGAGGAAGCGCGAGGGCGGCAGGCGCGCGCCTTCCAGGAGCGCGCCGTTCTCGATCATCTGCGCGAGCCGCCGGTACACGTGCATGTAGAGCGGGCCTCCGCTCTTGCGGATCGGGCCGGGCGCAGCAGGATCCACCGGGATGCGCGGGCGCGGATTGGACTGGTTTTGTTTGCGTGGCATGGACTAACGCGTGCGAGGTGCCGATGCTAGATTGAATCGCACACAGTGCAACGTAGTGGAAACGGAAGGAAAGACATGCTCCTGCAACAGGATTCTTCAGCCGCTCGCCCGCGAATGCTCCGGTCGCCGATCGCGAGTTCCCGCGCGTGGCAGGCCAGCGATCTCGCGCGTGTCGCATGGCGATACACGATCCCGCCCGAAGCGCTCGACGAACTCCGCGCCGTGATCCGGCGCCTGCGGCGCAAGCCAATCGCGCTGGAGCAACTGAACCCCGCGATGTTCGAGCTCGCGCAGTGCGCCGCGCTCATGCGCAAGGTCAAGGCCATGCTCGACGAAGGCGCCGGCTTCGCGGTCCTGGACCGGCTTCCGGCGCAGGAGTTCAGCCAGGAGGAGCTCACCGCGGCTTACTGGCTGCTCTCGTCGCTGCTGGCCCGTCCCGTGGCGCAGAACCGCGCGGGAGCGCGCATGTACAAGGTGCAGGACACCGGACGCAAGGCGCTTCCCGGGTCGGGCGTGCGGCCGGACCAGACCAACATGGAACAGAACTTCCACAACGACAATTCGTACAACCGCACGCAGCCTGACTACATCGGCCTGCTGTGCGTGCGGCCGGCGCTCGCCGGAGGCGAGAGTTCCATCCTCAGCATCTCGAGCGCGCACAATCGGCTGCTGCAGGAGGACGAGGACCTGCTGGCGCGCCTGTACGAGCCGTTCTGGACGGACCGCCAGAAGGAGCATCCGGAGGGTGACGCCCCCCTGATCCACGAACCGGTCTTCACCTACGACGGTCGCCTGAAGGCGCGCATCGGCCTGGTTCCCATCGTCAACGGGTATGCGATGCGCGGGGAAGCGATGGACGAGCGCGGTGCCGCCGCGCTCGCGGCGCTCAAGCGCGTGTTCCAGCGTCGGGAGCTGAGCTTCGGGTTCGCGATGGAAAGCGGGCAGATCCAGTTCGTCGACAACCTGGGGATATGCCACCGCCGCACCGGGTTCACCGATGCGGAGGAACCGGAACGCAAGCGCCTTCTCATGCGCATCTGGCTGCGCGACGGCGGCGACGTCGGGTACGACGGGTGAGGCCCCCGATGCGCGCCCGTTTCCTGATCTGCTTCGTGCTGGGGCTGCTCGCCGCCGGCGCCTCGTTCGGCCAGGCCGCGTTCCCGTCGCGGCAGGTCCACATGATCGTCCCCTTCCCGCCGGGCGGCGCGTCGGACGCGTTGATGCGCATCCTCGCCGCCAAGCTCCAGGAAAACTGGAAGCAGCCGGTGGTGGTGGAGAACAAGCCGGGCGCCGGAACGGTGATCGGTTCCAACACCGTCGCCAAGGCAGCGTCCGATGGCTACACGGTGGGTCTCGTCACCTCGTCGCATGCGATCAATGCTGCCGCGCGCCGCGAGCTACCTTACGACACCTTGAAGGATTTCGTGCTCGTGTCCCAGTTGGCCGTCGTCCACCAGGCGATCCTCGCGCGCTCCGACTTTCCCGCGAACGACATGCGCCAGCTGGTCGCCGAGGCCAAGGCCAGGCGCATGACCTACGCGACCGCGGGCGTCGGGACCGCCGGCCACCTGTTCGGCGAACTCCTCAACACCATCGCCGGCACGTCTCTCGTGCACGTGGCCTACAAGGGCAGCAGCCCGGCGCAGGTGGACCTGCTGGCAGGCAACGTGGACATCATCGTGGACGCACTGTCCGCGCACCAGGAGATGGTGAAGGCGGGCAGGCTGAAGGTGATCGCGCTCGTGACGCCGCAGCGGAACCCGGAACTTCCGCAGCTGGCGACAGCGGCGGAGTCGTATCCGGGAGCGAGCGTCGAAAGCTTCTTCGGCATCGTGGCGCCCGCGGGCACGCCGCGCCCGGTGGTGGAGCAGCTGAGTCGTGACATCGCAGCCGCCTTGCACGATCCACAGGTGCGCCGGCGCATGGCCGGCCTCGGGCTGCTGCCGATGGGCACGTCGCCGGCGCAGTTCGAGTCCATGGTGCGAGGCGAGATCCGGAAGTGGTCGGACCTGATCAAGAAGGCGGATCTGCGGTTGGATTGACGCGGTGGCGGGACGTGCGTGCGGTCCCCAATATGGAACGGCGCGTTCCATTCTTCGGCCTGTTCGGTCGGGACCCCTGCCGCTATCCTGCGCCGACAGTCAACATGAAGGGACCGTGTGATGCATCGAGATCTGATGAGTACGCCGGACAACCGCCAATGGCTCTCCTCGTCGCGTGACGGAACGGCCGGTTTCCGCTTCCAGCTGAACCTGATCGGGGCCGAGTACACCGACGCCTACAGCGTCGACCTGGTGCAGATCGACGCGGGCGGCGGCTCGGAAACGCACATCGACCCGTACAACCACGCCTTCTACTTCCTGGAAGGCGAAGGCGAGGTCCGCATGGGGGATGAACGCGTCGCGACGGCACCGGGCGTGGTGATCAAGCTTCCGGCCGGCGTGGTGCACAGCATCGCCAACGTCGGCCGGGCGCCGCTGCGCTTCCTCACGATCTACGACCCGCCACGCATGCGCGTGGCCGAGGTCGCGGCCGGCAAGTACACGGAGACCGCGAGATGAAGTCCCAGGCCCGCCTGATCGACGATGGCCCCCTCGTCCTCATCGGGGACGCCGTCCTCCTCGATGGCGCGGGGTTACCCTATCCCCCCGCGCCCGTCGTAAGCATCTGCCGCTGCGGGCTTTCGGAGAAGAAGCCCTTCTGCGATGGATCGCACCGCGTCAAGCGCTTCTCCCACCAGGCCCGGGCGCCGGAGCAGGGCGGAGCTCGCTGAGTCGCGGCCCGGGCGCCGAAGTGGGAACCGTCGACGACCTGATGCTGCTGATCGCCGTGATCGATGCCGGCGGTTTCTCCGAGGCGAGCCGCAGGACGGGCATTCCGAAATCGCGCCTGAGCCGGCGCATCAGCGAACTGGAAACGCGCCTGGGCGTCGAAGTCCTCAATCGCGGCTCACGGCGTTTTTCGGCAACCGACGCGGGGCGGGCCATCTACGAGCGAGGCCTCAACGTCAAGGCCGAGGTCGATGCGATCGATGCGATCGCGCAGGAGCGCACCCAGCGTCCCGCGGGTGCGCTGCGGGTCTCCTGCCCGGCACTGATCACGGAACGCCTGGTCGGCGCATTCGCGGTCAGCTTCGGCACGGCAAATCCCGATGTGAAGGTCTGCCTGGAGACATCGAGCGGTACCTTCGACCCCAGGATCGATCATCACGACCTGAGCATCCACCCCGGACAGGCGGACCACCTGGCCGACTGCGACCTGGTGCGGCAGAAGCTGGTCACGGCGGAGTTCTGCCTCGTTTCTTCGCCCGGCCTGGCGGCCACGTTGGGGCAGGTCTCCCATCCGCGTGACCTCGAGGGCAGGTGGGGCATCGGCTGGTCGGCGGATGGCTTCGCCGCGAAGTGGCCGCTGGAGGGCGCGCGGGGGGAACCCGCGACATTGAACGTCTGCCCGCGCTTTTCGGCCTCCAGCCTCGCCGTCATCCACCAGGCAGCGCTGGCCGGGTTGGGCCTGGCACGCCTGCCGCTGTCGGTCTGCGAGCGCGACCTCGCGGCGGGGACGCTGGTGCAGCCGCTGCCCGGGTGGTCTCCCCCTCCCGTCACCCTCTACGCGCTCTATCCCTCGCGTCGATCGCTCACCCTGGCCGGCAGGTTGTTCCTCTCCGGCCTGGCGCGGCACCTGCAGGAGACGATGCGGGCTGCGGCTGGCGCAGCCTAGGCGACGTGCTGCGCGCCGACCATGCCGGCCCCGAAGCTCCGTTTCCGGAACAAAGCGTTGCGCCAGCTGCGGCTTGTCCGGCTCGCCGTGCCAAGCCACCATTCGTCACGTCTGGCTTCACCGAAGGAGAGCGGCAGTGCTCGATGCTGAGGAATTTCGCAAGGCCATCCGCACGTTCACGACGGGCATCACCGTCATCACCGTCCCGACGGGCGACGACCGCGGGATGCACGGCATGACGGCAGGCTCGTTTGCGTCGGTGTCGCACAAGCCCCAGCTCGTTTCGATCAACGTGGCCAAGGCAGCACGTGCGCATGCCTACATGGAGAAGGCCAACCTCTACACGATCAACCTGCTGAAGGCGTCGCAGGGCCACCTGGCCGATTACTTCGCCGGTCGCCTGCTCGGTGTGTCCCTGACGCCGGAGTATTGCTGGGAGGGCGAATGGCCGGTGCTCCGCGAGTCGCTGGGTTTCTTCGCCTGCCGGACCTGGGCCCGATACGACGGCGGCGACCATTCCATCTTCGTCGGCGAGGTGGTCAAACTGGTGCGCACCGACGAACCGCCCCTCGTCAATTCCCGCGGTCGCTTCCACGCGCTGGGTGATCGCATCCAGCACCGTTTCTCCCACGAGCGCAAGCTCCACGACGAGCAACTTCTCAAAGCAACGAAAGGCTCCTCATGAACACCTGGATGGATCGCCTGGCGCAGCCGGCGTCGGGCCAGCGCATCGCCCCGTCCGGCCACGCATTCGTTTCCCTGCTGGCGCGCTGGAGCGCGGTGCTCCTGTTCGCCGCCGCGGCCGTGCCGGCTGCTTCGGCGCAGACGGGCTTTCCCTCGAGGCCCGTCACCATCGTCGTTCCTTTTCCCGCCGGCGGCTCGCTCGACGCGGTCGCCCGCATCTCCGCCGAGAAGCTCTCGGCGAGCTGGGGCCAGCCCGTGCTGGTCGACAACCGCGCCGGCGCGGCCGGCCTCGTCGGGGCGCAGCGCGTCAAGGCGGCGCCGCCCGACGGCTACACGCTCCTGCTCACCAATTCCGCGATGGTGCAGAACGTCGTGGGCCCGGCCGCCGCCCACGCGGCCTACGACCCGCTGAGGGATTTCAAGCCGGTGATGCAGGTGACGGACGCCGTCGCGGTCTTCATCGTCAATCCGAAGCTGCCCGCGAAGACCTTGGCCGAGTTCATCGCGCTCGTGAAGCGGGAGCCGAAGAAGCACTCCTACGGGTCGGCGGGGGTGAACCAGACACTGCACCTGCTCGGCGCGACCTTCAACGAAGCCGCGGGACTGGACATGGTGCACGTGCCGCAGAAAGGCGACGGCCCCTTGCTGAACGACATCCGGGGAGGCCAGGTCTCGGGCGGCTTCGCCACCATCGCGGCCGCCGCTCCGCACATCGCGGCGGGCACCGTGCGCGCGCTGGGGGTCGCGGGGCCGCGTTCTCCGTTGCTGCCGGACGTGCCGAGCTTCAGGGAAATGGGCTTTCCGCAGCTGGACGTGGTGGGCTGGTTCGGGCTCTTCGCGCCGGCCGGCACCCCCCAGGCGGTGGTGGACAGGATCGCCACCGACGTCGCCAAGGTGCTGAAGATGCCGGATGTGGTCGCGCGCCTGCGCGGCATGTCCCTGACGCCCACGGGCCTGCCCTCGGCCGAGTTCGCCGCGGCGGTGAACCACGACCTCGGCTACTGGGATGCCGTGGTTCGCAGGGTGGGGGAGAAATGATCGTCGCGGCGACGTCCTAGAAAAAGACGGTGAGGTTCTTCGCCAGCAGCACGTTCTGGTGGATCCGGATCTCCCGTCGCGCGAGCTTCCAGCCCTCCGCCGTGCGGCGCACGCGGTCGAAGCGGTCGCCGACGAAGAAGTACTGCTCGTATTCGCAGCGGTTCTGGTAGATCAGGAAGCGGCTGGTCACGTCCACTTCCTCCTCGCCCGCGGCGTTGGTCTCGATGGCCTTCAGCTGCACGTTGCTGACCATGCGGCACACGCGCGACAGCGGCTCCTCCGCCCAGTGCACCCCGGTCAGGATCTGCTCGACCCGCTTGCCGATCGACCACTTGCCTTCGTTGAACCAGCTCATCTGCTCTTCGCGGCGCGTGAGTTCGCGCTGCGCGTGCTCGCCGAACTTCACGTTGTATTCCATGGGCATGAAGTAGCGCAGGTCGTCGGCGAGCGTGGCCAGCCATTCCTCGAAGCGGCGCTCGTCCAGCAGGTTGGCTTCGTCGTAGAGGAATTCCTCGATCTCGCGCTTGGTGTCGTAGTAACGGGCATCGCGCGGCAGGCGGGCTGCGGCGGCGGGCGCCGTGGCTTCTGCGGTTTCGGACATGGTGTTCT
Organism: Ramlibacter sp. bp-362; assembly: GCF_054956735.1. NCBI lineage: Bacteria > Pseudomonadati > Pseudomonadota > Betaproteobacteria > Burkholderiales > Comamonadaceae > Ramlibacter > Ramlibacter sp. bp-362. Next base: position 139,794 of record NZ_JBUDXE010000006.1, read on the forward strand.
CTCCTGGATGGGTCAAGGCTTGGGCGGCACCGGGCCGCCCTGGTGCGCGAAGCAGCCGACGTCGAGCACGGTGCCCGAGATCGTGGCCGCGTCGTCCGACAGCAGGAAGGCGACGGCGTTGGCCAGGTCGCGGCCGGTGGCCGGCCGTCCCGCCGCCGTGCCGGGCGCGGGCTTGCGCAGGAAGGCGTCGACGTCGCCGCCGAAGCGCCCCACGCTCATGCCGGAGACGATGGCACCGCCGCCGGGAATGGCGACGTTCACGCGCACGTGGTCGTGGAAGTGGTCGTAGGCCATCGCCATCGTGAGCGCGACGATCGCGCCCTTGCTGGCGGCGTAGGCGGCCATGCCGGCCTTGCCGTAGCCGGCGCCGGAGCCGATGTTCACGATGGAGCCGCCGCCGGCCCGCACCATGTGGGGAATGGCGGCGCGGCTCATGAGGTAGGTGCCCTTCACGTTCACGTCCAGCACCTTCGCGAACACCGGTTCCTCGGTGGTGAGCACCGTGCCGAGCGGGCCGATCGCGGCGTTGTTGACGAGCCCGTGGATGGCGCCGTAGCGCCCCACCGCGTGGTCCACCACGCGCTGCACGTCGGCGGCGTTCGAGACGTCCGCTTCCAGCACGTCGGCCTGGCAGCCGGCGCGCTCGAGCTCTTGCCGCACGGACTCGAGGCCCTGCGCCGTGCTGGAGACCTGCGGCTGCGCGAGCCCGAAGGCCACCACCTGGTGGCCGCGGCGCGCGAGTTCCACCGTGATGGACTGGCCGAGGCCGAAGGTGCCGCCGGTGACGATGACGACGGACATGGCCTTACTCGACGAAGCTCGCCGGCTCGCGGTCCTTGCGGCCCAGCAGCGTGTCCCAGTCGGCGCCGTTCATGTAGTCGCGCCAGCGGCGGTAGAACTGCCGCGGGTTCTCCTCGCTCACCTGCAGGCTCACGTTGCCGGCCACCGGTCCGCTCGTGGTCACCTTGCCGAGCGACTGCTGGTAGTTGAAGGGGTAGCGGCGCGCGACGACACCCCGGCTGCCGGCCGTGGCGTAGTTCCAGTTCTCCATGTCGTCCTGCTCGGTCATGCCGGCAGGGCCGGAGTAGCGCATGTAGTAGGTGCGCAGGAAATCCTTCACCTCCTGCGGCGCGTCCGCGTCCACCAGGAAGAAGCGCCACGCCTCGGTCGACTCGGGTCCGTGCGGATGCCACACGCACAGGTTGCGCGGCTGGTTGCCGTGGAAGGACACGTTGGGATAGATCGTGCCTACGAAGGGGATCAGGCGGTGCTTCTCCGCGCCCAGGCGCTCCTTGCGCTTGGCGTGCGCCTCGCGGAAGTACTCCGCGACGACCGGGTCGTTCTGGTACGTGTTCAGGAACTCCCAGTCCTGCGGCATGATCGCGCTGTGCACGCCGTGGCCGGCGGGGAAGTTGGCCCAGACGTGCTGCGCCTTCTCCATCTCGTTGTCGCGGCGGCCCTTCACGCCGGCCTCGGCGCTCGGGCCGATGCCGATCAGGTCCACCGAGCGGTGGCTGACGTTGTGGTAGGTGTCGCCCAGGAAGTTCTCGGCGGCGAACTTCCAGTTGCACGGGATGATCCACTTGTGCACGCCGAACAGCACTTCCGATCCGCCTTCGCGGCCGTCGCGGCAGTCGAGCGCGAGGTCCAGGTGCACCTTCGCGTCGCCGAGGTAGGTCAGGAGGTCGGGCGCGTCCTTGTCCCAGCTCGCCCAGACGGTGCCCTTGTACACCTCCATCTTCGGCGGCTCGATCAGCGACCACTCCTCCTTCTCCATGCAGCCTTCGTACAGCTGCTTGAACTGCGGCACGCCGAACAGCTTTCCGTCGGTGGTGTAGCTCCAGCTGTGGTACGGGCAGGTGAAGAGCTGCGTGTTGCCGTGGTCGTACTGGCAGACCTTCATGCCGCGGTGGCGGCACGAGTTCAGGAACACGTGGACCTTCTTCTTCTTGTCGCGCGCCAGGATCACGGACTCGGCGCCCATGCGCGAGGTGAAGAAGTCGCCGGGATTCGGCACCTGGCTCTCGTGGCCGACGAACAGCCAGGCGCGGGTGAAGACCTTCTCGAGTTCCTCCTCGAAGATCTCCTTGTCGGAGAAGATCTCGCGGCTGATCTTGCCTTCGCGCAGCTTGACGAGCGCGTTGTAGCGGGATTCGGTGGTGATCGGGATCATGCTTGTCTCTCTTGGATCAGGAGGGCGTCAGGCGAAGCGTTCGCACAGCACGTCGGCGCGCGCCAGGCCGGCGGCCTCGGCGGCGCGGCGTCCGGCCTCCACCATCGGCGGCGGGCCGCACAGGTACACGCGGGTGGACGGGTCCAGCCCGAGTTGCGGGATCAGGTCGGTGGCGTAGCCGGCGTGGCATCCGGGCTGGGCGTCCTGTTCGACGGCGATCTGCAGGTCCATGCCCTGCAGCTGCTCGCCCAGCTGCTTCAGTTCGTCGAGCGCGAACAGGTGGCCCGGCGTGCGCGCGCCGATCAGCAAGGTGGTGCGCTGCGGCGCCGGCCGCGCCGCCATGGCGCGCAGCATCGACAGGAAGGGCGCCACGCCGGTGCCGCCGGCGACGAACAGGCGAGGGCGGTCCTCCTGGCGCAGGAAGAAGGTGCCGTGCGGCGTGCTGAGTTCCACGGGATCGCCTGCCTTGGCACGGGCGAGCCAGTCGGAAAACGCGCCGCCCGGCACCAGGCGGATGAAGAACTGCAGGCGGTCCGTGCCGGGCACGTTGGCCATCGAATACGAGCGGTGGAAGTCCGCGCCGGCCGGCGTGATGCGCACGTACTGGCCCGGCTCGAAGGCGACGGCCTGCGCCACGCTCAATTCCAGCCGCACGGTCTCGCTCGCGACCTGTTCCACGGCCGTCACGCTGGCGGCGATCGGCGCCGGCTCCTCGCCCAGCGCTTCGCTGGCGTCGTAGGGCAGTTCGATCGCGCAGGGGCCGTGCACGCGGCAGACGCAGGGCAGCACGGCGCCGGCGGCGCGGTCGTCGTCGGGCAGCACGGCGCGGTCGTAGTCGTCCAGTTCGACGCTGCCGGACACGAGCTGGCCCGTGCAGGTGCCGCACTGGCCGTTGGAGCAGTCCGTCAGCAGCGTCAGGCCGGCCTCCGCGGCCGCCTCGACCAGCTTGCCGCCCTGGGGCACGGCCAGCCGGTGGCAGGCGCCATCGGCGAAGAGCAGCGTGACGGGAATGGTGGGATGGGTCACCCGGTCCTCCTGTGAGTCCGCTTGTTGGACATGAAATCCATTCTATGGACATTATTTGATCCCGGTCAAGGTGTCCGCGCAGCGGACATAATCGGCCGACGCGACGGGGAGGAAGCACCGAATGAACAACACCGAGAAGAACGAGAACGTGCGCGCCGTGGGCCGCGCGCTGGACATCCTGCTGGCCTTCACGGCCGAGGGCGCGGAGCTGTCGGCTGGCGAACTGCTCAAGCGCGTCGGCCTGTCGCGGCCGACGCTGTACCGGCTGATCTACACCCTGCAGGAACACGGCTTCCTGGTCTCCGTGGGGGAGCCGCAGCGCTTCCGGCTCGGCCCGTCCGTCGCGCGGCTGGCGCACGTGTGGAGCGCCACGCAGGACCTCGGCAGCCTCGCCGCGCCCATCCTGCGCAGGGTGTGGGAGCAGACGCGCGAGACCGTGGCGCTGTTCGTGCCGCAAGGCAACCTGCGCCTGTGCGTTGCCGAGCTGCCCAGCCCGCAGCCGCTCAACTTCAAGCGGGGCGTCGGCTATACCGAGCGGATTGCCCTGGGCGCATCCGGGCGGGCCATCCTGGCCTACATGGAGCCCGGTGCGGCGGAACTGCGCAGCTACTTGCAGGGGACGGGCATCGACCTCAAGGACCTGGAGGCCGAACTGGCCGTCACGCGCAAGCGCGGCTATTCCACCAGCCACAGCGAACTCATCTCCGGAGCCGTGGGCATCGCGGTGCCGTTCTTCGATCTCCACGGCACCGTCGCGGGTTCGATGGGCGTGTTCGGGCCGGAGGTGCGGCTGGACGCGAAGCGGCAGAAGGAAGTCGCGAACCTGCTGCTGGAGGAGGCGGTGAAGCTCTCCGAGGCGCTGGGCTTCGGCTCGGGCGCGGTGGCCGGCTGACCTGTCCGCGGTGCGGACTAGGGTCTGCCGCAGTTTGACCTGGATCAAAGTCTGTCCATAAAATGGACTTGCAATCCGCTGGCCGGACACCCGGATCCCAGCTTCACTCATCCGATCCAGGAGACATCCGCATGCCCCGTTCGCCTTCCTTCCTGCGCCGCCGCGTGCTGCGCGCCCTGTCCGCCGGCACCGTGGTCGCCGCGGCCGCGATGGCCCTGCACGTGGCACCGGCCGCCGCGCAGTCGTATCCGGACAAGCCGGTCAAGATCGTCGTGGGCTTCGCCCCCGGCGGCACCAACGACATCCTCGCGCGGCTGCTCGCCGCGGGGCTGCAGGAGCGGCTGCACCAGGGCTTCATCGTGGAGAACAAGCCCGGCGCCGCCTCGGCCATCGGCAACGAGTTCGTGGCGCGCTCCAACCCGGACGGCTACACCCTGCTGGTCTCCTCCAGCGGCGGCATGACCACCAACCCGGTCCTCATGAAGAGCCTGTCGTACGACCCGGTGAAGGACTACGAGCCGATCGCGCTGCTCGCCACCTTCCCGCTGGTGGTCACGGTGCCGGCCTCGCTGCCCGTGAAGAACTTCGGCGAGCTGGTGCAGTACTCCAAGACCCACAAGGACGGCCGGCTGGACAACGGCACGCCGACGACCTCGTTCGTGCTGGTCGCCGAGACCCTCACCGAGGCGGCGGGCGTGAAGTTCAACCACATCCAGTACCGCGGCTCCGGCCCCGTGGTCACCGCGCTGCTGGGCGGCGAGATCCAGGTGGGCGTGCTGGACGCCCCTGCCGTCATCCCGCACATCAAGGGCGGCAAGCTGAAGGCGCTCGCCGTGACGACCGCCACGCGCTCGGCTGCGCTGCCGGACGTGCCCACGATCGCCGAATCCGGCTACGCCGGCTACGACACCCCGATCTGGACGGCGCTGATGGCGCCCAAGGGCACGCCGGAGCCGGTGCTGGCGAAACTGCGTGCCGCCGTCGGCGACATCCTCAAGGACAAGGCGACGGTCGAGCGCATGCATGCGCTGGGCCTGGAGCCGGGCAACACCGATTCGGCCGGTCTGGCGAAGCGCATCGCGGGCGACATCGCGCGCTGGTCGCGCGTCGCGCAGGCGGCGCACCTGACGCCGCGCTGAGGACGCCCGAAGGATCCCCGGCTCGTCACCTTGCCTTGCCGGGATCCTTCATTTCCTTGATGACGTCGAACTCCACGTTGTAGAGCTCGCCGTTCTTGCGCTCCACCCGGCGCAGGTAGATGTCCTGCACGATGTCGCGCGTCTGCGGGTCGATGGCCACCGGGCCGCGCGGGCTTTCAAAGACCTGCCCCTTCATGGCGGCCACGAGCTGTTCGCCGTTGCCCTTCCCCTGCGTCTTCTTCAGCGCCTCGTAGATCACCCGCATTCCGTCATAGGCGCTGACGGCCATCGCGTTCGGGCGCAGTCCATTGTTGGCCTTGCGGAACTGCTCGGTGAAGGTCCTGTTCGCCGCCGACGGATGGTCGGTGGAGTAGTGATACGACGTGATGACGCCGAGTGCGCCTTCGCCCATGTCGTTGACCTGGTCGTCGTCCGTCACGTCGCCCGTGGCGATCAGGCGGATACCGGTCTTGTCCATGCCGCGTTCGAGGAACTGCTTCAGCAGGGCCGTGCCCGCGCCGGAAGGCACGAACACGAACAGGGCGTCGGGTTTCATGTCGCGCACCCGCTGCAGGAAGGGTGCGAAATCCGGGCCCCGAAGCGGCACGCGAACGGCATCGAGGATCTTTCCGCCATGCTCCGTGAAGCGCTCCTTGAAGAACTTTTCCGCGTCCACGCCCGGGCCGTAGTCGCTGACGAGGCTGACCACCGTCTTGATCCCGTTCTTCGGAGCCCAGTCGGCGAGCGCCACCGAGACCTGCGGCAGCGTGAAGCTGGTGCGCACGACGTAGGGTGACGCTTCGGTGATGCCGGAAGCGGCGGCGCACATGACGATCTGCGGCACCTTCGCCTGCGTGGCGATGGGAGCGACCGCAAGGGCCGAAGGAGTCAGCGCAAAGCCGGCGAGGGCATCTACCTGTTCGTTCACGACCAGTTCCTGCGCAACGCGGCGGCTCATGTCTGGTTGGCTGGCGTCGTCCCGTACCACCAGTTCCACCTTCCGGCCGGCGACGTTCTCGCCGTGTTGTGCGATCCACAGGCGCGCGCCCGCCTCGATCTGCCGTCCCACCGGGGATTTCAGCGGCCCCGTGAGGGGCAGGATCAAACCCACCTTGAAGGGCTTGGCCTGGGCGAACGACACCCCCGTCGTTCCCAGAAGGACGAGCGACGATGCGGCCCGAAGAAGTGCTCTCTTTTCCATGGTTGTCTCCTAGTTCGCCGTCTCCAGGCCGGTACGGGTGCTTTCCGTCGTGCCGCTGTAGAAGTTCCCGGCGCCGACATCCACCGGCGGCGCGCCCGGGTCGAAGGTCACGCCCGCCGGGTCCCCTCCCTCCTGCACGAGGCGGATCTGCTGCTTGAGCAGCCGGCGCAACATGACGACGCCCCGGTCGCTCGTCGCGAGCCGCTCCTCGCTGTGGAGCGTGATGCCGTCCTCTCCCAGGCCCGCCTGGATCTCCCAGTCACCGGGCGTGATCCAGTGCTCCTCTTCGGTCATCTGCGACCACTTCTTGTTGTCGGGCCAGATGGGCGCGGTCACCGTGGGGACGCCCTCGAAATCGCTGGGCACCCGGGTGATGTGGAAGGCGCGGTGCCTGTGGTCGTCCATCGGGACCAGCCATCCCATGCTTTCCGCCGCGCCGGGCGACAGGTCGATGTTCGGCACGCTGCGGATGTTCGGCAGGAGCACCTGCGTGACGCGGGTGACCTCCCGGCCGTCCAACACCCGTTTCGAGAGGTACCGCATCCCGGCCGCGGTGTACTCCCAGGTGATTTCCGGTGTCACCGCCATCTGCGGGGCGAACTGGGCTCCGCTGAAGGCGGTGTGCAGGATCGACACGTGATGCGGATCCATCGTGTTTTCCCAGTCCTGCATCCAGGCCCAGGGAATCTCGGAAACCGTGTCGTCGCCGCCGACGGTGTAGGTCGAGTCGTCCGCCACGATCTTCTCGTCCGGCCCGAGGTTCTCGAATGCCGCGTAGCGAGGCAGCGTGGGCTGACGCTCTGGAGGACCCAGGTACGCGAACACCAGTCCGTACCGCTCCTCCACGGGATACCAGGGCTGCTGCACCTTGTCCCTGAATCGGCGGCCCCCCTCGGGTTCGCAAGGCTGGTCCAGGCACTTCCCGGTGACGTCGAAGAGCCAGCCGTGATACGCGCAGCGGATGCCGGCGCTCTCCACCTTGCCGTACTCCATCGGCGCGCCGCGGTGCACGCAGCGCGGGGTGATGAGCCCCGCGCGTCCGCTGCCATCGCGAAAGAGGACCAGGTCCTCACCCAGCACCTTCACTTTCCTCGGACGCGGGCCGAGTTCCTTCGAGAGACCCACCGGGTGCCAGTAGCGGCGCAGGAATTCGCCACCCGGAGTGCCCGCGCCGGTCTGCACGAGATCCGGATCGAACGAGCCCTTGGGGCGGCCGTAGGCGGTCTTCTGGGGTGCGGCGCTCACTGGTTCCCTCGCTTTGCGATGTGTTGACGCAGGTCAATGAAGTGGTTTCACCATAACGTAAATGAGTTCCGCCTATCGTAAAAACCTGGATGGAGATATGGTTGCTGTCCAGAAGCCGCGGCGCGTGGGGGAAGGGGCGCAGCGGCAAGAATCGCGGGTCAACGGTGAGGACGGCGAGATGAAAAAGCAGGACACGAGCGGCGCAAAGCGCAGGATCACGGCGAGCAGCAAGAAGGTCGAAACGTCCGATGCCGCCGCGCGCAACGGGGTCCAGTCCGTGGAGGTGGGAGCCTCGCTGCTGGCCGTCCTGGCGAAGGCGGACGGCGGCATGGCGCTGACGGCACTGGCGGCAGGCGCGGAGATGGCGCCCAGCAAGGCGCACCGCTATCTCACGAGCTTCATGCGCGCAGGCCTGCTCGAGCGCGACGCCTTCACGGGCCACTTCAATCTCGGACCGCTCTCCAGGGCGCTCGGCCTGGCCGCCCTGCGCAGGCAGGACGCCGTGCGCGAAGCCGGTGCGGTCATGGCGTCCTTGCGGGACGAACTCCAGGAAAACATCGTCCTGTCCGTGTGGGACGAGGGCGCTCCGGCGGTGATCCGGGTGGAGGAAAACGGCAGTGCGCTGTCGGTCAGGGTGCGGATCGGCGCGCGCCTGCCGCTGTTGAACTCGTCGACGGGACAGGTCTATGCGGCCTGGCTTTCACCGGCGCTCACGCGAAAGTACATCGCGCGGGAACTCCAGGTGAACGCGGAGGCTCTTGCCGCCCTCGGCCTGCACACGGAAGAGGACGTGGAGAAGCGGCTCGAGCGAGTCCGCCGCGACGGCGTGGCTTCCGTACGCAGCGGCGTGCTGGAGGGCATCACCGCCAGTGCCGCGCCCGTGTTCCGCTATCCGGATACCTTGGTGGCCGCGCTCACCGTCGTGTCGATCGGCAAGTCGACATCGCAGACGCAGGAGCGGGTGCGCGACGCGTTGCGTGGCGCGGCGGCCGAGCTCTCTGGCCGTCTCGGTGCCCAGCTCGGAAGCGAGTCCAAGGGCTTCGGATGAACGCGTTTCGCGCCGGGCCTGCGGCGACACGGTCGATGCTACGACCTAGAACTCCACGACCAGGCCGTCGCTCGCTGTCTCGTACGGCAACTCCTTCGTGCGCGCCAGCATGTCGTCGCTCATGTGCGTGAGCACCAGCCGCCTGGGCCGGATGGCGGGCAGGTGCTTCACGAGCGTGGCCAGGTCCAGGTGCAGCTTGATCTTCTTGTCGTGGAAGTAGGCTTCCGCGACGAACAGATCGACGTCGCGTGCCGCGTCCAGCAGCGCGTCCGTCCATTCCGTGTCGCCCGTGTAGGCGAGCGAACGCCCTTCGGCCGTGATCCGGTACGAGAAGAAGGGGCCGCCCACGTTGCCGTGATGCGCCTGGAACGCGCGCACGTTCACGCCGTTCACCTCGGCTTCCTCGCCCGCTTGCAGCTCCAGCAGCTCCAGCGCGAACTTCGGTGCGGTCTTCGAGGAGCCCGGGAACGCCGTCTCCATCACCCGCTCGTACCACTCGCGCAGGCCGCGCGGACCGACGAGCGTCAAGGGGGCGCTGCGACGCGAGAAGAACTGCGCGTCGAGCATGAAGAACGGGATGCCGCCGAAGTGGTCCGCGTGGAAGTGGGTGAAGAAGATGGACTGGATCGCGTTGCGGTCCACCTCGCGCGCCTTCAGGCCGATCAGCGAAGACGCACCGCAGTCGATGAGGAAGTTCGCCTTCTCGCCCCGTACATGGAAGCAGGTGTTGAGCCGTCCTCCGCTGCCGAAGGCGTCACCGCTGCCGATGAACTGCAATTGCATGGGGAACCTATTGTGGCGTGATGCGCGAGCTCACGCCAGCACGCTCACCACCGCCGCCGCGCAAGCCACCCACACCGCCCCCACGAGCAGGAACGCGAAGCCCGCATGCGGTGCCCTGGGCGCCGATTCCAGCATCAGCATGCGCTGGCGGCGGTCGCCCACGAGGAACAGGATGACCGAGGCCAGCACCACCAGCCCGGCCACCGTCCACAGACCCGCCGAGTCCGCCTGCGCCGCCGCGCGCGCCAGCAGCGCGCCGTTGACGAACATCGCCAGCGCGGTGCGTCCCCAGGCGAGCGCGGTGCGCTCGGGCTGCAGTCCGGGATCGCGCTTCACTTCAGGCTGAACATCAGGCTCACCGCGAGCACGACGGCCACGCAGCCGACCATCGTCGCGAGCAGCACCGTCGCGCCCGTGGCAGGGAGCGGCCGCGCATGCCGCATCGCGATCTCGTTGCCCTTCCAGCGGTGGTAGGCGCTGGCGGCCAGCACCGCAGAGAGCAGGATGAGCGCGAGGGCGACGCCGACCAGCAGCCCGCGCGGCCGGATGTGGTCCGCGAACTGGTCCAGCAACACGCCGCCCGCGAGCACCGCCAGGGCGGTGCGGATCCAGGCGAGGAAGGTGCGCTCGTTCGCGAGGGTGAATCGGTAGTCGGGTTCGTTCCCGCTTTGCTGCCAGTCGGGTCGTTTCATGCAATGCAATGTTGAAGGAACACCTGCGACACGCTTCCCAGCCGCTTCGCGCGGTGCACGACGATGGACAGCGCGCGCTCCTGCGCCGGCAGGGGCGCCTGCACTTCGACCAGCCAGCCCTGCCGGATCGCGTCGGCCACCGCATGCCGTGACAGGCATCCCAGGCCCAGCCCCAGCGCCACCGCGCGCTTGACGGCCTCGTTGCTCCCGAGCTCCAGGTCCACCTTCAGTTCCCGCAGGTGCGGGATCAGCCAGCGGTCCGCGGCCTCGCGCGTGCCGGAGCCGCTTTCGCGCAGGATCCAGGAGGCTTGCGCGAGCTGCTCGATCGCAGTGGCCGTGCCGGCCAGCGGATGCCCGGGAGCCGCCACGATCGCCATGGAGTCGCTGCGCCACCTGCGCACCGTCAGGTCCGGGTGCGAGTGCTCGCCCTCGATGAAACCAACGTCCGCCGAGAAGGCCGCGACGGCCTCGAAGACCTGCTGCGTGTTGGTGATGCGCAGCTGGACCTGGCTGCGCGGATGCGCGACCTTCCAGCCGGCGAGGATGTCGGGCAGCAGGTACTCGCCGATGGTGTAGCTGGAGGCGAGCCGCAGCGGCGCCATGTGCGCCTCGGAGAACAGCGCCTGCGTCTCGATCGCCTGCTCCACGATGGCCGCGGCGTGCGGCAGCAGGGCGCGCCCGTTCTCGTTCAGCACCAGGCGCTTGCCGGCCCGGTCGAACAGTTGCACGCCGAGGGTGGCCTCGAGTTCGGCGAGGGCGGTGCTGGCGGCGGATTGCGAGCGGGCCACCTGGTCGGCGGCGGCGCGGGTGGAGCCTCCGCGCGCGACGGCGCTGAAGACTTCCAGCTGCCGGATCGTGAGGCGAACGCGCCCGGCGGGGCTTCCTGGGTCCATTGATCGATATTCCTGATTGGTTATATCTTAATTTCCCGTTTAGCAGTTCGAGGAGGGCGTCCTAGCATCCCCGCGATGTTCAAGTTCCTCGCGCGCGCGCCCCTGCACGACCCCACGGCCACCCACACGGCCCGCACGGAGGTGAAGACCACCACCTGCTACATGTGCGCCTGCCGCTGCGGCATCCGCGTGCACCTGCGCGAGGGCGAGGTCCGCTACATCGACGGCAACCCCGAGCATCCGCTGAACCAGGGCGTGATCTGCGCCAAGGGCAGCTCGGGGGTGATGAAGCAGAACTCGCCGGCGCGCCTGACGCAGCCGCTGCTGCGCAAGCCGGGCGCGGACCGCGGGGCCGGCGAATTCGAGCCCATCTCGTGGGAGCGCGCGTTCGACATCCTCACGGAGCGGCTCGCGCACCTGCGCGCCACCGATCCCAGGAAGTTCGCGCTGTTCACCGGCCGGGACCAGATGCAGGCGCTCACCGGCCTGTTCGCGCGCCAGTTCGGCACGCCCAACTACGCGGCGCACGGCGGCTTCTGCTCGGTGAACATGGCCGCCGGGATGATCTACACCGTGGGCGGCAGCTTCTGGGAGTTCGGCGGCCCGGACCTCGATCGCGCGAAGCTGTTCGTGATGATCGGCACGGCGGAGGACCACCACAGCAACCCGATGAAGATGGCGCTCGGCAAGTTCAAGCGCGCGGGCGGCCGCTTCATCTCGATCAACCCGGTGCGCACCGGCTATTCGGCGATTGCGGACGAATGGATCCCGATCCGCCCCGGCACCGACGGCGCGCTGTTCATGGCGCTGCTGCACGAACTGGTCCGCACGGACCTGGTCGACCGGCCCTTCCTGCAACGCTTCACCAACGCGCCGCAGCTCGTCGTGCTGGACGAGGGCGAGCGCGAAGGCCTGTTCGCCTTCGACCCGGCCGCGGGCCCTCCGGGCAACGGCCGCCATCCGCACAACAAGCTGGCCTGGGACCTCGCGAGCGGGACCGTGGTGCATGCCTACCCCGAGGGCGTGGAAGACGGTCGCGATCTGGCGCTCGAGGGCCACTACACGCTGCCGGACGGCACGCGGGTCGCCCCCGCCTTCCAGCTGCTGCGCGAGCGTGTCGCGTCCTGCACGCCCGAGTGGGCCGAGTCGATCACGGGCATTCCCGCCGGCCGCATCCGCCAGCTCGCGCACGAGCTGGGCGACACGGCGCTGCGCCAGGCCTTCGAGATTCCTGTTCCCTGGACGGATGCCTGGGGCAAGCGCCATCCGACCACGCAGGCGCGGCCGGTCGCCTTCCACGCGATGCGCGGCCTGGCGGCGCATTCCAACGGATTCCAGACGGTGCGGGCGCTGGCCGTCCTCATGAGCGTGCTGGGCACGATCGACGCGCCCGGGGGCTTCCGCCACAAGGCGCCTTACCCGCGCCACATCGTGCCGAACTACCGGGCCTTCAACGACCCGGCCATGGTGAAGCCGAACACGCCGCTCAACGCGGCGCCGCTCGGCTTCCCGGCCTCGCCGGAAGAACTGGCGGTGCACGCCGACGGCAGCCCGATCCGCATCGACCACGCCTTCTCCTGGGAGCACCCGCTCTCGGCGCACGGCCTGATGCAGAACGTGATCACCAACGCCACGCGCGGGGACCCCTACCGCATCGACACGCTGCTGATCTTCATGGCCAACATGGCGTGGAACTCCACCATGAACACGACGGCTGTGCGCGAGATGCTCAACGCGAAGGACGAGGGCGGCGAGTTCAAGATCCCCTTCCTGGTCGTCTGCGACGCCTTCCAGAGCGAGATGGTCGCCTTCGCGGACCTGGTGCTGCCCGACACGACCTACCTGGAACGGCACGACGTCATGAGCATGCTGGACCGGCCCATCTCGGAGTTCGACGGGCCGGTGGATTCCGTGCGCGTGCCGGTGGTGGAGCCCACGGGCCAGTGCAAGCCCTTCCAGGAGGTGCTGATCGAGCTGGCCTCGCGCCTGAAGTTTCCCGCCTTCACGAAGGAGGACGGCTCGCGCAAGTTCAAGGACTACCCCGACTTCATCGTCAACTTCCAGCCGCAGCCGGGCATCGGCTTCCTCATGGGCTGGCGCGGCAAGGACGGCACGCAGCACCTGCGCGGCGAGCCGAACCCGAAGCAGTGGGAGATGTACGCGCAGAACAACTGCGTCTTCCAGTACCACATGCCCGAGGACCAGCAGTTCATGCGCAACTGGAACCGGCCCTACCTCGACTTCGCGATGGAGAAGGGCTGGCGCCAGAGGAACGACCCGGTGCAGCTCGCCATCTATTCGGACACGCTCCAGACCTTCCGGCTCGCCGCCCAGGGCAAGACCTCGGGGCGGCAGCCGCCGGAGGCGCTGCGCGCGCGCATCGCGGAGTACTTCGATCCGCTGCCCTTCTGGTACCGCCCGCTGGAGGACGCCTGCACCGACGCCGAGGCCTACCCGCTCGCGGCGATCACCCAGCGGCCGATGGCGATGTACCACTCCTGGGATTCGCAGAACGCCTGGCTGCGCCAGATCCACAGCCACAACTACCTGCACGTGAATCCGGCCACCGCGCGGGCCGCGGGCGTCGCCGACGGCGGCTGGTGCTGGGTGGAAAGCCGCTGGGGCCGCGTGCGCTGCATGGTGCGTTACAGCGAGGCCGTGGAACCCGGCACGGTGTGGACGTGGAACGCCATCGGCAAGGCCAGCGGCGCCTGGGGCCTGGCGCCCGCCGCCGACGAATCGCGCAAGGGCTTCCTGCTCAACCACCTGATCACGGAGGAGCTCCCCTTCGGCGAAGGCCGCATCAGCAATTCCGACCCGGTGACCGGGCAGGCGGGCTGGTACGACGTGCGCGTGCGCATCCGCCCGGCCGACGGCGCGGACCACACCGCGGCGGAGCAGAAGCAATGAACCCCGACGACAACGAAAAGACCCTCGCCCGGCAGCTCGCGCTGGTCATCGACCTGAACGTGTGCGTCGGCTGCCATGCCTGCGTGACCTCGTGCAAGGAGTGGAACTCCGCCGGCGCCGCCGGCCCCCTGACCGACCTCAACGCCTATGGCGCCGGCCCCACCGGCACGTTCTTCAACCGCGTGCAGACCTACGAGGCCGGCAGCTTCCCCGAGACGGAGACGATCCACTTCCCCAAGAGCTGCCTGCACTGCGAGGAGCCGCCCTGTGTGCCGGTGTGTCCGACCGGCGCCAGCTACAAACGGGCGGAGGACGGCATCGTGCTGGTCGACTACGACAAGTGCATCGGCTGCAAGTACTGCAGCTGGGCCTGCCCCTACGGCGCGCGCGAGTTCGACGAGGAGCGCAAGGTCATGACCAAGTGCACCTTGTGCGTCGACCGCATCTACGACGAACTGCTGCCGCCGCAGGACCGCAAGCCCGCCTGCGTCAAGGCCTGCCCGACGGGTGCCCGCCTGTTCGGGGACGTGAAGGATCCGCAGTCGGAGGTGTCGCGCATCGTCCGCGAACGCGAGGGCTACCAGCTGATGCCGGAATGGGAGACCCGCCCGGCGAACCGCTACCTGCCGCGCAAGCGGACCGGCGCTCCCGTCGCCGAAGAGGAGGCGTGAGATGCGTCCGGCCTGGTCCATCCTCCTGTTCACGACCATAGCCGGCGCGGCGCAAGGCCTGGTGGTCGCGCTGGCCGTCGCCTGCCTCGCGGGCGCGGCCCTCGCTCCGGGCTTCCTGTCCACCGGGCTGTCGGTGGCGGCCTTGTTGCTGGTCGTGGCCTTGGTCGCTTCGTTCTTCCACCTGGGCCATCCGCTGCGTGCGTGGCGCGCGGCGCTCATGTGGCGCACCTCCTGGATGTCGCGCGAGGTGGTCGTGCTGCCAGCGTTCATCGCGCTGGTGGTGTTCTGGATCGCCACGCCGCGCACGGCCGGGACGCTGCAGGTGGTGCTCGCCGTCGCGGCGATCGTGCTGTCGCTCCTGCTGTGGTACTGCACGGCCATGATCTACGCCTGCCTGCGATTCATCCAGGAGTGGGCGCATCCGCTCACGATCGTGAACTACACGCTGATCGGGCTGGCGTCCGGGCTGGTGCTCGCGGGCGCGCTCGGGGTGCTGGCGGGCGAGGCGGCCTTCGTGGCCGGCGTCGCGCCCTGGGCCGCGGTCGCGACCTTGGTGGCCTGGGGAACGCGTGCGCTGGCCCTGCGCCGCAACGCACGGCTGAAGCCCAGGTCGACGCTCCAGAGCGCGACGGGCATCCGCAATCCGCAGCTCGCGCAGAAGGCGATGGGCATGACGGGCGGCTCCTTCAACACCCGCGAGTTCTTCCATGGCGCCTCGCTCGCGGTCGTGCGGCGCACGCGGGTGGTGTTCCAGGTGCTGGCGTTCGCGCTGCCTCTGCTGCTGCTCGTGCTGGCGATGCGAAGCGGTTCGGGCCTGCCGTGGCTGCTGGCCGTGCCGGTGCAATTCGCGGGCCTGTTGGCCGAGCGCTGGTTCTTCTTCGCGCAGGCGCGGCACCCGCAGAACCTCTATTACGAGGTGGTCTCGTGACGGAGCCCGTCGCCGTGTGCGCCTGATGGGCCGGGAGGCCTCCCCGCATTGATCCGGCGGGCCGGTCCACCTACAGTGGCGCCCTACCCGCAGGAGAAATGCTTGTCCACCATCGCCGAATCACGCAACGAGGCCGTGCAATCCGCCATCGGCCGCATGAAATCCATCCTGGAGCCCGGCGGCCCGGACCGCGCGAAGCTGCAGGAGGTGCTGGAAACCCTGCAGGAACTGGCCGCGAAGCGCGAACTCTGGAGCGAGTTCGCCGCGCCGGAACCGGGCGAGCACCAGAACCGCTACCTGATCGCGGAAGACCCCGACCAGGGCTACGCGCTGTACCTGAACGTCATGCGCCCCGGCAAGAAGATCGTCCCGCACGACCACACCACCTGGGCCTGCATCGCCGCGGTCGAAGGCACCGAGCACAACCGCGTGTACGAGCGCCTCGACGACGGGTCGCAGCCCGGCGTGGGGCGCCTGCGCGAGCGCGAATGCATCGTGGTCGCGCCCGGCACGGGCATCGCCCTCATGCCCGACGACATCCACTCGGTGGAGATCCGCGGCGACCAGGTGATCCGCCACCTGCACATGTACGGCCGCGCGCTGGAAACGCTGAATTGCCGCACCTCGTTCGACCTGGCCGCGGGCACCTGCAAGACGATGGACATCGGCGTGCAGACCCGTCGCTAGGCTGGACGCAAGTGGTCGCCAGCATTGCCCCCCGCGCCCTGAAGGCGTCGCTGCACGACGGCGGCGAGATCGCCCTGCTGGACGTGCGCGAGCACGGCCAGTTCGGCGAGTCGCACCTGTTCTACGCGGTGCCGCTGCCCTACAGCCGTCTCGAGCTGGACATCGCCCGGCTGGTGCCCCGCCGCGACGTGCGCTGCGTGGTCTGCGACAGCGGCGAAGCCGACAGCTTCGCCGTGGCGCGCCGCGCGGCCGGACGGCTGCGGGCGCTCGGCTGGCGCAACGTGGCGGTCCTCGAGGGCGGCACCCGCGCCTGGCGCGAGGCCGGCTACACGCTGTTCGCGGGCGTGAACCTGCCTTCGAAGACCTTCGGCGAACTGGCGGAGCACGCCTACCGCACGCCGCGCATTTCCGCGGACGACCTGGCCCGGGTGCTGGCGCGCGGCGAGCGCGTCGTCGTGCTGGACGGCCGGCCCGTGAGCGAGTTCCGCAAGATGAACATCCCCACGGCGCTGTGCTGCCCCAACGGGGAGCTGCCGTACCGCGTGAAATCCCTCGTACCGGACGAGAAGACGCCGATCGTCGTCAATTGCGCCGGCCGCACGCGCAGCATCATCGGCGCGCAGACGCTGATCAACCTGGGCATGCGCAACCCGGTGTACGCGCTGGAGAACGGCACGCAGGGCTGGTACCTGCGCGACCACCCGCTGGAGCACGGCGGCACGCGCGCCTATGCGCCCGACAGCGGCACGCCCGCATTGCGCGAGAACGCGCAGCAGCTGGCGCAGCGCTTCGGCGCCGGCACGGTCGATGCGGCCACGGTGCGTGCATGGGCGGCGCAGGAGGACCGCACGCTCTACCTGTGCGACGTGCGCACGCCCGAGGAGTTCGCGCGCGGCAGCCTGCCGGGCGCGCAGCACACGCCCGGCGGCCAGCTGCTGCAGGCCTTCGACCAGTACGTCGGCGTCCGCGGCGCCCGCCTGGTGCTGTTCGACGACGACGGCGTGCGCGCGCCGACGGTCGCGAGCTGGCTGCGGCAGATGGGGCACGAGGCCTGGGTGCTGCAGGACGGCTTGCAAAGCGGCCTCGCGCTCGCCCCGGCCGGCCTGCCGGACGCACCGGCGCCGGGGCGCATCGGCGTGGCCGACGCGGCGCGGCTCGCGCAGCGCGGCGAACTCGCGATCCTCGACCTGCGCGGCAGCATGGAATTCCGCAAGGCGCACGCCGCCGGCGCGACCTGGGCGACCCGCCAGCGCCTGCAGCAGGCGCTGCGCGACGAGCGCCGCCAGGTGGCGATCGTCGCCGACGATCCCGCAGCGGCGGGGTGGGCGGTGCAAACCGACTGGCCCGCCGGACTCGAGCGCCCGCGGCTCGTGGAAGGCGGCTTCTCCGCGTGGCGCGAAGCGGGCCTGCCGGTGGAGTCCACCGCCGGCGTGCCGCCGGATGCCGACTGCATCGACTTCCTGTTCTTCGTGCACGACCGGCACGACGGCAACAAGGAGGCAGCGCGGCGCTACCTCGAATGGGAAACCGGCCTGGTGGCGCAGCTCGATGGGCAGGAGATCGCGGGCTTCCGGCTGCCGGAACCCGGAAGCATTGCCATTGGAAACAACATTGGAAAAACCCGCCCGCGTCGCCTACCTTGAGTTCCCCCAACCCCAGGAGAACGACCATGGCGGAATCAGGTGGCGGCGTTGCGGCGCGGTCGAGCGCCGGTGTGGGCGAGGAGGCGCTGGCGGCATTGCGGCCGCTCGTGCGCGGCCGGGTCGCCGAGCCCGGCTCGGATGAGTACGAGCAGGCGCGCACCGTCTGGAACGGCATGATCGACCGCCATCCGGCGGTGTCGGTGCGCTGCGTCGGCGCTGCCGACGTGATGAGCGCGATCCGCTTCGCGCGCAAGAACAACCTGGCCGTGGCCGTGCGCGGCGGCGGCCACAACATCGCCGGCAGCGCCGTGGGCGAGGGCGGCCTGCAGATCGACCTGTCGCTCATGAAGTCGGTGCGCATCGACCCGGAGCGCCGCATCGCACGTGTCGAGCCTGGCGCCACGCTCGGCGACTTCGATCGCGAGGCGCAGGCCTTCGGCCTGGCCACGCCGCTGGGGATCAACTCGACCACGGGCGTGGCGGGCCTGACCCTCGGCGGCGGCTTCGGATGGTTGAGCCGCAGCCTGGGCCTGTCGATCGACAACCTGCTGTCGGCGGACGTGGTCACCGCCAGCGGCGAACTCGTCACCGCCAGTGCGGCCGAGAACGCGGACCTGTTCTGGGGCCTGCGGGGCGGCGGCGGCAATTTCGGCGTGGTCACCTCCTTCGAGTTCAGGCTGCACCCGGTGGGACCGAACGTGTTCGCCGGGCTCGTCGTCCACCCGCTCCCGGCCGCCAAGGAAGTGCTGCGGTTCAAGCGGGAGTTCGCCGCCCAGGCGCCCGACCAGCTGGTCTGCTGGTTCGTGCTGCGGCAGGCGCCGCCCCTTCCTTTCCTGGCACCCGAATGGCATGGCAAGGAGGTCCTGGCGCTGGCCGTCTGCTACAACGGCGATGCCGAGGAGGGCGCGCGCCTCACCGAGCCGCTGCGCAAGTTCGGCCAGCCGATCGCCGATACCGTCGGGCCGGTGCCCTATGCGGCGTGGCAGACGCTGCTCGATCCGCTGCTGACGCCGGGCGCGCGCAACTACTGGAAGTCGCACGATTTCACCGGGCTGCCGGATGGCCTGCTCGACGTGCTGGTCGATTACGCGAGCCGCATCCCCGACCCGCAGACCGAGATCGCATGTGCCCAGCTCGGCGGGGCGGTGGGCCGGGTGGCGCGCACGGCCACGGCCTACAACCACCGCGACGGCCAGTACGTGATGAACGTGCACGGCCGCTGGTCCGACCCGTCCAAGGACGAGGAGTGCATCCGCTGGGCCCGGGCGCTGTGGCAGGCGGCGGCGCCCTTCGCCACCGGCAGCGTGTACGTCAACTTCCTCACGCAGGATGAAGGGGACCGGGTGCGCGAAGCCTACGGCGAAAACTACGAGCGGCTGGTGGCGCTGAAGAACAAGTACGACCCGAAGAACATGTTCGGCATCAACCAGAACATCCAGCCCAGCCTGTGACGACGACGTCGCGGGACGCGCGCGACCAGCGCCCGGCGGCGATCGAGGCCATCAGCGCCGTGACGCTTGCCACGCACGACATGGCCCGGGCGGTCCCCTTCTACCAGGCGCTCGGCTTCGCGCTGCGCTACGGCGGCCCGGGCGCATCGTTCACGAGCTTCAGCGCCGGCAACGCCTGCCTGAATCTCACGACCGAGGGCAGCGAGCGTGCCTGGTCGTGGTGGGGCCGCCTGATCTTCCACGTGCCGGACGTCGACGGGGCCTACCGGCGCGCCATGGAATGCGGGTTCATGCCGCAGGCGCCGCCGCGCGATGCGAGCTGGGGCGAGCGCTTCTTCCATCTCGCCGACCCGGACGGGCACGAGCTCAGTTTCGCAACGCCGCTGGCGCGGCTGGGGAGGGAGGCGCCTGCGCGCGCGTGACGGGCCGGAACCCGCGAGGCGTACCATGCGGGGAACGCGGCCGTGCGCGGCCGCACAGGAGTCCTCGCATGAACCTGCCCGTCGTCAAGGTCGCCGCGGCGCACGCCGCACCCGTCTACATGGACGCAGCGGCGACGGCGAAGAAGGCCGTCTCGCTGATCGACGAGGCCGCGCGCAACGGCGCGGAGCTCGTGGTCTTCCCCGAGTCGTACATCCCCGGCTTTCCCGTCTGGGCGGCGCTCTGGGCGCCGATCTACAACCACGAGCGCTTCAAGCGCATGGTCGCCAACAGCGTCCTGGTCGACGGCCCGGAGATCGCCGCCGTGGCCGACGCGGCGCGGCGCAACGGCGTGTTCGTCTCGCTCGGCTTCAGCGAGTCATCCCGCGTCAGCGTCGGCTGCATCTGGAACTCCAACGTCCTGATCGGCGACGACGGCAGCCTCCTCAACCACCATCGCAAGCTGGTGCCGACCTTCTACGAAAAGATGGTCTGGGCCGCCGGCGACGGCCACGGGCTGCGGGTCAGCGACACGCGCATCGGCAAGATCGGCGCGCTGATCTGCGGCGAGAACACCAATCCGTTGGCGCGCTACGCGCTGGCCGCGCAGGGCGAGCAGATCCACATCTCGGCCTGGCCCGCCATCTGGCCGACGCGCCCGCCAGGATCGTCCGGCGGCAAGAACTTCGACAACGTGGCCGCCAACCGGATCCGGGCGAGCGCGCAGTGCTTCGAGGCGAAGGTGTTCGGCATCCTGAACGCCGGCTTCATGGACCGCGTGATGCTGGATTCCCTGCTGGACGGCGCCGACCCGCAGGCCGCCGAGGTGCTGCACAACACGCCGCGCGCGGCGACGCAGTTCATCGACCCCACGGGATCGCCCGTCGGCGACACCCTGCGCGAGGAAGAGGGCATCGCCTATGCGACCTTCGACCTTGCGGATTGCATCGAGCCGAAGCAGTTCCACGACATCGTGGGCTACTACAACCGGTTCGACGTGTTCGACCTGTCGGTCGATCGTCGCCGGCTCGTGCCGGCGACGTTTTCGCGCGATCCCGAACCGGACGCTGCGCGCCCCTTCAGTTCGGCGTCGCCCCCACCGCCTTCGCCACCCGCTTGATCTTCGCGACCTCCTCGGCCAGCAGCGTGCGCAGTTCCTCCGGCGTGCCGGTGGCCGCGTCGGTGCCCAGCTTGAGGAATTGCGCCTGCACTTCGGGCAGCGCCATCGCCTTGCGGATCTCCGTGTTGAGCCTCGCGACCACGGGCGCCGGCATCCCGGCGGGGCCCACCACCGCCTGCCAGGTGGAGAAGGAGAACCCGGGCTGGCCCGACTCCGCGATGGTCGGCACCTCGGGCGCGATCGCGGTGCGCTGCGGCGTCGCCACCGCGATGGCGTCGAGCTTGCCGCCCTTCACCTGCGCGATGACGTCGGAGATGTTGGCGAACATCACGTGCGCCCGCCCGGCCAGCAGGTCCTGCATCGCCGGCGCGCCGCCCTTGTAGTGCACGGTGGTCCACTGCAGCCCCGCGGCCTGCGCGAACTGTTCACCCGAGAGACGGGTGAGCGTGGTCGGGCCGGGAGAAGCCATGTTCAGCTGGCCGGGGTGCGCCTTCGAGTAGGCGACCAGGTCCTTCAGGTTCTTGATGCCGAGCGAAGGCGTCGTCACCACCATGATCGGCACGGTCGCGACCAGCGACACGGGCGTGAAGTCCTTCAGCGGGTCCCACGCGAGCTTGTCGAAAAAGGCCGGCGCGGCGGCGAAGGACGTGGCGGCCATCAGCAGCGTGTAGCCGTCGGGCGCCGCGTGGGCCACCGTCTCCGCCGCGATGTTGCCGCTGGCGCCGGCGCGGTTCTCCACGATGATGGTCTGTCCGAGCGCCTGCGACAGCTTGGCGCCGAGGATGCGCGCCGCGAGGTCGGTCGAGCCGCCGGGCGGAAAGCCGACCAGCAGGCGGATGGGATGGTCCGGCCAGGTTTGCGCGTGGGCGGGCGGTGCCGCCCAGGCGAACAGGGCGCAGGCGGCGAGGACGATGGACTTGAGCATGGCGTTCTCCGTCACTGGGGTTGGATGGCGGCCGCCTTCGCGACGCGGTGCCAGGTGGCGATGTCCTGCCGCAGGAAGGCGCCGAGCGCCTCGGGCGTGCCGGGCACCACGTTCATGCCCATGCTGGCGAGCTTGTCCTTCACGTCCGGCTGCGCGAGAGCGGCCGCGGTGTCGCGCGCGATCTTCTGCAGCACGGCGGGCGGCGTGCCCGCCGGCGCGAACAGGGCCTGCCACACGAAGGTGTCCACCTGCGGCGCGACGGTCTCGGCGAGCGTCGGCACGTCGGGCAGCATGGGCGCTCGCTGCGCCGTGGTCACAGCGAGCGCGCGCAGCTTGCCGGCCTGCACGTAGCTGGTCGCCTCGACCACGTTGACGATCATGGCCTGCACCTGGCCGGCGAGCACCGCCTGCAGCGCGGGCGCGCCGCCGTTGTACGGGACCATGACGACATCGGTGCCCGTCGCCTGCTTCACCAGCTCGAAGGTCATGCGCTGCCCGCTGGCGGCGCCCGGCGCGGCGAAGTTCAGCTTGCGCGGGTTCGCTCGCGCATAGGCGATGAACTCGCCGATGGTCTTCGCCGGCACGTCGGGGTGCACGACCAGCACGTTGGGGATGGTGGACACCATCGTGACCGGCGCGAGATCCCGAAGGGCGTCGTACTGCAGCTGCGCGAAGACGCTGGGGCTGATCGACAGCGCCGTCGTCGCGAGCAGCAGCGTGTGGCCGTCCGGCGGCGCCTTGGCGACGTAGGTCGTGCCGATGTTGGCGCCGGCGCCCGGCTTGTTCTCCACCACCACGGGCTGCCCCCAGGCCACCGCGAGCTTGGAGGCGAGCAGGCGGGCGCTGATGTCGGTGGACCCGCCCGGCGGGAAGGCCACCACCAGCTTCACCGGGTGGTCGGGGAAGGCGGGCTGTGCCTGGACCAGCGAGGTCGCGGCCAGCAGCAGGACGGCGATCAGCTTGCGCATGGCGGAGCTCCTTTCGTGCGTTTCAGGAAAGCGGCAGGGCGAAGCGCCGCACCTTGTCCTCGTCCACCACCACTCCCAGCCCGGGCGCGGTGGGCACGTAGGCGACCTGGTCGCGCACCGGCAGGGGCTCGGCCAGGTAGTCCTCGGCGATGAACTGCGGCCCGTTCAGGTCCACCGGCAGGCGGATGCCGTAGGCGGCGAACAGGTGGACCGACGCCGCGAAGCCGATCGGCGCGTCCATGAGCCCGGAGCCCACCAGCGTGAGGCCGGCGTTCAGCGCCAGGTCGCACATCTGCCGCGCGTAGTGCAGGCCGCCGACCTTGGACACCTTGATCGCCAGGCCTTCCACGGCCTCGCGGCGGATCAGGTCGATCACGAAGGGCAGGCCGACGGCTGCCTCGTCCAGCGCGATGGTGAGGCTGCTGGCCGACAGCAGCTTCTTCATCGCGTAGGCGTCGTTCATGGCCACCGGCTGCTCGAAGAGCGTGATGCCCAGCGGCTCCATCGCCCGGCACATGCGCAGCGCCTCCTCCAGCGTGTAGCCCTGGTTCGCGTCGGCCCACACGTAGCCGCCGTGCGCGGACTGCACGACGGCCTTCACGATCTCGGCATCGACTTCCTTGTGGTGGCCCACCTTCACCTTGAAGCCGCGGTAGCCCTGCGCGTGCGCTTCCTCGGTGATGCGCGCCGCCTCCTCGGGGCTGCCGGCGGAAACGAGCCGCGCCAGCGGCACGCTGTCCGCGCGCTTCGCGCCCAGCCAGCTCTGCACGTTGATGCCCAATCGCTTGCCGATCAGGTCGTGCACCGCCAGGTCGATGGCGCACTTCGCGATCGGCTGGCCCGGGTCCAGGCCGACCGCCAGCTCCTGGTTCATGCGCGCGTGCAGTCCGGCGATGTCGAACACGTCGTGGCCGATGACGGCCGGCGCGAGATAGTTGCGCAGCGAGCTGACGCAGGACTCCAGCGTCTCCGCCGACCAGCGCCGTGACGGCCCGGACTCGCCCCAGCCGACGTTGCCGTCGCTGTCGGTCACCTTCACGAGCGCGACCCGCTTGCCTTCTTCCAGGCTGCGCGACGGGCCGCGCGGCAATGTCAGGACGCCCTTGAGCGGCAGGCGGACCGGGAAGACCTCGACGGAGGCGATGTGCATGGCAGGCGTCAGCGGTAGTTGATGAACACGGGACTGGCCCAGGCGATGTGGCCGTTCTTCTGGCGCGCGCGCAGGTACACGTGCGAACGCCCGGCGGGCACGTCCAGCGTGCAGCGGCCTTCCAGCGAGGAAGACGCGCGCGGCAGCAGCCGGTGCCATTGGTAGCCTTCCTTCGGGAAGCCGCCGGTGAACAGGTTGCGCGAGCCGGCGTGCAGGTCGGCCAGTCGGCTCGACGAGCGCTGGGCGACCGGCTGTTGCAGCGCCAGGTGCAGCACGGTGTCGGCGCTGCCTTCGAGCTCCAGCACCACGCTCTGGTTCGGGTTCTCGCGGTAGGCGTTCTGCCGCGCCGTGTAGGAGCGGATGTCCAGCGCGCTGTCGCCATCCGGCACGAAGCGATGGCGGCGCTGCTCGTCGAAGGGCATGGACTGCAGGCAGGGGAAGAAGCGCAGGATGCGGCCCCGCTCGACCTCGACGCGCATCGCCCAGTCGCAGATGCGATCGAGCGCCAGCGCGCCCCAGGGCCCCCAGCCCCATTCCAGCCGCACCTGCACCGGCGCGCCGAAGGTGTCCGGCAGCGGCACCGCTTCCTCGGGGTACGCGCGATGCACGGTGCGGCCGTCCTGCAGGATCTCCACCACGTCCAGCTCGTCGCGCCCGTGCACGCGGAAGCGCGCCTCCACCGTGCGGCCCGCCTCGATGGTGGATCCCATGGGCGCGCCCTCCACCTCGAACTCGACTTCGATGCGGTCGCCCGTGAGCGCGTACGTGCGCCGCGCGTTGATCGCCTCGAAGATGCCTTCGCGCGTGAAGTCGCGTACCAGCGCCGCCATCAGGCCTTCGCCGTAGGCGCCGGGAAAGCCCGCGTGATCGTCGGACGAGCCGACGAAGCCGAAGCGCAGCCCCGCCTCCAGGCCGGAGCGGGCCGTGTTGGAGGTCTGCCGCCCGCCCATCGAGTGGCTGAAGTAGGTGAGAGGCCCGCGGTCCTCTTCGCCGTTGCCGTGCTCGGAGTAGATCTCGACGACCGGCGTGCACTCCTCGCAGAAGCACTCCCAGTTCACGCCGCGGTTGCCGCTGGGATAGGCGAGGTGGTGCGGGATCATCAGCGCCCGGTGCTCGCGGCAGAAGCGCCGCAGCTCGCGCGGATCGGCCGTGTAGTGCAGCGGCCGGTGGTCGTCGGGGAACACGACGCACTGGTCGCCCCAGTGCGAGGAATGCCACTCGAAGCCCAGGAAGGCGCAGAACGCGCCGTCGCGGTTGCCGTCGGCGATCACCTGCTGCACGCGCGGCCAGGTGTCCTTCAGGCGCCTGAAGCCCTCGATCCAGTGGCGCTCGCGCCCGCCCTCCATCTGCGGCATGTCGTGCCAGCTGGAATGGCCGGTGAAGGCGAAGAAGTCCAGGTGCGTGCGGGCGATCTCCAGCGAGCGTTCGATCGAACCGACGCCGTAGCCGTGGGCGTTGTGGTTGTGGATGTCGCCGTAGAGGATGCGGAAGGGGCGCATGCCTGCTCAGCCCAGCTCGGGACCGGCGATCGCCATCATCAGCCCGGCGTCGCCGAAGGTGCGGCTGGCGTCGAGCGCCATGCGGGTGTAGCCGCGCTCGACGGCGAAGCCGGCGTGCATGAGCTGCTCGCGCAGCGCTTCGTGGCAGTCCAGCGCGTCGACCAGCACCGGCGCCTGCACGCGCTCGAGCGCATGCGCGAGCAGGGCGGCCGTCGCGTGCGGATCGCGCGCGACCACCGGCCCGACCTGCGTGGCCTGGCGGCCATCGCGCCCGAGCAGGAAACCCACGATGCGGCCGTCGCGGACCGCGACGCAGGCAAACCGGCGCGAGCGGACGTGCAGGCGCCGGAGCACTGCGGCGCGCGGCGAACCGAATGCCTGCGCATCCAGGGCGTCGACCTCGGGCCAGTCGTTCTCGTCGAAGGGCCGCACCGTCACGCCGGCGTCCGCCTGCGGCGGTGTCGCGCGCGCAGGCGCGCCGAGCCGCCACCGCGTGATCGCCCAGCCATCACGGAACCCCAGCGGCTGGTAGACCGTGCGGCCCGCGGGCGTGGCATCGAGCACCGGCACCAGGCCGCGCCGGCGCAACTGCGCGATGCTGTGTTCCAGCAGGCGCGTCGCGAGGCCCTGGCGCCGATGGGCCCTGGCCACGAGCACCATGCTGATCCAGCCGAAGCCGGTGAAGGGGAGGGTGGCCGCCGTGGCGATCACCCGGCCGGCCGCGTCGTGGATGGCGAAGGCGGCGCCCAGCTCGTTGAACAGCTGCCAGTCGGCCGCCACCTGGTTCCAGCCCGCCTCGACGACCAGGGCGAGGGCGCCGTCCAGGTCGGCCGGTTGGAGAGGCTGGGGCATCCGGCGCAGTCTAGGACTGCGAACCGGGGCGGCCATCGGGGATGTCCCGATGGCGCTTCGCGGGCCGGCGTCGGGCCGGCCAGGCGATAGGGGGCGCTATTCCCGCGGGTTCTGCGGGCCGCCGGCGGAGGGACGCTCCTCGCGCCGCTCGCGCGCCGCGCGCTCGCTGTCCGTCGCGAAGGCGTGGTCGCCGCGCATGGCCGGCGTGGCACCCGTCTTGCGCGTGCCGCTGACCGTTCCCCAACGCTCGTTCGCCGCCGCCTGCCCCATCTCCTCGGCATGCACCGCCACGCCCGCCTCGTACACCATCTTCCCGCCCAGCCAGCCGGACACCAGCAGCATCAGGATGGCGACGATGGACAGCACCAGTTCCGCGCCCGCGGGCGCCGCGCCGCCGTCGTCCCGGCGCATGAAGGCGTTGATGATGTAAAGCACGACGATGGTGAGGTTCAGCGCCATGTGCTTCACGGCCGTCGGTGCAATGGGCGTGTGGCGGATCGAGAGCAGGTCCACCAGGCCCGGAAGCGCCGCTGCGAGCGCGCCGATGATGCCGCCCACCATCGCGTAGAACGAGGCCGCCGCCCAGGTCTCGGGGTTGGCCGAGCCGCGCGCGATGAAGTCGCACACCAGCGAGAAGATCCAGAGCCCGATCGGGATGGTCACCAGCATGGGGTGGATGGGGTGGCCGGCGATTTGTGCAGGGGTACGCATGGTTCTTCCTTTCCAGAGCCTTGCGGGACACTGTGGGACGACTGCGGCGCCATGGACGTAGGATCGCTCTTGGATCACCATCCGGCGCCGTCCTGCGCCGAGCAACCATCCGACTGAACCGCCATGCAATCCCGCCTGCACCTGCCCACCCCCGATGAGATGACCCCAGCCCAGCGGGCGATCCACGACTCCGTGCTGCGCACGCGCGGCAACGTCCAGGGACCCTTCCTCGCCTGGATGCTCAGCCCGGGCCTCGCCGACCCCGCCCAGCAGCTCGGCGCCTTCTGCCGCTACGGCACCTCGCTGTCGCTGGAGGAATCGGAACTGCTGATCCTGCTGGTGGCCGCCCGATACGACTGCGCGGGCGAGCAGCAGATCCACGAGCCGATCGCGCGCAAGGCAGGACTCTCCGACGAGGTCGTGACCGCCATCCGCGCGCAGCGAACACCGTCCCTCGCAACACCGCGCCTGCGCCTCATCGCCGAAGTCGCGGGCGAGCTGCTCGCCACCAACAAGATCCCCGATGCGCATTACGCGCGCGCCGTGGCGCAGCTCGGGGAAACCACGCTGGTCGAACTGGTCGGCATCGTCGGCTACTACGCGCTGGTAGCCTATACGCTCAACGCGTTCGACATGCGGGTCGGCTGAACGAAAGGAGAGAGGTGCACATGATGGAATCGGATGCTCCCTTCGGCGACGTGCAGGCGCTCGCGCCCGCGCGCGTGCTGCGCGAGGACCGCGAGGACGGCAGCTTCGTGCTGCGCCACCCCGAGCCGCTGCAGCCCTTCGTGCGCTGCATCGGCGACTGGCTGGAGCACTGGGCCGCCACCACGCCGGACACCCTGTTCCTGTGCGAGCGCGACGCGAACGGCGATTGGCGCCAGCTCACCTATGCCCAGGTGCGCGCGCAGGTCGGCCGCATCGCCCAGGGCCTGCTCGACGCGCGCCTGCCCGGCCAGCAGCCCGTGGTGATCCTCTCCGACAACGCCATCGACGCGGCCCTGCTCGGCCTGGCGGCGATGCACGTCGGCCGGCCCTTCTGCACCGTCTCCAGCGCCTACTGCCGCATGACCAAGGACTTCGGCAAGGTCGCCGCCATCCTCGAGCAGCTGGCCCCGGCGCTGGTCTACGCCTCCGACGGCGCCGTGTACGGCCCGGCCGTGCGGGCCTGGGGCGGCAAGGCGCCCGTCGTGTTCAGCCAGAACGCGGGCGAGGTGCCGGGCGCGCGCAGCTTCCAGGCACTTTCCGAAGGCATCGAATCCCCGGCGGTGCTGGAAGCCTTCGCGCGCGTGCGGCCCGGGCACCACGCCAAGTACCTGCTGACCAGCGGGTCCACCGGCCAGCCCAAGGTGGTGATCAACACGCACCGCATGCTGTGCGCCAACCAGCAGCAGATCGCGCAGGTGTGGCCTTTCCTGAACCGCCACCGCATGGTGCTGCTGGACTGGCTGCCCTGGAGCCACACCTTCGGCGCCAACCACAACTTCAACATGGTGCTGGCCCACGGCGGCACGCTCTACATCGACGACGGCCGGCCGGCGCCGGGCCTGGTGGAGCGCACGCTGCGCAACCTGCGCGAGGTGCGGCCCAACTTCCACTTCAACGTGCCGCGCGGCTTCGACATGCTGCTGCCCTTCCTGGAGCAGGACGAAGCCTGCGCCCGCGACGTGCTGGGCAACATGGAAGGCGTCTTCTACGCCGGCGCGGCCCTGCCGCAAAGCCTGTGGACCCGGCTGGAGGCCGTGGCGGCGCGCGTGCGCGAGCGTCCGCTCTGGTTCACCTCGGCCTGGGGCGCCACCGAAACGGCGCCGGCGATCACCACCGTGCACTGGCGCATCCGCGCGGCCGGCTGCCTGGGGCTGCCGCTGCCCGGCGCGGAACTGAAATTCGTGCCCAACGGCGGCAAGCTGGAGATGCGCGCCCGCGGGCCCAACGTGTTCCCCGGCTACCTGCGCCAGCCCGCACTGACGCAGGCCGCCTTCGACGAGGAGGGTTACTACCTGATCGGCGACGCCGGCCAGCTGGTGGACCCGGCCGACCCGGCCGCGGGCGTCGCCTTCGACGGGCGCGTGGCCGAGGACTTCAAGCTCACCACCGGAACCTGGGTGAGCGTGGGCACGCTGCGTCCGCGCATCGTGAGCGCGCTCGCGCCGCACGTGGCCGACGTGGTGATCACCGGCCACGAGCGCGCGGAGATCGGCCTGCTGGTGTTCCCCACGCCGCAGGCGAAGCAGCTGCCCGAGCGCGAGCTGGCCGGCCACATCGCCGCCGTGCTCGGCCGCCTGGCCACGCAGGGCGGGGGCTCCTCACAGTGCCCCACGCGCGCGCTCGTGCAGGCCGAGCCGCCGAGCACCGACGCGGGCGAGATCACCGACAAGGGGTACATCAACCAGCGCGCCGTGCTGGCCCGCCGCGCCGCCGACGTGGCGGCGCTTTACGATGACGCCGACGCGCGCGTGATCCGCGCGCAACGCTGACGAGAAGACATCATGAAGTTCGACAACGCCTACATCCCCGGGCCGCTGCTGTGGTCCTCCCCCTTCATCCGCTGGCAGGGCGCCACGGCCGATGTCAACAGCATGGACCTGGCCGTGCAGGTCACGCGCGACGCGCTGGCCGCGCGCGGCTTCGATACGGGCCGCGTGCGCCAGCTGGTGTACGGCAGCACCGTGCCGCAGGCCGGCTGCTTCTACGCCACGCCGCTGGTGGCCGCGCGCATGGGGCTGCCCGGCATCGGCGGCCCGGCGATCGCGCAGGCCTGCGCCACCTCGGTGGCCGCCATCGTGCAGGCCGCGGCGGCCACGCAGCTGTCCGGCGGCGACACGCAGCTGGTGGTGACGGCCGACCGCATCAGCAACGGGCCGCTGCTCGTGTACCCGCGTTCGCAATCGATGGGCGGCAGCCCGCTCACCGAGAACTGGGTGCTGGACAACTTCGCGGCCGACCCGTGGACCGGCGAGTCGATGGTGCACACGGCCGAAGCGACGGCACGCGACGGCGGCTTCACGCGAGAGCAGTGCGACGAGGTGGCGCTGCTGCGCTTCAGCCAGTACCAGCGCGCGCTGGCCGACGACCGCCGCATCCAGAAGCAGTACCTGCAGCCCATCGTGGTGAAGCAGCGCAAGGGCGAAGTCGTGCTGGCGCAGGACGAAGGCATCAGCCCCACCACGCGCGAGGGCCTGCAGGCGCTGAAGCCCTCGCTGCCCGGCGGCGTCACCACGCCCGGCACGCAGACGCACCCGGCCGACGGCGCCGCCGGCCTGGTGGTCACGGGCCGCGACGAAGCGCGCGCGCTGGCCAAGGACCAGGGCGTGGTGCGCATCATTGCCGCCGGCTCCTGCCGCGCGGAGAAAGGCCGCATGCCCAAGGCCCCGGCCCTGGCCGCGCAGCAGGCGCTGGCGAGCGGGGGCCTGCGCATGCAGGACGTGAAGTGCGTGGTGACGCACAACCCCTTCGCGGTCAACGACCTGTGGTTCGCGAAGACCATGGACTACCCGCTGGAGAAGATGAACCCGCTGGGGTGCAGCCTGATCTACGGGCATCCGCAAGGACCGACCGGCATGCGGGGCATCGTGGAGCTGGTGCAGGCGCTGCGGATGCAGGGTGGGGGCGTGGGGATGTTCACCGGCTGCGCGGCCGGGGACATGGGGGCGGCGCTGCTCGTTTCAGTGGAGTAGGGCGGCGTCCGACCCGGGCAGCAGGCGCTCGACCTGCTCCACCACTTTCATCACGTCCGCCGCGACGGCGGGATTGGGGTTCTCGCGCTCCAGTCCCGCGCGGTAGTGCGCGAGCGCCTGCGCGAAGTCGTCCTGCGCCAGCGCGCCGAAGCCCCGCACGTAGTGCGGCAGCGGGTCCGATTCCGCCAAGTCCAGCAGCGGCTGCCATGTGATCAGGGCCACCGAAGCCCGCCCGGAACTGAATTGCAGCAGCCCCAGCTGGTAGCGCGCCAGGTGGAACGCCGGCGCCAGCAGCACGGCTTGCGCGAAGGCCGCCTCGGCCGCTTCCACATGGCCTGCCGCGGCCTCGTCCGACGCGATGAGGAACGCGGCCATGCCCGCCGGGTGGCCCTCTTCGATCAGTCGCTGGAACCGCGCATCCAGGTCCATGGGTTCGCCTTCGTGTTTGCGTTGGCCGGGGCGGGCCTCGTGGGCCCTGCTTCCATATATCCGCATCCGCGCGAAGCGGTTTAGCCGCTAAAAGTCCGGCCCCCGCCGTGGATGTACTCCCCGAGGCGCCCCCGGGTGGTGGTGCGTCCATCAGCGGGGGCACGGAGATGGTAGCAATCATCAGCGGCATGCGGGCCGGGCTGGACCTCAGCTCGCGCGAAGTCCTGGGCCCCGGCACCATGGCCGGCAGCCCCGTCGAGGGGCGCAACGGCCAGGGCGTGTACGTCAACGTCGGCAAGGGATTGCTGGTCGTGCAGAACCAGGACGACCTCCTGGTCTCGCGCGGCGCCGACAGCGCCGTCCTGCGCACCTACGACGCCCGCGGCAACCTGCGGGACGTGTCCGATGCCCGGGCCCACATCGTGATGGACTACGACGCGGTCGGCAACCGCACGCGCATCACCACCTACGTCGACTACCAGGGCGTCAACGGCGAGACGTCGAACAGCAGCAGCCGGTACTTCAAGTACGACAAGATGAACCGGCAGATCGTGGTCGATGCCGTGGACAGCGCCGGAAACCTGGGGGAGCAAGGCCATGCCATCAACTACGACGCGGCCGGCAACCGGACGAGCGACACCTACTGGGGGCCGAAGGTCGCCATCGTCGGCGGACAGCCGATCATCACAGGCTACAACGAGGACGGCACCGCAATCTACGTCACGGCGCCCATCTACTACGGCGAGGCGACCGGCTACACGCGCGAGGACTATCGCTACGACGACCTGAACCGCCTGCAGAGCGTGGTGAAGGACGGCACCCAGATCGACGTGCGCTTCTACGACGGCGCCGACCGCGTCATCCAGTCCGGCCCCGCGGGGGCCCTGAGCACCCAGTACGCCGACATCATCAACAAGGGACTCACGCCCGACCAGTTGAACGGCAAGGAAACGCGCGTCAACCGCTACGACGCGAACGGCCGCCTGCTGCAGCAGTACGTGCGCAAGGCCGACGACGGCCTGAAGCTGACGCTCAACTGGGACAAGAACACGCCGAGCGTCTACAAGGGCGTGACCTACACGCCGGACGGCTACGACCAGGTCGGCAACGTGCTGGGCTACACGCTCATCAACCACGAGGCCGGCTTGATGAACGAGTACAGCACCACGAGCCTCGCGCGCTTCGAGGGCTACCAGGCCAAGGAGACCGGAGGCCAATCGACCAAGCTGAAGCCGGGAACCCTCACGCAGACATACGACGCCAATGGCTTCCTGGTCGGCATCACCGACGCCTCCCAGGCGAACAACAACCGCACCTTCGTCAACGACGCCAATGGCCGCGCGCTGTTCGTCAACCAGGCCGACAACATCCAGCGCCAGCTGATCGTCAACGGCGAAGTCCTGGGCCGCTACGGCGTGCAGGTCAACCCGACCAGCCCCGCCTCGGGTTACGAGAACAACCCGAACTTCGCGAACATCGTCGACTTCGATTTCGGCTACGCGAAGATCAGCGCCAGCTATCCCAATCCCAGCCCTGGCGCGTACACCGTGCGCTCAGGCGACACGCTGCAGTCGATCGCCCAGGGCGCCTACGGTGACAGCTCGCTCTGGTACCGCATCGCGGAGGCGAACGGGCTGGCCAGCAGCAGCGACATGCGGGTGGGGCAGACGCTGAACATCCCGAACCGCGTCGGGACGATCAACAACAACGCGACGACGTTCAAGCCCTACGACCCGAGCAAGATCGAAGGGGACAAGACGCCGAGCATGGCGATGCCGAAGCCGAAGAAGAATTGGCTGGGGCAGTTGTTGATGATTGTTATTGCCGTCGTGGTCAGCATCTTCACCGCGGGTGCCGGCGCCATCCTGATGAGCGGTGGGACGCTCGCGACTGCCAGTGTGGCGCAGATCATGGTGGCCGGACTCGGCGGAATCGCTGGCGGTTTTGGTGCTGGCCTCGCCGCTGTTGCGGGGGCCGCCGGGTCTGTGGCGAGCCAGGCCTTTGGAGTAGCAGCCGGGGTGCAGGACGCGTTCAGCTGGAATGGAGTCGCATTGAGCGCGATCAGCGCCGGTGTCTCCGGCGGCGTTGGCAATCTGACCGGGCTTACTGAGAACACACTCGGCCAGACCATCGCGCGCGCAGCGATCGGCAACGTGGTGACCCAGGGAATAGGAGTGGTCACTGGGCTGCAATCGAAGTTCGATTGGCGAGGTGTCGCAGCCTCAGCGGTCGGAGCCGGAGTTGGGCATGCTGTGGCTGAGGCGCTGTCGGGCGGCACGTATACCGAGATGGGTGCTCAGGGACAAGCCGTGAGAGTGGCGGCTGACCCGGTGTTCGGATACGGCGCCACGGGTGACTTTGCGCAACGCTCGATTTCCGGCCTAGCAGCAGGAACCGCCGTGGCGTTGATGCGGGGCGGCAGGATGGTCATTCAGCAGGTTGCGGTAGACGCCTTTGGCAATGCGTTGGGGCAGTCCTTAGTCAGATCAGCGACCTTCGATGAGCGGAAGACAATCGAGGCCGTGCGCCTCAGTGACGAGGTATATGGCGGAGTGGACGAGGCGTCGGCGCCCTACACTGGAACGGGCTTGCGACTGGCCAGCGCCCAAGGTGTGAGGCCGTCCGCTGGGGCCTTGGTGGCCTGGAGTACGGCCGTTGATCGATACGTCGCTGAAAGTGCGCGGGCGGACGCCGGCAATGCAAAAGAACCGTCGCGCGCTCCAGTGCTGGATGAAGCTGACTGGGCGAGACTTCGCGTGGAATTAGCTCTTCGCGAACCCGTTCCAGACGGGAGCTGGGAAATTGCCGAGGCGAAGCTAGGCATAGGAAGAAGTTTTGGTGGATATGGGCCTGCCCGCCCGCGAGCCCCTTTGAACGGCCCAGCGTTTGACAGGGAGGCGATGGCCGGCTATTGGACAGAGGTTGAGGACGCTGGAGTTGCGCACGCAAGCTTCAACAAGTACCTTCTGGGGCGAACGATGCGTTCTTTTGGCGAAGTCGGATACGCCGCTGGCGGGGCGCTTTCCGGAGCGTTCAGCAATCCAAGCGACGTTGGTGACGGCCTGTACAAGGGAATTGCTAACCTTGGCCCTGATGCTGCCAATGGTGCTGTCAATCTCCTGAAGCTCAGCCTTGACGGTTGGACGATGATTGGCGAGACCACAGGCTTAGGTGATCGGTCGCATCTTTCCGGATTCCGCTCGTCCAAACCGCTGATGATCGAGCCACTTTTTAAGTACGACAACGAGACCCAAGCAGCCACAGCTGCAGTGGCCACCTTGGTACTGGGCGGTGCGGTTCCGAAGTTTGGCGGTTATGGGCTTGCGCTTGAGGATATCGGGGCGGCTGGCCCAATGTCCTCGCAAATCGGGGCGGTCAGAATTAGCCTTGTCGCCCCCAGCGCCGGAACTGAGCGGCTGGTCGTGATCAACCGCGAAGGGATGGTCTATCCGGAAATCCCGGATCTAAGGACTGGGCGTTCAATACCATTTCCAGAGGGAGAGCTTACGAGAGTTGAAAAGGGGTCTCGCGATTCGTGGACCATGCAGGATCGCCACGACTTTATCAAGGAATGGCATGAGCGCGGATATGAAACTCCCAGAGGCGGGTGGGGTGAGTACGACATTCACCATATCCGACCTCTTGAGTTTGGCGGCACCAAAACTTTCTGGAATCTCACTCCTGTGCAGCGGAAGACCCACACAGGTGCATTTAATGCGTTTTGGCGGAGTTATTGATGAATCGTATCGTGCATGTACTCGGTGGACTCAAAAACACATGGGGAGTCCCGAAGTTTGCGACCCACTCGGGGAAGATGACACCTACTCCCCTGACCTGCTCCTTCCAACCTCCGAGCGAGGCTAAAGAGATTGAGAGTGTGTTAGCTGAGGTCCAAGCGCCGTCCGAGTTAATCGAACTCTGGAAATTCTGTGGTGAAACATCCTTATTCGAGGATTCGCGCTATCAACAATGGGGGCTCAGAATTCTTTCCCCAAGCGCAACCTTAGAAGCGACACGGAGATTCGCTGATCAACGAACCCAAGATTATGCGATCGGCGATCTTGTGATTGGTGAATTTCTGGGCGACTCGGATCTTCTTCTCTTGCGCTGTGACGCATCGCTCGATAGCTACGGTGCGGTGATGGTTGCTTTGCCTTTGGACGATCGAACTGACTGGTGGCGTGCGTCTGATAGCCTCGCGTCGTTCATCGAGAAGTACGTGCAAGCTGAGGGCGAAAAATTCTGGCTTGGCATCTGACACGGAACCGCTTGCGCTCTGCGGTGCCGGGCTAGATATAACCATGCGGCTGACCGGTAGTTGCCGGTGATCGAGGGACTGCCGACCCCTGAGGTGCGGTTACGCGCAATCGAAGTAAGAGCGCGTGTAGCGGGGCCGTGTCAGTGGCAGCAAAGTTCTCCACCAAACGCAGGATGTGGTTTTGGTGAATGCTCTCACTGTCCGGTAATCTGCTGACCTGGGTATTCGCGTAGCAGGAGCATCTACCGAGGGCGGCCTCGTATCAGCGTTGCCGCATCCCCGTCAGCATCTGGTAATAGTCGTAAGACACTTAGTGAGCTCTCGCGCCCATGTACATCACGATGTTCATGAATCACATTCGCGCGGTGCAAAGTTGGACCGAAAGGCATGCCAACGGCGCTTCCATTGATATCAAATCGTTCCGGATGGAAATCAAGGCCAGGAATCGGTACTACACCTTGCATCCTCAGTTTCGCGCCAGGATGGATGACCGTTTGCTCAACGTTACCCAGCTCACGGCAGACACGACAGGCTTCCTGGGCTGGCTTCCCTATCAGCCAATTCAGTGCCCCCTTTCCACCGATAAGCTGGAATTCAAGAAATACGCCATCGAGCACGGACTGAGGACGCCCGCTTGGTGGAGTCCGCAGGAGGCGCCTAGCCACGACTACGTGCTTAAGGCGTCCTGCGGTTCCTGGGGCATGGAGGTGGACGGTCCCTTTCGTTCCTGCTTGAAGAACATCACACAAGGGCGCCTGCAGCGGGCATCGGGCGAATCCTTCGCCGAACAGTTCATCGAAGGAACCAACATAAAGATGTGGGTTTGGGGGCGGACCATCTTTCATGTGCATGCGCATCCCTATGCCAGAGTGACGGGAGACGGTGCCAGTACCGTGGATGCTCTGGTCGAGCAGTTAGCGCAATCGCAATCGCCTCGATCGCCGCGACCGGTGGATGACGCGCGCGGTCTCGATACGTGCCTCGCTTACCAGGGCCTCGGCCGAGGCGATGTTCCTGCCGAAGGCCAGTCCGTGTGGCTGGAGATGAGGTACGGGCGTGACTACCGGTCGCCGGCCACCACCGAGTCCGCCGACAACTGCCTGCAACGGCTCTCGCCTAAGGTGTTCCATCAAGCGTTGGCCGCGGCTGAAGCCTTAGAGCGCAACCTGATGCGACAGTTTGGCGCACCCATCCTGTATTCGATCGATGGCGTGGCCGACGCGAACGACAATGTCTGGTGGCTGGAGGTCAACTCCAATCCGTCCTTGCCGCCCACCGGCTATCCCTACATCTTCGAAACGCTGTTCGGCGTTCCGGTCGAATCGCAACCGCTTCGGGCCGAGAGGCCTGCCTTCGCCCCGGCCTGAAAGCCGGAGCTCACCCTAGGAGATTGAGCATGCAACAGCGACAGAGAATGGAACCGGCTGAGGAGTCGGCAACGAGCGGCACGAGCAATGTCCTGCCGTTGAAGCGTACCCGTGAGGGGGATTCGGGCTCGCACGCACCTCTGTGCGTCGGCAGCATCTACCTCCTGGGCGACGGAACGCCCGAGAACCCCCTTCGAGTGAACGTCCCGGCGCTCACCGCCGCCATCGTCAACTCCATGACGACGGCGAACTTCATGGCGATCAAGAACGGCATCGCGTCCTGCGAGGGCAGCCGTGCGACGGGAAGCATCGGGCCCTGATCGCTCGCCCATGCTGCCCAATCCGGTGCACATGGTTGGCGGCGGGATCGAGGTGTCAAAAACCTTCGTCCCGCCGGAGCTGGCGCATGCCTGTCTGCTGGCTTTTGAGACCGAGCCGACGGACTACTCTTTCGACGTCAGCACGCACGCGGGCCATCCCGAGAACAGGTCCCGCTACACGAAGGAACTTGGGCTCGATCAGCAGGAGAGATTCGGAGCGCTGTACCAACTCCTAGACGAATTCGTCCTGCAGTCCCTTTGCGATCGAGGCGAAGGTTATACGGGTGCGGTCTCGCGGCAGCAGTTGATGCTGTACGAGGAGGGCGTTGGCGCGCTGCTCCACGTCGACGACCAGTTCAAGCCGCCGGAGAAATACGGGGCGTCCAAGTACGTCATGCACCTGCTCAACCAGTTCGCGGGCCTGCTCTATATCAGCACGGACGACCTGGAAGGCGGGGAGCTGGTGTTCCCGGACCAAGGTGTCAGCGTCAAGCCGCTCACCGGAACGCTGGTGGCGTTTCCTTCCAACTATCTCTTTCCTCACTTGGTGAACCCCGTGACCAAGGGGAAGCGCATCGCGGTCGCGCGGCACTACTATGTCCAAGATACGGCCTCTGTTTAATCCGTATTTCACCGTTTCGACGCCGAACGGGCGCAACGGAATCCGGATCCGGCAGTTGGAAGTACCGGACTATCGCGACCAGATCCTGGCTGGTTGGCAGGCCAAGGCGGCGCCCTCGAAGACCTACAGCGCCAATCACGGCAGGGAACGGGGGCGCAGGAGCTTCGACATTGACGATTCCTGCAAACCTGGGCTCGTTGAGCACGTGCGCGAACAGGTTCAGCTGCTCGCGGGCGAGTACAACTATGCCGGCCGGACGCCCACCTTGGCCTCCAGCCAGATCCTGCTCTATACCGAGGGTCCGGGATGTCCGGTCCACTGTGATGACCAGGACGCCGCGGACGACGACTACGGCCTGGGAACCGTGATGTTCAACTGGGCGAACCAGCTCGTCGCGCTCCTGTTCCTCACGCAGGAGGGGAGGGACTTCACCGGCGGCCAACTGTTCTTTCCGAATGCCGATTTCTACGTGCACGCCGAGCCAGGAAAGCTGATCGCTTTTCCCGGGCACTACAAGTACAAGCACGGGGTGACGCCGATCCTCTCCGGCACGCGCATCCTGCTTCAGACGACCTGGAGGTTCGACCTGTGATCACCTACGCGGAATCGATCCAGCTGCCGAGTGCGCGGATCTTCCAGGCGCAGTGCGACCTGCCGCTCGATCGCTGCATTGCCCATATCGAGGACCGACTGAGCGCGAACGATTTCCGCGCGCACGAGGTCTACGGCGTCCAGGGCGAGAGCATCGTCAACACTCAATCGCGCGACAGCAAGTCGATCACTCCGCAGCATGACGAAGAATTGGCGTTCTTCATCTACGAGGCCGTGCAGAGCTACTTCACGGCAAATTTCGCCTTCCAGGCCTCGGACAGCCTGGTGCTGGCCCAGAACGAGTTCTTCGCGTATCCGCCCGGCGTGGGGCTGAAGATGCACTGCGACGACCATGCCGTCACTCCGGAGGGCAAGGTTCTCGCCCGCGACGAACACCGGGGAATCACCGCCATCCTGTACCTGAACTCCGGCTTCACGGGTGGCGAAATCCACTTCCCGAAGCAAGGGGTCACCATCGCGCCCCAAGCAGGAATGCTGGTCATCTTCGCTTCCAACAAGAACTTCCGCCACGAAGTCAGGCCCATCCGGAGCGGGTGGCGGTATTCGTACCAGAGGATCTACGGTGTCCTGCGGGTCAATGGCCAGGAGTTTGGCTACTCCTGAGCGGGAAGTTTAAGGCGGACTCTAGGCCGCACCGACTCCGCCCGCAGCACGCCGTCAGACCGTAGGCGCACCGTTAGCAAATCGAGACCTCGTCCGGCTTCGCCTGATCAGGCGCCGCACAGCTTCGCGACCAGCGCACCGGCGTCCGCGGGCACCGCATCCCCCCGCCACGCCACATGCTGGTCCTCCCGGCACAGCACGAGCTTGTGCCGATAGCCCTCCGGCACTTCGACACCTTCCACGTCCACCACTGCCAGCGGCATCCCGCGCTCCTGCGCCGCGCGCTTCAGCGCACTCACTTCCACGCCCGGATCGAACCGCAGCAGCGTGTACCCCGGCCCGAACGCGTCGTACAGCGATCGCCCGTCCGCCAGCCAGAAGTGCGGCGCCCGGCAACCCGGCACGGTGGAAGGCGTGAAGTCCCCCATCGTGTACGCCGGCGGCTGCTCCTCGTCTTCCACGATGATCGGCGAGCCGAGATAGAAGTAGCCGAAGTTCAGGCCCGCGCAGCAGAACTGCTGCACGTTCAGCGCATAGGCCTCCTCGCCCACCTCGCGGCGGGCCTGTTGGCCGGCGGCGTCCTCGGCCTCGATGTTGGCCGGCACGGCGCGGCGCGCCTTGATCATCTTGGCCGCGTGCTCCATCGCGAACTGCGACACCTGCTCCGTGATCGGCTGGCGCTCGGCCTCGTACGCATCCAGGATGGCTTCGCTGCCCCAGCCCTGCAGGCGCGCGCCCAGCAGCCACGAGAGGTTCAGCGCGTCGGCGATGCCGGCGTTCATGCCGTAGCCGGCGTAGGGCACCCACAGGTGGGCGGCGTCGCCGGCGATGAAGACGCGCCGGTCGCGGAAGCGCGTGGCCACCAGGCGGCGGCCCACCCAGTCTTCCTTGCTGATCACGTCGTACGCGAAGTCCGCGCCCACGCCCAGGATCTGGCGGATGGACCAGTCGCGGTCGATCGAGTCGAACTCCGGCTCGTCGGGGTTCAGGTGGTTGTGCACCAGCCAGGTTTCGTGGCCGTCGATCGCGAACACGGTGCCGCAGCGGCGCGGGTTCACGGCGTAGGTGGACCAGGCCAGCTTGCCGGGAATCATCCCTCGCAGCCTGGGCGCGCGGATGTACGTGGATTGCACGCGCTGGATCACCGGCGTGCCTTCCAGCTTGGCGCCCATGCCCTTGCGCACCATGGAGCTGCCGCCGTCGCAGCCCACCAGGTAGCGCGCGCGGATGCGCCGCTGCGTCCCGCTGTCCAGGTCCAGCGCCGTCGCTTCCACGCCGGCGTCGTCCTGGGTGAAGCCGGTGACCTGCGTGCGATTGAGCAGCGTCACGCCGCGCAATCCGGCCGTGTGTTCCAGCAGGATGGGCTCCAGGTAGAGCTGGTTGATGCGGTGCGGCGGCTCGGGCGTCGGCCACCAGGTGTCCGGGCCTTCCTTCGAGGTGTAGCGCTCGGCGCGGCCGGGGATGGGGATGCGCGTGAGTTCGGTGCCGGTCACGGTGGTGCGGAACACCACGTCGTTGGGGTAGTCGGGGGGCAGGCCGGCGTCGCGCAGCTTGCGCGCCACCCCCAGGCGGCGGAAGCGCTCCATGGTGCGCGCCGCCACGTGGTTGCACTTCACGCTGGGCGGCTCGGCGTAGCGCCGCGTCTCGGCGATGGCTACTTTCACGCCGCGGCCCGCCAGGTCCATGGCGAGGCTCAGGCCCACGGGCCCGGCGCCGACCACCAGCACGTCGGCTTCGATGTCTTGCAGCATGCGCTTCAATTCAGCTTGATGTGGGCCTGCTGGATCACCTTGCCCCACTTGGCCGTCTCGGTGCGGATGTAGGCGCCGAAGGCTTCGGCGGTGGAGGGCGCGGGCTCGACGCCCAGGTTGCGCATCTTCGTCACGATCTCCGGGTCGTTCAGCGCGCCGGTGATCTCCTTGTTGAGGCGGTCGACGATGGCTTGCGGCGTGCCGGCGGGGGCGACGACGCCGAACCAGCCGGTGGAGTCGTAGCCGGTGAGGCCCGCTTCGGAGACCGTGGGCACGTCGGGCAGCTGCGGCAGGCGCTGCGGGCTGGTCACGGCGTAGGCCCGCATCTTGCCGGCCTTGATGTGCTGCAGGGCGGAGGGCAGGTCCACCACCGCCAGCGGCACGTTGCCGGCCAGCACGTCCACGGCCGCCGGGCCCGAGCCCTTGTACGGCACCTCCACGAGTTTCACGTCCGCCATCTGCGCGAACAGCGCGGCCGAGAGGTGCATGGCCGTGCCGTTGCCGCCATGGCCGATGGACAGCTTGCCCGGCTCCGCCTTGGCCATCGCCACCAGGTCCTTCTGCGTCTTCGGCGCGAGCGAAGGATTGCCGACGAGCACGAAGGGAATCGCGGAGAGCATGGTCACCGGCTTGAAGTCCTTCAGCGGGTCGAAGGGCATCTGCGCATAGAGGCTGCTGTTGGCCGACAGCGCGCCGGCCGCGCCGACGCCGATCGTGTAGCCGTCGGCGGGCGCCTTGGCCACGAGCGACAGGCCCACGTTGCCGCCGGCGCCCGGGCGGTTGTCGATGATGACCGGCTGGCCGAGCTTCTCGTTCAGGCGGGGCACCAGCAGGCGCACCACGGCGTCGGCGCTGCCGCCGGGCGGGAAGGTCACGACGATGTGGATCGGCTGCTTGGGATAGTCGGCGGTGGGGGCCTGGGCGAGTGCGGCGGCGCAGAAGGCGCCGGCGGCGATCGCGGCAAAAGCACGGGCGAGGGTTCGCATGGTTGTCTCCTTGTCGCCCGATTTCACCCGACGCGCGCGCCGCCGGCAATTAAGGTTTTACCGGCGATTCATGAAGTTTTCCTATGCGGCGCCTCAGCCCTTGCCCAGTGGCGGCTTGCCGAACAGGCTCGACGCATTGCTGATCGGCCCCAGTTCCGCCGCGGCAGCCATGAGCTCCGGCCCGAGCTCGTGGATGCGCGCGGGCGACAGGCGCGCGCGCGGCCCCGCGATGCTGATGACGCCGATCGCCTCGTTCCGCCGCAGCACGGGCGCCGCCATCGCCGTCATGCCGGGAGCGAAGACCTCGTCGATCATGGCGTAGCCGCGCATGCGCGCGGCCTGCAGGAAGCCGAGCAGCCCCTTGATGGTGGTCGGTGCCTTCGGGCCGTAGTCCGCCGGCGCGCCGAAGCCCTGGCGCGAGACGAGTTCCAGCGCGCGCTCGTCGCTGAGCGTCATCAGCCAGGCGTGCCCGGATGCGGTGCAGGACAGGCGCGCATCCGCGCCCATGTCGGGGTCGTAGCGCAGGCCCGCCTGGCGCGGGCCCTGGGCCTTGGCCACGAAGGTCAGGCGCTCCTCGTCGACGATGGACAGGCGCACCAGCTCGCCCGAGCTGCGCGCGAGTTTCTCCAGCAGGGGCTCGGCGAT
This sequence comes from Ramlibacter sp. bp-362, assembly GCF_054956735.1. Classification (NCBI taxonomy): domain Bacteria; kingdom Pseudomonadati; phylum Pseudomonadota; class Betaproteobacteria; order Burkholderiales; family Comamonadaceae; genus Ramlibacter; species Ramlibacter sp. bp-362. Next base: position 182,091 of record NZ_JBUDXE010000006.1, read on the forward strand.
CTCCACGATGCCGCCGCTGCTCAGGAAGCCGAGGCCCAGCGACACCACCTTGGTCGTGAGCACGTAGTCGCCCTGCTTGCGCGCCTGCCGCACGTAGTCGCGTCCCTGCAGTTCGGCGAGCAGCCGGTGGCAGGCGCTCAGGGGCAGGTTCAGCTCGGACGCGATCAGCGTGATCGGCAGGCCCTGGGGATAGCGCGCGAGGTGCTCCAGGATGGCCAGGCCGCGGAGGAGGGCGGTGCTCATCTCCTGTATTGTGAAACAGGTTTCCAATCCGGAAAATCTTTCCAGGACCGCGCCAAGAATCGCCCTCCATATGAGCGCCGCTGTCTACGTCCTGAACGGGCCCAACCTGAACCTGCTCGGCATCCGCGAGCCGCACCTCTATGGCAGCACCACGCTCGCCGAGATCGAAACCCTGTGCCGGCGCGTGGCCGGCGAGCTGGGGCTCGCCTGCGAATTCCGCCAGACCAACCACGAAGGCGTGATGGTCGACTGGGTGCAGGAGGCGCGCGAGCGCGGGGCCGCCATCGTCATCAACCCCGCCGGCCTGTCCTTCCGCTCGATCCCGCTGCTCGACGCGCTCAAGACGCTGGATGCGCCGATCGCCGAAGTGCACCTGACCAACATCCACCGCCGCGACACGCTGTACCAGAAGTCGCTGGTCTCGCTCGCCGCCACGGGCGTGATCTGCGGCTTCGGCCCCCTGGGCTACGAGCTCGCCTTGCGCGCCGTGGCGCAGCGGCTCGCGCAATAACCCTCCATTACCATCACGCCCCAAAAGGAGACAAGCATGAACCAGCAACCGATCCAGCGCCGCACCCTGCTCGGCGCCGGCGCCGCCCTCGCCGCGGGCGCCGCGCTGCCCGCGCTGGCGCAGACGCCCACGCTGCGCTTCGCCGCCGTGTTCTCGGACAAGGATATCCGCGCCGAGATGATGCGCATGCTGGCCGAGGAGCTGAAGGCCGACTACAAGCTGGAACTGCACCTGAATTCCACGTTGTTCCGCCAGGGCACGGAGCTGGTCGCCCTGCAGCGCGACAACCTGGAGATGGGCAACATCGCGCCGCAGGACATCTCCAAGCAGGTGCCGGCCTGGAACCTCCTGACCTCGGCCTACCTGTTCCGCGACGCCCACCACCTCAACTCCTTCTTCGCGAGCGACCTGGGCGCGCAGATGAAGAAGATGGCCGAAGACCAGCTGAAGGTGAAGATCCTCGGTCCCACCTTCTTCGGCACGCGGCACCTGGGCCTCAAGGGCAAGAAGAAGATCAACGTGCCGGCGGACCTCGCGGGCGTGAAGCTGCGCATGCCGCCCGGCGACGCCTGGCAGCTGCTGGGCCGCTCGCTCGGCGCCAACCCCACGCCGATGGCCTATGCCGAGACCTACACGGGCCTGCAGACGGGCGCCATCGACGGCCAGGACAACCCGCTGCCCAACGTGCAGAACATGAAGTTCTACGAGGTGCTGGGCCAGATCGTGCTCACCTCGCACCTGGTGGGCTTCGACGTGCTCACGTTGAACCAGAAGACCTGGAACGCGATGAGCCCGGCGAAGCAGAAGGCCTTCCAGGCCGCGGCCGACAAGGCCATCGCCTGGAGCACCGCGCAGCACCAGAAGCGCGAGGCGGAGCTGGCCGACGACTTCCGCAAGCGCGGGCTGGAGGTCTACGTGCCCGACATCCCGGCCTTCCGCACCTACGCGCAGAAGGTCTACCTGGCCTCCGACGAGGCCAAGGCCTGGCCGGCGGGCATGCTGGACAAGATCAACGCGCTGAAGTGAAGGGCGCGCTCCTGCCCCGCGGTGCGCTGGGGAAGCTGCACCGCTTCGCCGAAGTCGTGGCGGCCGCCTTGCTGGCGGTGATCTTCGTCGCCTTCATCGTGCAGATCGCGCTGCGCTACGTGTTCAACTGGCCGGTGGGCTGGACGACCGAGCTCTCGCTCGTCGCCTGGCTCTGGCTGGTGCTGTGGGGCGCGGCCTTCGTGCTGAAGGACGACGAGGAGATCCGCATCGACCTCGTCACCGACCGCGCCGGCCCGCGCACGCGGCGCGTGCTGGTGGGCGTGGCCGCCGCGGCCGTCGTGGTGCTGTTCGCCATGGCGCTGCGCCCCTCGTACGACTACGTGAGCTTCATGAAGGTGGAGAAGAGCTCGTACCTGGGCGTGCGCATGGACTACACCTATTCCATCTACCTGGTGTTCGCCGTGGCCGTGATCGTGCGCCACCTGCGCCTGCTGGTGCGCGCCGTGCGCGGCACGCTGCCGGCGCCGCGCGACCCCGCCGCATCCTCCTCCGCGCTGTGAGTTTCACGCATCCCTTCTCGCTGGCGGTCGGCGCGATCGTCGCGCTGAGCCTGCTCGGCGTGCCCATCGGCCAGGCCATGATCGGCGGCTCCGTCCTGTACCTCTATGCCAAGGGCATGGACATGGGCGCGGCGGCGGAGCAGCTGTTGAACGGCACCTATTCCAGCTTCCTGCTGCTGGCGATCCCGCTGTTCATCCTGGCCGCGACGATCATGAGCTCCGGCACGATCATGGACAGGCTGCTGCGCTTCTGCAATGCGATCGTCGGACGCTTCCCCGGCGGCATGGCGCAGGTCAACGTGCTGCAGAGCGTCGTGTTCGCCAGCATGTCCGGCAGCGCGCTGGCCGACGCCGCCGGCTCCGGCAAGATCATGCAGGTGATGATGACGAAGGACGGGCGCTACACGCCCGGCTTCGCGGCGGCGCTGAGCGCCGTGTCCTCCGTCATCGGGCCGATCCTGCCGCCCTCGATTCCCCTGGTGCTCTACGCGCTGGTGTCGGGCACGTCCATCGGCTACCTGTTCATCGCCGGCGTGCTGCCCGGGCTGCTGATGGGCGCCGTGCAGATGGCGCTGATCCACTACCAGGCCAAGCGCCGCGCCTTCCCGCTGGAGGCGCCGGTGCCGCTGCGCGAGATGCCGCGCATCACCAAGGAGGCCTTCCCGGCGCTGATGCTGCCGGTGATCCTGCTCGGCTGCCTGTACAGCGGCATCACGACGCCGACCGAGGCCGCGGGCGTGGCCGCGGCGTATGCGCTGCTCATCTCCGCCGGCCTGTACCGCAGCATGCGCTGGAGCGACCTGTACGACGCGCTGCTGTCCAGCGCGCGCCTGAGCATCTCCATCGGCATGCTGATCGCCGGCGCGCTGGTGTTCAATTACGTGATCGCCTCGGAGAACATCCCCGCCACGCTGAGCGCCGCCATGAAGGGGTTGGACCTGTCGCCGATCGCGTTCCTGCTGCTGGTCAACGCCCTCCTGCTGGTGCTGGGCGCCTTCCTCGAGGGCTCCACCATCATCCTGATCATCCTGCCGGTGCTGCTGCCCACCGCGACGGCGCTGGGCATCGACCCGGTGCACTTCGGCGTGATGGCCGTGCTGAACATCATGATCGGCCTGGTGACGCCGCCCTACGGCCTGCTGCTGTTCATGATGATGAAGATCGCCGACGTGTCGCTCTCGGAGCTGCTGAAGGAAGTGTTCCCCTTCCTGCTGGTCATGGTCGCGGCCCTGGCCGTGGTCACCTTCTGGCCCGACTTCGTGCTGGTGCTGCCGCGCCTGGTGGGCTATTCGGGATGAGCGCGGCGGAAGGCAAGCTGCTGGTCGGCCTGATCGGCGCCGGCATCCAGCTGTCGCTGACGCCGGCCATGCAGGAGGAAGAGGCGCGCTGCCACGGCCTGCGCCTGCACTACCAGCTGATCGACCTGGACCGCACGCCGGGCTCGCTGCAGGAACTGCCCGCGCTCCTGACGGCGGCGCGCATCATGGGCTTCGCCGGCCTGAACATCACCTATCCCTGCAAGCAGGCGGTGCTTCCGCTGCTGGACGAACTGTCGCCGGAAGCCGAGGCCATGGGCGCCGTCAACACGGTGGTGGTGCGCGCCGGCCGGCTGGTCGGCCACAACACCGACGGCTCGGGCTGGGCCTGGGGCTTCCGCCGCGCGCTGCCGCAGGCCGACCTGGGGTGCGTGGTCCTGCTCGGCGCCGGCGGCGCCGGATCCGCGATCGCGCATGCCGCCTGCCGGCTGGGCGTGACCCGGTTGCGGGTGGTCGACGCCGATCCGGCGCGCGCGGAAGCGCTCGTGCAGGTGCTCAGCAGGCGGTACGGGCAACGCGCGAGCGCCGAGGCGGACGTGGCGAAGGCGGTGCGAGGCGCGACGGGACTCGTCCACGCCACACCGACCGGCATGGCCAAGCTTCCCGGTGCGGCCTTGCCGCTGGACCTGCTGCGGCCAGACCTGTGGGTGTCGGAAGTCGTCTACTTCCCGATCGAGACGGAGTTGCTGCGGGCGGCGCGCCGCCTGGGGTGCGCCACCGTGGATGGCGGCACCATGGCGGTGGGGCAGGCAGTGGGCGCTTTCGAGCTGTTCACCGGCCGGCAGGCGGACGCGGCGCGCATGGAGAGGCATTTCCACGCGCTGCTGGCGCGCCGCTGAATCGACCGGGCAAAAAAAGAGCCCCGCTTTCGCGGGGCTTCCCCTCAAGAGGCCCCGCTTGCACTCAGGGCCTTTCCCCAACGACAACCTTGGCGGCGCCTTGCACGCCTGATTCCTTGTCCCCCTGATCCGTGCCGTCCTTGTCCGGCGCTCGAATCTGTTTCAAGAAGTATCAGGCAGGAGCGTCCGCCAGCCAAGGCCGCTCGCGCGGCCCGGCGGCACCGTTCATCCCGGCCACGGGGGCCGGGCGTGACGGAGTTGCGGCTCAGCCCTGGCGCTGGATCAGCGTGAGGCGCTCTTCCGCGCTCATGTTGCCGTTGCTGGCGGTCAGGCGCACGTCGTAGCGGGTGCCCGGGATCGGCAAGCCGCGCGGGTTGACGCCGACCTCGAAGTGGCCGTTGCGGTCGGCCTGCACGCTCAGGTCGGCGACGGGCTGGGTGACGCCCAGCACCCCGCCCACGTTGGCCACCTCGGTCACCTGCACGCGCACGTTGGCGAACGGCGCGGTGCGGCCCTCGATCGCCAGGCGCCCGTCCGCGTCGACCACCGCGTTGTCGCGGTGGCTGGTCACGGTCAAGGGCAGGTGGGCGGAACCCAGGCGCTCGCCGCGCGGGGCCACGTCGAAGGTCCAGCCCTTGGTGGTGGCGTTGCCCGCCTCGTCGCGCACGGTCAGTTCCGCCGTGTAGCGGCCGGGGTCCAGGTCGGCGCGGTAGTCCACCTCGTCGTCCGAGACGCGCGCGTCGCGGGTGACGTCGCGGCCGTTCACGCGCAGCCGCACGGAGTCGCGGTCGATCCCGCTGCCTTCGTCGCCGATCTTCGCCGAGATGTGCGTGCGCCCGCGCTCGCCGACCTGCTCGCCGTTCGCCGGCGTCAGGTCGCTGATGGTGGGCGAGCGCTCGTCGCGTCCGGCGCGGCGTTCCTCGTCGCGGCCGCGCAGGTCCACCCGGGCGGTCACGCGCTGCTTGCCTTCGCGCAGCGTCGCCACAGCCTTGTCGAAAGCGTCGAGGTCGTCGCGCCGGCGGACCGTGTAAGTTCCCTCGTACACGCCCGGCCGGACTTCGTCCAGGTCGATGCCGCTGATCACGCCCGGGATGTCCACCCAGGCGTTTGCGCCCGGCGCGCCGTGCACGCGGAAGCGCAGCTCGCGCCCGGCCTCCAGCCGGCCCATCGGCCGCATCACGAAGCGCTCGATCGCGAGGCGCGGCGCCGGGGCGTTGCCCATGGCCAGCGCCTGGAAGCTGGTGGGATAGTTGAACTGCCGCGAGTAGGTGCGTTCGCCGAAGGTCACGCGCGCCGTCAGGAGCTGGGTCGGGTCGATGCGGTCGCTGCGGCGCACGACGTAGGAGCCTTCGTAGGTCCCCTTGGCCTTCTGCCGCAGGGGCACGCGGATGCCGCTGTCGCCCAGCGCCAGGCTGGCGCGCCGGGCATTGGGCGTGGCGAACACCTGCACGCGCAGCGTCGCGCCGGGCGACAGGCCGGCATCGGAATTCAGCGACATGTTGCGGATGCTGGGCTGCGCCACGACGGCGCGCGGGGCGGCGTCGGCGGCCGGCGCGACCAGGCCGAAGCCCAGTGGCGCCAGCAGCATGATGGCCGCGGCCGTGGAACGGAATCTTGCTTTCATGGGAATACCTCCTGGATCTCTGGATGAGACCAAGCTAGGCGGAGGAGCTCGACGGCGGCGTAGGCTGGCTCGCGCGTCCGGCGTCGGAGGCGCGCTCGGCGGGGTGCAGGAAGGCCCGGCTCGTCAGTGCCGCGGCGGGGCCGGCGGCTTCTGCGCGTCGATGTCGCGGTCCACCGGCATCTCGCTGGGCGAGCCGCCCTGGAAACTCGTGAGGCGCGTGTCCTCGCCGCCCTCGCCGAAGAACTGTTCCGCCGCCTCGCCGCGCGCCACCTCCATGCGGTACCAGGCGTAGCCCCCGGCGGCGACGACCAGGAGCGCGATCCCGCCCCAGGAATGCAGCCAGGCGGAGAGGGCCAGCAGCAGCACCGCCGCGAGGACGGCGGCGGCGAGCAGGGAAGCGGAGCGTTTCATGGCGGCGGGTGCCGCCGATCCTAACGGGTCGCGGCTTCGGAAGGAACAGGCGCGTCGCGGCTGGCGATCTCGTGCGGCAGGTCGTGCGCCGACATGGCGTTCACGAGCTTCTGCACGCCGGCCATCTGCTGCACCTGCGCGAGCAGGCCGTCGCGCTCCTTCGCCAGGATGCGGCCGCTCAGGCGCACGACGCCGTTGTCCACGCCGACCTGGATCGCGCCGGGGTGGCTCACCATGCGGCCGAGCCGCGCCTGGATCGCGTCGCGCAGTTCCGCGTCCGTGCGCGGGTCGGCGTAGGTGGGCCGCAGGTAGGCGCGGCGCGGCAGCCGCGTGCGCTGCGGGATGCGGCGCTCGCCGGGCAGGCCGCTGCGCACCAGTTCGGCAAGCAGGGCGCGGCGGCGCTCGCCCAGTTCCGGGTCCAGGTAGTACATCGCCAGGGCGCCGGCTGCGGCCGCGCCGATCGTGGCCAGGGGCTTGTTCATGGCGTCCTCCGGGTCGCTCGCTTGGATGGGTTCAGGCATAGGTGGATTGGCGCCGGGGCGCCGAAGTCGAGGGTTGGATGCGGACGCTGGTGGCCTCCTCCAGGCGGGCGAGCAGCGCCTCGAGGGCGAAGCGGTGCTGCCGCCACAGGGCCAGGAAGCGCTGGTCGTGGTCGGAAGCCAGCCAGGCTTCCGGGTCGCGCAGCCACAGCGACTGCTGCGCGCCGAGGAAGTGCAGCAGGCGGTTGTGCACCGCCAGCAGCTCCGCCATCTCGCCGGCCAGGTCGGGGAACCAGGCGAGGCGGATGGTGCAGGCGTCGTCCAGCGCCGCGGCCGCTTCGCGGCCTTCGCCCTGGAACACGGCGGCCAGCCGCTGGGCGCACACCCAGCTGGAATAGCGCTGCAGCGCCTGCAGCAGCCGCTGGGCCTGCATGCGGCGCAGGTCCTGCGCGCGTTTCGTGCGGGTCAGCAGGCGGCTCAGCACCGCCACCACCAGGAGCGCGGCCAGCAACCAGGCGGCCAGGTAGGTCGTCGATTCCATGGTCTCGTTCTTTCAGGCGGCGCGCCGGGCGCGCGTGGACTTGGCGGAGGTGCGCTTGCTGCCGGTGCTCGCGCGCTTGCGGGGCGCGGCAGCGGCCGTGGCGCGCTCCCGCTCGGGTTTCTTGGGGGCGGAGGTCTTGCGGGCGGGCGCCGGCGCGGGCGCCGACTTGCCGCCGCCCTTCAGGCTGCGGCGCAGCAGCTCGGTCAGGTCGATCACGTCGGCGCCGCCCTGGGCTTCCGGCGCTTCTTCCAGCGGCTCCACCGTCTCGGTGTCGCCCGCCTTCGCCTTGGCTTCCACCAGCTTCATGATCGCGTCGTGGAAGTTGTCGCGGAACTCGCTGGCGCTCCAGTGGCCGGCCATGTCGGCGATCAGGTGCTTGGCCATCTTCAGTTCCGTGTCCTTGATGCCGGCCTTGCCGTTCGGCGGCAGCTGCAGGTCCTCCCAGGAGCGGATCTCTCCGCCCCAGCGCAGCAGGTTCAGCACCAGCGCCGGGCCGCAGGGCAGCACCACGGCCAGGTGCTGCTTGCTGTGGATCACCACCTTGGCCAGGCCCGCCTTGCTCGTTTCCTTCAGCGCCTCGCGCAGCAGGGCGTAGACCTTCTCGCCCTTGTTCACGGGCGCCGTGTAGTACGGCTTTTCCAGGTAGACGAAGGGGATTTCGTCCACGTCGACGAAGGCCTCGATCTCGATGGTCTGCGTCGTGCGCGGGTAGGCCTCGGCGATCTCCTCCGGGGACAGCACCACGTAGTGGCCCTTGGAGGTCGCCACGCCCTTGACCACGTTCTCCTTGTCGATCTCGCGGCCGGTGCGCTTGTTGATGCGCTTGTAGCCCACCGGGTCCATCGTGCGCCGGTCGAGCCAGTCGAAGTCCACGTCGCTTTCCTGGGTGGCCGAGTACAGGCCCACGGGGATGTGCACCAGCCCGAACGTGATGGCGCCTTTCCACAGGGACCGTGTGGAAGTCTTCGCCATGCCTTTCGTGCTGTCTGCCATCGTGCGTGCAAATGTTTCCGCCAGTTTGCGAACATGCGCGGCCGTGGCGTGTGGGACGCGCCCCGACGGTCCTGTAGGCCTTCGCCCATGGCGCCGCGCGCGGCGCTCAGGCGAGGTGTTCCGCGCGCGTCTGCCAGCGCTGCGCCAGCCGGGCGAAGCGCGCACGGCAGCCGCCGTCGAAGCAGTCCTGGTCGGACAGGGTGTGGAGGTTGCGGGAGATGCGCCGGGCCAGCAGCAGGCGGTGGGCCGGCGCCGGGGTCTGCAGGAAGGCCGTCATCAGCGCCAGGGTGGCGAGCCACAGGGCGCGGCTCGCTTCGGCCAGGCGCGCGGAAAGCGCGGCGTCGGGGGCGGATGGCATGGCGCCATCCTGGCGGCTGGCGCCCGGCGGGCCTGTCAGCCCGCCGGCCCAGCCGCGGAACGCCGCGTCCTACGGCCGGGGCTCAGGCCTCAGGCGCGCGGGCCTTCGGCCAGGCCGGGGGTGGCGCGGGCGTGGCGCTTCTTGCCGGCCGCGCGGGCTTCCTCGCTGGTGAACTCGTGCGCGTGGCCGCTCTGGTGGGCCGCGCGGCCGCCCAGGCTGGCGATCTCGCGCTGGCGCTGCGGATCCATGGCAGCGAAACCGCGCAGGGACTTCTTGGGCGCGGGCTTGATGTTGTCGGTGTCGTGGGCGGATTGGGAGTCCATGGGGTCCTCGTCAAGGTTGGTCTGCGAACAGGGCAGGCGCCCTTAGTCCAGGGGTTGCGCTGCCGGCTGGTAGGCGTCAGGTCAACGCAACGGCAGAGTCTGTTCGCTTTGCTGGGCGGCGCTTGTAGGACGATGCCCATAGCTATGTCGGTGCGGTCCTGCCCGCACGCGCGGCGCCGTGGAAACCTTCGTCTAGACTCGCCGCATGAAATCGGAGCCCCTGCCGGTCCCCACGACGTCCACCGAGGCGCAGTGGGTCGAGGGGGAACTGGTTCGCAGCCTGATGCGCAGCCAGCGCAATTCGCAGTGGCTCGCGTTGGTGCTGGTGGGCCTGATCGTCGGCGTGCTGTGGGCCGACGCGTCGCCGGCGCTGATCGCCGCGTGGTCGCTGCTCGCACTGGCGCTCACCGGCTGGCGCGCCTGGGTCCTGCGCCGCTACGAGCGCGAGGTGCTGCGCCAGGGCAGCGACGAACACCTCGCCTTCCTGCGGCGCCACCGGCTGGTGTGGCCGGCATCGGCAATGGCCTGGGGGCTCACGACGGTGCTCTATTTCGACCGCGCCTCGCTGGCCGACCAGTTCATCTGCTGGCTGATGCTCGCGGGCATCGCGATGCTGTCGATCAACAGCCTGTCCGGCCAGCTCGCGACCATGCGCAACTACCTGGACACGCTGGCGGTGACGGCGCTGGCGGTGATGGCGTGGCGCATGGGCGTGGAGCTGAACTTCCGCGGCCCGACGTACCACTGGTGGCTGGTCACGCTGCTGCTGCTGTTCTGGCTGGTGCTGCGCAACGCGGGCCAGCGGCTGCACGAGACGCACCGCAAGAACTTCGAGCTGCAGTTCCGCAACACGCAGCTGATCGAGTCGCTCACCCGCCAGACGCAGGCGGCGCTGGACGCGGTGGAGATCAAGAACCGCTTCCTCGCGAGCGCGGCGCACGACATCCGCCAGCCGGTGCACGCGCTGGGCCTGTACGCCGACTGGCTGGGGACCGAGCCGGAACTGGTGCACGAGATCGCGCCCAAGATCGTGGAGTCGACCAAGGCGGTGAACCGCCTGTTCGATTCGCTGTTCGACCTGGCGCGGCTCGACTCCGGCAAGGTCCGCCTGAACGTGGACACGGTCAACGTCGCGACGCTGCTGCACGAACTGGAGCTGCAGCACCGGCCGCTGTGCGAAGCCAAGGGCCTGCAGTTCCGCATGCGGGTGCAGCCGGGGACCGCGGTGTCGGACCCCATCCTGCTGCAGCGGATCCTGGGCAACCTGATCTCCAACGCGGTGAAGTACACGCAGAAGGGCGGCATCCTCGTCGCGTCGCGCAAGGGCCGCGGCGGCCCGCGCGTGGAGATCTGGGACACCGGCGTGGGCATCGCGCCGGTGCACCAGCGCGAGATCTTCCGCGAGTTCTACAAGGTGCCGGCGCACGGCACCGAGGACGGCTTCGGCCTGGGCCTGTACATCGTGGGCCGGCTCACGCTGATCCTGGGGCACCCGCTGACGCTGTGCTCGCGCCAGGGACGCGGGACGGTGTTCCGGCTGCAGCTGCTGCCGACCGACGCGGCGGCGGCGGCGGAGCGCGCGGTGTCGCTCGCCACGACGCGGGACGAGCCTACGAGGTGAGCAGCCCGTGCATGCGGGCGTAGTGGATCGTCTGCGTGCGGCTCTTCACGCCGAGGCGGCGGAACAGGCGCCACAGGTGCACCTTCACCGTGTGCTCGCTGATCCCCAGTTCGTCGGCGATCTCGCGGTTGGACAGGCCGCGGTCCAGCATCACGATCAGCTGCTTCTGGCGCTTGGACAGCTTGCTGTCGGTGGGCGCGAGTTCCTCGAACTGCCCGTCGGCCGACAGCAGCGCGCGCAGCGCGTTGCCGATCTCCTGGCCGCCCGAGGACTTCTCGATGTAGATGTCGGCGCCGGCCTCGATGCAGGCTTCCTCGGCGTCTCCCGCCGGCGACGCGGACAGCACCGCCAGCGGCGTCTCGGGAAAGCGCTTCTTCAGTTCGTGCACGCCGGAGGTGCCGGTGGTGTCGGGCAGCTTCAGGTCGAGCGTGATCAGGTCGGGCGTGCCGTGCTGCTTGACGGCCGCCTCGATGCCGCCCAGGCGGTCCAGTTCGACGACGTTGGCGCCGGGGCGCATGCGGCGCAGCAGCATCACCACGGCCTCGCGCATCAGCGGGTGGTCGTCGATGACGTAGAGGTTCATGGTTTGGTACAAATGTTTTTCCGGGGACAGCGGCAAGGATAACGCGTTCGCCGGCGTAATGCCTTAGTGTGCGGCCGCCAGCTCCTTCAGCGCGGCCTCGACCTGCGCGGCCGTGACGCCCTCGGCCGCCGTCGCCACCGCCGGGTCCGGCAGCGCCTGCGCCGACTTCAGCCGGGCGATGGCCTGGCCCGCTTCTTTGGGCGAGGCGAAGCCGGCGCCCTGCAGCAGCAGCCGCCCCTGCGCGTCCACGAACTTGAAATAGAAGCGGCCGTCCGCCTCGCGGTACTGCTTGAAGCTGGGCAGCGCCGCCTTCGCCTTGTCCTTCTTCGCGCCGCCGGCCGCGCTCGCCAGGTTGCGCAGGCCCACGGCCTGGCGCAGCTCGCGCAGCAGCGGCGTCGCGCGCGCGCGCGCCTTGGCGGCGCCCGCCTGCAGGATGTCCTCGAGCTCCCGCGGATGGGCGACCAGGTGCTCGTAGCGCTCGCGCATGGGCGCGATCTCGCGGTCGATGCGCTCGAACAGCAGCTGCTTCGCGTCGCTCCAGGCGATGCCGTCGGCATAGGCCTGGCGCAGCTTCTGCGTCTCCTCGGCCGAGGCGAAGGCCTGGTAGATCTGGAACAGGGCCGAACCTTCGGTGTCCTTGGGCTCGCCGGGCGCGCGCGAGTCGGTGACGATGGAGAAGATCTGCTTGCGCACCTGCTCGCGCGGGCCGAAGAGGGCGATCACGTTGTCGTAGCTCTTGCTCATCTTGCGGCCGTCCAGGCCGGGGAGCATCGCCACCGAATCGTCTACCGCCGCCTCCGGCAGCACCAGGTGTTCGCCGTAGAGGTGGTTGAAGCTCTGCGCCATGTCGCGCGCCATCTCGATGTGCTGGATCTGGTCGCGGCCGACCGGGATCCAGTGCGCCTTGAACATCAGGATGTCGGCGGCCATCAGCACCGGGTACATGAACAGGCCCATGCTGACGTCGTTGTCGACGTCGACACCGGCCGCGACGTTCTTGTCTACCTGCGCCTTGTAGGCGTGGGCGCGATTGAGCAGGCCCTTGCCGGTCACGCAGGTGAGCAGCCAGGTGAGCTCGGGGATCTCGGGGATGTCGGACTGCCGGTAGAAGAACACCTGCTGCGGGTCCAGCCCGGCGGCCAGCCAGCAGGCGGCGATCTCCAGCGTCGAGCGCTGGATGCGCGCCGGCTCGTCGCACTTGATCAGCGCGTGGTAGTCGGCCAGGAAATAGAAGTTCTCGGTGCCGGGGCGGCGGCTGGCCTGCACGGCCGGCCGGATGGCGCCGACGTAGTTGCCCAGGTGGGGCGTGCCGGTCGTGGTGATGCCGGTGAGGTAGCGGACGGGAGCGGCCATGGGGATCAGGAAAACAGGAAGGTCAGCGGCGTCAGCAGCAGGTCCAGCAGCTGGTAGCCGAACGAGATCAGGGGGCGCAGCCACAGCGAGCTGACGATGCCCACCACGACCAGGGCCATCACGATGAAGAAGCCCCAGGGCTCGACGCGCGACAGCGCGTAGGCCTGGCGCGGCGGCAGCAGGCCGACCAGCACGCGGCCGCCGTCCAGCGGCGGGACCGGGAACAGGTTGAAGGCCCACATCACCAGGTTCACCAGCACGCCGGCCTTGCACATCTCGAGGAAGAAGCGCTCGCGCAGGCCCAGGCCCACCAGCAGGGTGAACAGCAGCGCCCACAGGATGGCCTGGACGAAGTTGGAGGCCGGGCCGGCGAGCGCCACCCAGACCATGTCGCGCTTCGGGTGGCGCAGGGCCCCGAAGTTCACCGGCACCGGCTTGGCGTACCCGAACAGGAAGGCGCCCGAGGTGGCGAAGTACAGCAGCAGCGGCATCAGGATGGTGCCGATGGGGTCGATGTGCTTGATGGGGTTGAGCGTGACGCGCCCCATCATGTACGCCGTGTTGTCCCCGAAGTGGCGCGCCACGTAGCCGTGCGCCGCCTCGTGGATGGTGATCGAGAAGAGCACCGGCAAGGCGTAGATCAGGACGGTCTGGATCAGGTTGTTGATTTCCACCCGGGGATTGTCTCAGAGCCCCAGGAGGGAGGCGTCGCCGCGCCCTTCGCGCACCAGCACCGGCTCGCCGCCCGTCTGCATGGGCGTGAGGTCCACCACCGTAGTCGGCTGGGCGACGCAGGGGCCGGCGCCGATCACCGCGTCCAGCACCTTCTGGAACCGCTGGCGGATCTGGTCGGGGTCGTTCACCGGTTCGGGGGCGTTCGGGTCGTTCAGGGTGGTCGCCAGCAGCGGCGCCCCGTGCAGTTCCAGCAGCTCCTGCAGCACCTTGTGGTCCGGAACCCGCAGGCCGATGGTCTTGCGCTGCGGGTGGCTCACGCGCCGCGGCACCTCGCGGGTGGCGTCGAGGATGAAGGTGAAGGGTCCCGGCGTCACCGACTTGAGCAGCCGGTACTGCTTGTTGTCCACGCGCGCGTAGTTCGCGAGTTCGCTCAGGTCGCGGCACAGCAGCGTGAGCAGGTGCTTCTCGTCGACGTGGCGGATCTGGCGCAGCCGGTCGGCGGCGGCCTTGTCGTCCAGGTGGCAGGCGATGGCGTAGCTCGAGTCCGTGGGCACGGCGATCACGCCGCCGCCCGCCAGGATGGCCACCGCCTGCTTCAGCAGGCGCGGCTGGGGGTTGTCCGGGTGGAGCTCGAAGTACTGGGCCATGGCTTCAGGCCGCCGCGCGCCGCTCCCGTACCGTGAGCCAGGCGCCGGCCGCGCCGCAAACCGCGATCATGACGATTCCGGCGAGCGACAGGTGGTCCGGGACGTGCCGGAACACCAGCACGCCGCCGAGCATGGCGAAGGCGATCTGCGTGTAGAGGTAGGGCGTCAGTGTCGCGGCCGGCGCCCGGTAGTAGGCCAGGATCAGCGCGAAGTGGCCGATGGTGGCCATCAGTCCCATGAAGCACAGCGCCGCCCAGAGCCAGGGGTCGGGCAGCGCCGTCCAGACGAAGGGCAGGGTGAGCGAGGCGGCGATCGTGCCCGTCCAGCCCGTGTAGAGGTGCATGGTGACCGGGTCCTCGGTGCGCGCCAGCTTGCTGGTGAGCACCTGGAACCAGGCGTTGCTGGCCACCAGCGCGATGGGCAGCAGGCTGCTCCAGCCGAAGCTCTGGCCGCCCGGCCGGATGATCACCAGCGTGCCGGCGAAGCCGCCGGCCACCAGCAGCCACCGCAGCAGCGACACGCGCTCCTTGAGCATCGTGGCGGCGAGCAGCGTGATCACGAGCGGCGTGATCATCACGATCGCCGTGAATTCGCCGACCGGCAGGTAGCGCAGGCTCGCGAAGGCGAGCAGGCTGCTGGTGAGCAGCAGCAGGCCGCGCACCAGCTGCCAGCCGAGATGGCGTGTGCGCCAGATCGCCATGCCGCGCTGGGGCAGCACGACGACGGTCGTCGCGACGGCCTGGAAGAAGTAGCGGAACCACAGCGCCATGAGCAGCGGCACCGCCAGGCTCACGTACTTGGTGGTGGTGTCCAGCGCCGCGAAGCAGGCGCTGGCGGCGACGACGAGGGCGATGCCCGCCAGCGCCTGCGGCGGACGCAGCGGCAGGGCCGCGGACTGGCTGCTCACTGGATGCGGTCGGCCAGCAGTTCCCACACCGGCGTCAGTTCGCCCGGCAGGAAGGGCAGCTGGCCCAGGTCGGTGTGGCTTTCGTCGGGGCTGTGGAAGTCGCTGCCGCGCGAGGCGGCCAGGCCGAACTCGCGGGCGGCGTCCGCGTACTTCACGTATTCGGCCGCGGTGTGGCTGCCGGTCACGACTTCCACGGCGCGGCCGCCATGGGCCTTGAATTCGGTGAACAGGGCGTATTCCTCGTTGGCGCTGAACTTGTAGCGGGCCGGATGGGCGATCACCGCCATGCCGCCGGCGTCGGCGATCCAGCGCACGGCGTCCTTCAGCGAGGCCCAGCGGTGCGGCACGTAGCCGGGCTTGCCTTCGGTGAGGTAGCGGCGGAACACCTCGCTCGTGTCCTTGCAGACGCCGGTCTCCACCAGGAATCGGGCGAAGTGGGTGCGCGAGATGAGGGAAGGGTTGCCGACGTACTTGAGCGCGCCTTCGTAGGCGTCGCGGATGCCCACCTGCGCCAGGCCGGCGGCGATCTCCTGCGCGCGCGCGCCGCGGCCGCCGCGCGTGGCCTCGAGGCCGCGCTGCATCTGCGGGTCGTCGGCGTCGAAGCCGAGGCCGACGATGTGGACCGTCTCGCCCGCGAAGGTGACGGAGATCTCGGTGCCGGTGAGGTAGCGCATCCCGTGCGCGCGGGCCGCCGCGGCGGCGCGGTGCTGGCCGCCGATCTCGTCGTGGTCGGTCAGGGCCCAGAGCTCCACCCCGTTGGCCGCCGCGCGGGCCGCCAGCACCTCGGGCTCCAGCGTCCCGTCGGAGACGACGGAATGGCAATGGAGATCGGCGTTGAGGATGCTCACTATGGGAGCGATTGTAGGTTTTTCTCCTTTTCCCTTCCGGGCTTCGCTCAATCCAGGGCGCCGGCTTCCTTGCGGATGTCGTGATCCGTCCGCAGGGCGCAGGCGATCGCGATCTCCAGCCCGCGCACGATCTCGGCGAGCGGCATGGAGGGCTCGCCCTGCTCCGGCAGCCAGGGCACGTGGACCAGCCCGCCGCGCACGCCCTGCCACTCCGGCTGGGCCAGCAGGTGCATCAGGCCGTAGAAAGTCTCGTTGCAGACGAAGGTGCCGGCCGTCTGCGACACCTCGGCGCGCACGCCGGCATGCTGCAGGGCCTGCAGCATGGCCTTGATCGGCAGGCCGGTGAACCAGGCCGCCGGGCC
Organism: Ramlibacter sp. bp-362; assembly: GCF_054956735.1. Taxonomy (NCBI): domain Bacteria; kingdom Pseudomonadati; phylum Pseudomonadota; class Betaproteobacteria; order Burkholderiales; family Comamonadaceae; genus Ramlibacter; species Ramlibacter sp. bp-362. Next base: position 198,272 of record NZ_JBUDXE010000006.1, read on the forward strand.
GTCCGCGACGACGGGCGCGTCCACCGGCTGGGCGCCGGCGTTGTCGGGGATGCGGGCGTCGTTGACGTTGATGGCGACGCGCTCCAGCGAGATCGCGGCGCGGCCGCCGGCCTGGCCGGTGCAGAGGACGAGCCGCGGGCGGTGCAATTGCAGCAGAGCCGGCAGTTCCCGCCGCCAGGCGCCGAACACCGTGGGCAGCTCGGCGCCGATCACGCGGTGGCCGGCGATGACGCGGCCGTGCAGGGCCTGGACGGCCTGCCAGCTGGGGTTGACCGGGCTGCCGCCGAAGGGGTCGAAGCCGGTCACCAAAACGGACAACGGACTACGCGCGGCCGGGCTGTCAGTCGATAGCATGACTCACTCTACAGCAGGAGACCGCCATGCGTTGGGAAGGCAATCGGGAGTCGTCGAACGTCGAGGACATGCGCTCGGGCGGCGGTGGCGGCTTTGGCCTGGGCGGCGGCACGATCGGCATCGGGACCATCGTGATCGCGCTGATCGGCGGGGCGCTGCTGGGGGTGAATCCGCTGACCCTCCTGGGCATCATGACCGGGGGCGGCTCACCGCAGGTGCAGCAGCAGGGCCCGGCGCCCGCGCCGCCGGCCAACGATCGCGACGCGAAGTTCGTCTCCACCGTGCTGGCCGACACCGAGGACGTGTGGACCAACCTGTTCCAGCAGGGCGGCGCGACGTACCACGACCCGAAGCTGGTGCTGTTCCGCGGCGCCATCCGCACCGGCTGCGGCGCCGGGCAGGCGGCAATGGGCCCCTTCTACTGCCCGGCCGACCAGAAGGTCTACATCGACCTGAGTTTCTACGACACGCTGAAGGACCGCCTCGGCGCGCCGGGCGACTTCGCCCAGGCCTACGTGATCGCGCACGAGGTGGGCCACCACGTGCAGCAGGAGCTGGGCATCAGCGAACAGGTGGAGCGGGCCCGCGCCGGCGCCTCCACCGCGAAGGCCAACGCGATGAGCGTGCGGCTGGAACTGCAGGCCGACTGCTTCGCGGGGGTGTGGGCGCACCACGCGCAGAACGCGCGCAACATCCTGGAGCAGGGCGACATCGAGGAAGCGATGAACGCCGCCCAGAAGATCGGCGACGACGCCCTCCAGCAAGCCGCCGGCCGCGCCGTCGTGCCCGAGAGCTTCACGCACGGCACCAGCGCGCAGCGCCAGCACTGGTTCATGACCGGCCTGCAGGCGGGCACGGTGAAGTCCTGCGACACGTTCTCGGCGGCCAAGCTGTGAGCCGTGCCATGCGACCTGTTTGGAACGCAGAGTGCGCAGAGGTTACGCAGAGAACGCGGAGGGGACATCCTTTTTTAGGCTGTTCTCTGCGTTCCTCTGCGCAACCTCTGCGTCCTCTGCGTTCCAATCTCATGCGAACCCGCCTCTTTGACCACCAAGAGACACGCATTTGCAGAAATGCGACAATTCGAGGTTGATGTCCCAATCCGCCTTTTCCAAACTTTCCCTCGCTGAACCGCTGATGCGTGCCGTGGCCGAAATGGGCTACGAGACGATGACGCCCATCCAGGCCCAGGCCATTCCGGTGGTGCTGTCCGGCCAGGACGTGATGGGCGCGGCGCAGACCGGCACCGGCAAGACGGCCGCCTTCGCCCTGCCGCTGCTGCAGCGGCTGCTGAAGCACGAGAACGCCTCCACCTCGCCCGCGCGGCACCCGGTGCGGGCGCTGGTGCTGCTGCCCACGCGCGAACTCGCCGACCAGGTGGCCCAGCAGGTGAAGCTGTACGCGAAGTACACGAACCTGCGCAGCGCGGTGGTGTTCGGCGGCATGGACATGAAGCCGCAGACCGCGGAACTGAAGCGCGGCGTGGAAGTGCTGGTGGCAACGCCGGGCCGCCTGCTCGATCATATCGAAGCCAAGAACGCCGTCCTGAACCAGGTGGAATACGTGGTGCTGGACGAGGCCGACCGCATGCTGGACATCGGCTTCCTGCCGGACCTGCAGCGCATCCTCTCCTACCTGCCGAAGCAGCGCACCACGCTGCTGTTCTCCGCGACCTTCTCGCCCGAGATCAAGCGGCTGGCCTCCAGCTACCTGCAGGACCCGGTGACCATCGAGGTGTCGCGGCCGAACACGACCGCCTCCACCGTCGAACAGCATTTCTTCAGCGTCCCCGACGACGACAAGCGCCGCGCCGTGAAGCAGATCGTGCGCCAGCGCGGCATCTCGCAGGCCTTCGTGTTCGTCAACAGCAAGCTCGGTTGCGCGCGCCTGGCCCGCTCGCTGGAGCGCGACGGCCTCAAGACCACGGCGCTGCACGGCGACAAGAGCCAGGACGAGCGCCTGAAGGCGCTCGACGCCTTCAAGAAGGGCGAAGTGGACCTGCTGGTGGCCACCGACGTCGCGGCGCGCGGCCTCGACATCAAGGACGTGCCGGCCGTCTTCAACTTCGACGTCCCCTTCAACCCCGAGGACTACGTGCACCGCATCGGCCGCACCGGCCGCGCCGGCGCTTCGGGCCTCGCGGTCACGCTCGTGTCGCCCGGCGACACGCGACTCGTGGCCGACCTCGAGAAGCTGCTGAAGCGCAAGCTGGAGATCGAGCCGCTGGAGTTCGACGACGAACGCCCCCGCGGCCGCATCAACGACGGCCGCCGCGCCTGGCGCGAGCGGGGCGAGGACGACGACCGTCCGCCGCGCCAGGAAGCGCGGCGCGAAGCCCGCCCGGCGCCCGCGCCGAAGGACCCGTTCTTCGACCGCCCCTACGAACCGCCGCAGCGCGAGCAGGCCCCGGCCTGGGAAGCCGGCGCGAAGCCCGCGAGCAACCGCGTCTCGGCCAACATCAAGACCCGGCGCAAGGTACCGGCGCTGTTCAAGGCGGACTGACCGTCACCCCCGCCTGCGCGGGGATGAGGGTGCTATGCCCCCGGCGCCTGCGCCTGCTCGCAATCCACCTGGATCAGTTCGTGCGCGCCGTCCGGCGCGAGCCGCAGCGCGCTCAGGCAGCCGCCCCACACGCAGCCCGTGTCCAGCGCGACGAGGTCGGGCCGGCGCAGGTAGCCGAGCGTCGACCAGTGGCCGAAGGCGATCGTCGTGCCCGCGGTCCGGCGGCCCGGCACGTCGAACCAGGGCAGCATGCCGGCCGGCGCCTGCGTGGGCCCGCCCGAGGCGCGCAGGTCCATCACGCCCTCCGGCGTGCAGAAGCGCAGGCGCGTGAGCGCGTTCACGATCACGCGGAGGCGGTCGGCGCCGGCGAGCGCGTCGTCCCAGCGGTCCGGCTGGTTGCCCCACATCTGCGCCAGGAAGCTCGCGAGCTCCGGTCCGCGCAGCACCGCCTCCACTTCGCCGGCCAGCGACAGCACCTGCGGCACGTCCCAGGATGGCAGCACGCCCCCGTGCACCATCAGGATGCCGTGCGCGTGGATCGCCATGGAGCGGTGCCGCAGCCACTCCAGCATCGCGGCGCGCCGAGGCGAGCCCAGGATGTCGTCCATCGTGTCGTTGCGGTGCGGCGCCCGCTCGCCCTGCGCCACGGCCAGCAGGCTCAGGTCGTGGTTGCCCAGGAGGCACTGCGCCGCGTCGCCGTAAGCGATGAGGCGTTGCAGCACGGCGGCCGAGGCCGGCCCCCGGTTCACCAGGTCGCCCAGCAGGTACAGCGTGTCGCGGCTCGGCGAGAACGCGATCTTCGCGAGCAGCCGGCCGAGCGGCGCGTCGCAGCCCTGGACGTCGCCGATCAGGTAGTGGGCCACGAGCGCTGCGAACGGTAGGGGGTGCTCGACCGGGTCACGCGGTCGGCCCAGGCCGGCTGGTAGATCTCCAGCATGCGCACCACCGAGCGCAGCGCCAGCGGCGTCGCCAGCACCGGGCCCAGGATGATCCGCCGCACCATGTCCTGCAGCCGGGGCGTGCCGCTTTCGTCGCCCAGCACGTCGGTGCAGAAGCGCAGGCGCGGCTCGATGCCGCGGCCGCCGATGGCGTAGTGCAGCTGCTGCGTGAACACGTTGGCGCGGTCCTGCTCGCGCAGGTAGACGATGCGCCACTCGCGCTCCTCGTGGAAGCCGCGGTGCTTGGTGAACAGGGCGAACAGCTTGATGCGCTCGAACAGCGCCGCCGCGGCGTCCTTCATCTGCTCCACCGGCCCGCCCTGGCGCTGCAGCGCCCGCGCGAAGTCCTGCAGCTTGGCGTCCATCCAGGCCTCGCTCGCCTCGTACGACTTGTACTGCACCTGGCGCACCAGCATGGGCGAGCGCGCCGCCAGCAGCGGGCCCATGTCGAAGACGATCGCCACGCCGTTGCCGTCGCCGCCGTAGCCGCGCCACATCGACAGCAGCCCGTCGTCGCCGATCTCGTCGTCGTGCTCCGAGCAGCTGAAGACGTACACGTCGAAGGCCGAGTCGCCGTCGAAGGCGGTGTACAGCGCGTCGAAGGCGTCGAGCAGGGCGTTGTAGTGCGCCGGCGGGCAGGCTTCGCGCAGCCCGGTGTGGCCGCGCACCGCATGCACGCCCAGGTTCATGCCGTAGCGCAGCTCGTCCACGTCGTTCATGTACAGCGGGTTGGAGAACCAGATCTCGCCGGTCTGCGCGATCCGCTCCAGCGTGCCGATGGAGGTGTAGTGCGCCAGCAGGGGCAGCTGGCCGGGCGGCGGCTCGCGCTGCATGTCGGACCAGAGCACGGTGTCGAGGGTTTCTTCAGGCACGGGGGCTTGCAGTAAAGTGCAATGCTTGCGATTCTGTCCTGATTCATGGATTTCCTGCTGATCGCGCTGCTGACGCTGCTCAACGGCCTGTTCGCCATGTCCGAGATGGCCCTGGCCTCCACGCGGCGGGCGCGGCTCGCGGCCCTGGCGGAAGACGGCGACGGCGGCGCCCAGGCGGCGCTGCGGCTGCTGGACCAGCCGACGCAGTTCCTGTCCACCGTGCAGGTGGGCATCACCTCCATCGGCATCATCAACGGCATCATCGGCGAGGCCGCGTTCAGCGCCGACCTCGCGGCCTGGCTGGAAACCCTCAGGATCCCGCCGCGGGCCGCCGCCATCACGGCCACGGCGATCGTGGTGGCCATCATCACCTACGTCACCATCATCTTCGGCGAGCTGGTGCCCAAGCGCATCGGGCAGATCTACCCGGAGCAGATCGCGCGCTCGGTGGCGCGGCCGATGCGCTGGCTGTCGCGCGCGGCCGGCCCCTTCGTGCGCGTGCTGTCCGCCTCCACGCAGGCGATCCTCAAGGTCCTGGCCATCGACACGCGCGCCCGCGCGATGACCGAGGAGGAGATCGCCCACAGCCTGGAGGAGGGCGTGGAGGCGGGCGTGATCGAGCAGCACGAGCACCAGATGGTGCGCAACGTGTTCCACCTGGACGACCGGCCGCTCACCTCGATGATGGTGCCGCGCTCGGACGTGCAGTGGCTGGACGCGTCCACGAGCGTGCGCGACGCGCTCAGGCGCGCCGGCGAGGGCGACGCGCATTCCTGGTACCCGGTGTGCCGCGGCTCGCTCGACGACGTCGTGGGCCTCGTGAGCGTGTCGCGCCTGATCTCGCTGGGCCCGGAGCACGAGGGGCCGGTGGAGCCGCACGCGGTGCCGGCGCTGTTCGTGCCCGAGACGCTGACCGGCATGGAGCTGCTGGAGCAGTTCCGCATCGAGGCGGCGCGGCTGGTGTTCGTGGTCGACGAGTACGGGGTCGTGCAGGGGCTCATCACGCCGCACGACCTGCTGGAGGCGATCACCGGCGAGCTGCAGCCGGCCGAACAGACCGAGGCCTGGGCGACGCAGCGCGAGGACGGCTCCTGGCTGCTGGACGGGCTCATGCCCGTCTCGGAACTCAAGGCGCGGCTGGACATCCGCGAGCTGCCCGAGGAGGACAAGGGCCGCTACAACACGCTGGCCGGCCTGCTGATGGCCGTGTCGGGCCGCCTGCCGGCGGCCGGCGAGCGCATCGACTGCGGCGAGTGGGTGTTCGAGGTGGTGGACCTGGACGGCCGCCGCATCGACAAGGTGCTGGCCCAGGCCGTGCCGGAGCCCGCCGACGCCGCCGCCGGCGATTGAGGGAAAGCGCCGTGTCCGACCTGGTCTGCTACGACAAGCCCGTGCTGCTGGACCGCGCGCGCCACCGCGGGCTGCGCGTGCGGCCCGGCAGCAGCTTCGCGTTCGCGCGGGAGGCGAACGCGCTGCACCTCGCGGGCGCGGAGTTCAACGAGGCCTGCAAGGAATACGCGATCGTCTTCACGCGCGGCGCCGGCGGCGAGGTCGCACCCGTGGTGGTGCTGGGCCTGCGCCAGCGCGAGAACCTGTTCGTGGACGACCAGGGCGTCTGGGACGCGCGCTACGTTCCCGCCTTCGTGCGCCGCTATCCCTTCGTGCTGGCGCAGCTGCCCGGGCAGGCGCTGGGCGTCTGCATCGACGAGGCCTATCCGGGGCTCGCCGAGCACGAGGGCGAACCGCTGTTCGACGCGCAGGGACAGGACACGCCCTTCCTGCGCAACGCGGTGGAGTTCCTCACCCGCTGCCAGCAGGAGGCCGCGCGCACCCAGGCCTTCTGCCGGCGGCTCGACGAAGCCGGCCTGCTGGCGGAGATGAAGGCGCGCGCCGACCTGGTGGACGGGCGCAGCTTCACGGTGAAGGGCCTGCTGGTGGTGGACGAGAAGAAGCTGCTGGACCTGCCCGATGCGACGGCGCTCGCGATGTTCCGCAGCGGCGAGCTGCACCTGGTCTCGCTGCACCTGGCCTCGCTCGCGAACCTGCAGCGGCTGGTGGACCGCCAGGCCGCGCGCAAGAGCCCGATCGCACCGGCGCCGCAGCCGCCGGCCTGAAGCTCAGGCGCGGGCCGGCTCGCGCCCGGCGAAGCGCGCCGGGTCGATCACTTCGACCGCGCCTTCGGCCACCAGCTGGCTCAGCAGCGCATCGAGCTGCTGCGGGGCCATGCGGAAGCGATCCAGCAGCCATTGCCGGTTGACGGGCTGGCTGCTCATGATCGAGAGCATGCGGTAGATCTCGGCCGTGCGGCCGGACTCGGGCAGCTGCGGCCAGGCCTTCATCCGGTAGATGAGGTCGGCGTCCAGGGGGCGCCGGTCACCCGCGGCCGGACGGGTGGGAAGGAATGCGGAACGGCCAGTCTCCTTGCGCCTGGCTCCAAACAACCCGCGAAGCGTCAATGTGAGCATGCAAACAGTGTCCCCCGCGGCTGAGCTGCGGAGCTAAGTGAATGCTCAGCTCAGCGGTAAGACGTTTCCCTATGCGCCGGCAAGGTGCCGGGCGGTCGCGAGCCCGAGCGCAGTGAGCGCCAACGAGCCGACGAGGTGGGTGACGGCTATGGCCAACGCCCAGGCCGTGCGGCCCGATTGCAGGGCCGTGACGACCTCGGCGGAAAAGGTGGAGAAGGTCGTGAGGCCACCCAGCAGGCCGGTCACGATGAAGAGGCGCAGGTTGGCCGGCAGTTCGGGATGCTGGCCCAGCCAGCCCAGGGCCAGCCCGATGCAGTAGCCGCCGACCAGGTTGGCCGCCAGCGTGCCCAGCGGCAGCGCCGTCCACAGCGGGTTCAGGCGCGCCGCCAGCAGCCAGCGCAGCACGGCGCCGATGGAGGCGCCGGCGCTGATGGCCGCCACCGACAGCAGGACGCTGCCGGTGTTCAAGCGGCCGCGCCCCCGGCGGCGGCGCGCCTCACGTCATCCTTGCGCATGGGGCGCAAGGATAGTGCATGGCGCGAACGGCCGGCCAGCGGGTGCTCAGGCCGTCAGTTCGGGCTTCAGTTCGTCGGCGGGGATGATGCCCTGGTCGCCGTCCTCGTACACGAGGTAGGCGGCGTTGCCCATCATGCGCCAGCAGGCCTGGAAGCGCTGGCCCTGGAACACGGCGGACGCGGCGTGGAATTCCCCGGCCATGCCGGGCTCGAGGCGGCTGAGCACCAGCTCGCTCTTGCAGGCCTCCTCGGACAGGCGCACCGAGTCGTCGCCCTGGCGGGCGATCAGCACCTGGGAAAAGGCGGGGGCTGCGGCGAAGGCGGCGAGGATGGCGGCGCAGGACAGGACGGCTTTCATCACGGACTCCAGAATGGACGAGGAAGAGCGCATCTGCAGTGACCGGAGGTGGACCTGAAATCTGCGCTGCTGGGTCCCCATGGTGGGGGCGACCCCGCGCCGGCCGTGTAGGACCGGCGAAGCGGGGCGCGTGCGCGTTCTCCGAGGAAGTCCCTAGTCGGAAAGGCCGCAGGACGCCAAGGCGTGTCCTGCGGCTGGCGCGGCCGGGAGCCGCCCAGGCTCCTAGGCCTCGGCCTTCGCGGCCACCTGCAGCACGCCGCGGCGGATCTGGTCGCGCTCCAGCGATTCGAACAGCGCCTTGAAGTTGCCGTTGCCGAAGCCCTCGTCGCCGGCGCGCTGGATGAACTCGAAGAACACGGGGCCCAGCAGCGTCTCGCTGAAGATCTGCAGCAGCAGCCGCTTCTGCCCGTTGCTCGTGTCGCCATCGAGCAGGATGCCGCGCGCCTGCAGCTCCGCCACCGGCTGGCCGTGGCCGGGCAGGCGCTCTTCGAGCATCTCGTAGTAGATGTCGTTGGGCGCCGTCATCAGCGGCACGCCCGCCATCTGCAGCTGGTCCACCGTCTCGAGCAGGTTGTCCGTGAGGAGGGCGACGTGCTGGATGCCCTCGCCGCTGAACTTCATCAGGAATTCCTCGATCTGCCCGGAGGTCTTGCCCGCCTCCTCGTTCAGCGGGATGCGGATCAGGCCGTCGGGCGCGGTCATCGCCTTCGAGGTGAGGCCGGTGTATTCGCCCTGGATGTCGAAGTAGCGGATCTCGCGGAAGTTGAACAGCCGCTCGTAGAACGCGGCCCAGTGCGCCATGCGCCCGCGGTAGACGTTGTGCGTGAGGTGGTCCACCACCTTGAGGCCCACGCCCTTCGGGTGCCGCTCCACGCCGGGCAGCCATTCGAAGTCGATGTCGTAGATGGACTTGCCGTCCTCGAAGCGGTCGATCAGGTACAGCGGCGCGCCGCCGATGCCCTTGATGGCGGGCAGGCGCAGCTCCATCGGGCCGGTCGGGATCTCGATCGGCTGCGCGCCCAGTTCCAGCGCGCGGTTGTAGGCCTTGTGCGAGTCCTTCACGCGAAAGGCGAGCGCGCAGGCCGAAGGCCCGTGCTCCGCGGCGAAGTAGCCGGCGAGGCTCTTCGGTTCGCGGTTGACGATGAAGTTGATGTCGCCCTGGCGGTACAGCAGCACGTCCTTGGAACGGTGCTTCGCCACGAGCGAGAAGCCCATCTTCTCGAACAGCGGCTCGAGCAGGCCGGGAACGGGCGAGGCGAATTCGACGAACTCGAATCCGCACAGGCCCATGGGGTTGTCGAACAGATCAGCCATGAGGAACTCCTGCGATGAAAACGGAAAACACGGCCGGCGCGCGCCGGCAGGCGGTTCTCGTCAGGCAGGAGGCGCGCCCGGCACGCCGCGCACGCTGCGTGCGAGGTGGTCTCCGATGAAGAGGGCGAATCCGGGCATGGTGGCCGCCAGTCTAACCGCTGCGGCGCGCCGGCGGTGCCGCGGGGCCATGGTGCCCGGCCGGGGTAGCATTGGCGCCCGATGCGCATCCTGCTGGTCGAAGACGACAAGGTGCTGGCCGACGCGCTGTCGCGCGCGCTGGTGCAGTCCGCCCACGCCGTGGACATGGTCTCCACCGGCGAGGAGGCGGACCGCGCGCTGGCGCTCGCGATCTACGACCTGGCCATCCTCGACATCGGCCTGCCGGGGCTCTCGGGCCTGGAGGTGCTCAAGCGGCTGCGCGCGCGCAAGTCCACCATCCCGGTGCTCATGCTCACGGCCTTCGACACCACCGAGGACCAGGTGCGCGGCCTCGACCTGGGCGCCGACGACTACCTCTCCAAGCCCTTCGACCTGCCGGTGCTGGAAGCGCGCGTGCGGGCGCTGCTGCGCCGGGGCAGCAATTCCACGCCCTATCTCGAACACGGCCTGCTGCGCTTCGACACGGTCGGCCGCCGCGTGTTCTACGACCGCAAGCCGCTGGAGCTGTCGCCGCGCGAGCTGGCCGTGCTGGAGCTGCTGCTGATGCGCGAGGGCCGCGTGGTCAGCAAGGAGCAGATGGTCAACCACCTCTATGGCTGGGGCGACGAGGTCGGCGCCAACGCGATCGAGGTCTACGTGTACCGCCTGCGCAAGAAGCTCGAGCCGCTGGGCTGCGAGATCCGCACCGTGCGCGGCATGGGCTACCTGATGGAACGCGGCGATGCCGCGGACTGAGCCGCGCCTGCAGCGCAAGCTGCTCGCCTGGCTGCTCGGGCCGCTGCTGCTGCTGCTGGTGCTGGACACCGCCGCGGCCTACTGGGTGTCGCTGCGCTTCGCCAACCTGGCCTACGACCGCGCGCTGCACGAGATCGCGCGCGAGATCGTGCTGCACGTGCGCCCCGGCGAGGGTGGCCGCCCGCGCCTGGACCTGAGCACCAGCGCCGAAAGCATCCTGCTCACCGACCCGCAGGACCGCCTGTTCTTCCGCGTCCAGGCGCTGGACGGCACGCTGCTGGGCGGCGACCCGGCGCTGCCGCCGCCGCGACTGCGCGGCAAGGAGCCGCGCTTCTACCAGGACCGCGTGCAGGGCGAGCCGGTGCGCATGGTGGCGGCGCGCATGGCCGTCGACGAAGGGCCCCGCGCGCCGGTCGTGCAGGTGCAGGTGGCGGAGACGCTGAACAAGCGCCAGCGGCTCGTCTTCGAGATGCTGGCCAACGTGGTGCTGCCGCAGCTGCTGCTGATCGTGATGGCGACGGCGGTCGTCTGGTTCGGCGTCTCGCGCGGGCTGGAGCCGCTGCAGCGCCTGCGCCGCGCCGTCGCCGGCCGCTCGCACCTGGACCTGAGCCCGATCGCCACGCATGACGTGCCGGGCGAGGTGCGGCCGCTGGTGGACGAGGTCAACGAGCTGATGGCGCGCCTGGGCAAGACCTTCGACTTCCAGAACCGCTTCGTCGCCGACGCGGCCCACCAGCTGAAGACGCCGGTGAGCGGGCTGAAGGCGCAGATCGAGCTGGCGCTGCGCGAGAACGATCCCGAGCGCGTGCGCCACTCGCTCGCGCAGCTGTACATCAGCGCCGATCGCCTCTCGCGGCTGGTGCGCCAGCTGCTCTCGCTGGCGCGCAACGAGCCGGGGGCGCTCGACACGGTGCAGCTGCAGCCGCTGGACCTGAACGCCTTCGCGCTGGAGGTGAGCATGGACTGGGTGCCGATCGCCATCAAGCGCAGCATCGACCTGGGCTTCGAGGGCGTCGAGCAGCCGCTGGTGATCGCCGCCGACCGCGACCGCCTGCGCGAGTTGATCAACAACCTGATCGACAACGCGATCCGCTACAGCCAGGCCAACGGACGCGTGACGGTGCGCACCGCGCGCACACCGGACGGCCAGTGCCGGCTGGCGATCAGCGACGACGGCCCCGCGATCCCGGTGGCGGAGCGCGCCCGCATCTTCGAGCGCTTCCACCGCCTGCTGGGAACGCAGGAGGACGGCAGCGGCCTGGGCCTGGCCATCGTCAGCGAGATCGCCACGCTGCACGGGGCGCGGATCACGCTGGAGGAGGACGTGGACGGGGTGGGGAACACGTTCAGCGTGTTCTTCCGGGCGGCGGACCCTCACCCCGGCCCTCTCCCGCAGGCGGGAGAGGGAGCACGTCCGCGGCTGTAAGCGCGCTGAAAGCTCGCCGACAAGCAGCCGACAGCCGACCGCCAAGAGCCTGTCAGCCCGGCGGCTTAGCCTCGCAGGATCGGAACCGGTGCGCGGTTCCGGGCCTTTTTCAATACGCGAGGAGACACCATGGCCTTCCTGACCAGCCCGGAATTCTGGGTTGCCCTGTCCCAGATCATCCTGATCAACATCGTGCTGTCCGGCGACAACGCGGTGGTGATCGCGCTGGCCTGCCGCTCGCTGCCGCCCGTGCAGCAGAAGCGCGCCATCATCTTCGGCAGCGTCGGCGCGATCGTGCTGCGGGTCATCCTGACCTTCTTCGCCGTCTACCTGCTGACGCTGCCCTACCTGAAGCTCGTGGGCGCGGCCCTGCTGCTGTGGATCGGCATCGGCCTGCTCAAGGGCGAGGACGACGAGGAGGACATCGAGGGCAACTCCGGCCTCATGGCCGCCATCAAGACCATCATCGTCGCCGACCTGGTGATGAGCCTGGACAACGTGATCGGCGTGGCCGCCGCCGCGAAGGGCAACGTGCCGCTGCTGGTGATCGGCCTCGTGATCAGCATCCCGCTGATCATCTTCGGCAGCACGATCATCCTGAAGCTGATGAACCGCTTCCCGATCATCATCACCGCGGGCGCCGCCCTGCTGGGATGGGTGGCCGGTGAAATGGCGCTGACCGACCCGGCGACGCACGGCTTCTTCGAGGCGCACCACTACATGCACAACATCCTGCCGGCGGCCGGCGCCGTGATCGTCGTCGCCGTGGGCAAGTACCTGGCGAGCCGCGCCGCCTCCGGGGAGGAGCGTCCCGCGGCCGACCAGCCCGCCGCCTGAGGCCCGCCATGCGGCAGTTGCTGGTCGCCGTCGACCCGCACAGCCCCGCGCGCACCCGCTCCGCCATCGAACAGGCGGTGCGGATCTGGCGCGAGGAGTTCGTGGGCGTGCGCCTGGTGCGGGTGCAGCCCCGGCTCTCGGGGCACGTCGCGATGTTCTTCGGCACGCGCGAGCTGCAGGCGCTGCAGCTGGAGCAGGGCAACGAGGAACTGAAGTACGCGCAGTCGCTGCTGGACGCCGCGGGCGTGCCCTATACCAGCACGGTGCTGGTGGGCCGCAGCGCGGAGGCCATCGCGCAGGCCGCGCGCGAGTTCGGCTGCGACCGCATCCTGTTCGGCGAGGAAGGCCCCAGCCTCGCCGGCCAGGTGTTCGGCTCGCTGGCCGAGCAGGTGCGCCACCTGCTGGGCCCGGGCAACGCCTACCAGGTGCTCGGCTCCTGACCGCGGGCCGCCGCGGCGGCATACTGCGGCCATGACACCTGCCGACCTGCTGGCGCTCGACGCGGGCACGCTGTCGCGGCGCATCGCCGCGCGCGAGCTTTCCTGCCGCGCGCTGATGGAGGCGAGCCTCGCGCGCATCGCCGCCCTCAACCCGCTGCACAACGCGATCGTGTCCCTGCGGCCGCCCGAGGCGCTGCTGGCCGAGGCGGACGCGCGCGACGCGCAGCTCGCGCGCGGCGAGCGCTGCGGCTGGATGCACGGCTTCCCGGTCGCGATCAAGGACCTGAGCGACGCCGCGGGCCTGCCGACCATGCGCGGCTCGCGCACCGCCACCGGGCAGCCCGCCGCGGCCGACGCGCTGTTCGTGCAGCGCATGAAGCAGGCCGGCGCGATCGTGATCGGCAAGACCAACACGCCCGAGTTCGGCCTGGGCTCGCACACCTACAACCAGGTGTTCGGCATCACGCGCAACGCCTGGGATCCGGCGCGCTCCGCCGGCGGCAGCAGCGGCGGCGCGGCCGTCGCCATCGCCCTGGGCATGCTGCCCGTGGCCGACGGCAGCGACTTCATGGGCTCGCTGCGCAATCCCGCGGCCTTCAACAACATCGTCGGCTTCCGGCCCTCGTTCGGCCGCGTGCCGGGCGCGCCGGCCGACGACGCCTTCTTCGCGCAGCTGGGCACCGAGGGACCGATGGGCCGCACGAGCGAGGACGTCGCGCGCCTGCTTTCCACGATGGCGGGCTGGGACGCGCGGGCGCCGCTGTCGCTGGCGGAGACCTTGCCGGATCCGGACGATGCTGACCCGATCGCCTGCGCCCCCGGACGCCGCATCGGCTGGCTGGGCCCCATCTGGCCGGACCTGCCGCTGGAGCCCGGCGTCGGCGCGGTGTGCGAGTCCGCGCTGCAGCGGCTGCAGGATGCCGGCTACGTGGTGGAGCCTTGCACGCTGGACGTGCCGCGCGACGCCACCTGGACGGCCTGGCTGCGCCTGCGCCAGATGCTCACGGCCGGCAAGCTGGCAGCCACCTACGCGCAGCCGCGGCTGCGCGCGCTGATGAAGCCCGAGGCCGTGTGGGAAGTCGAGCAGAGCTTCGAGCTGACCGGCGCGCAGGTGTGGCAGGCCTCGGTGCAGCGTACCGCCGTGTACCACGCGTTCCGCCGCCTGTTCGAGCGCTACGACTACGTCGCCGCGCCCGCATCGCAGGTCTTCCCCTTCCCTGCGGAGCAGCACTGGCCGAAGGAGATCGCGGGCGTCGCGATGGACACCTACCACCGCTGGATGGAGATCGTCGCGCCCTTCACCCTGGCCGGGCTGCCGGTGGCCAGCGTGCCGGTGGGCTTCGGCGCGGCCGGCCTGCCCATGGGCCTGCAGCTCGCCGGGCCGCCGCGCGCCGACCTGCGCGTGCTGGCGCTGGCGCGCGCCTGGGAGGCCATCGCCGGCTGGCCCGCGCAGCGGCCGCCCGCGGTCGCGCGGCTCGCTTGAACCCGCCGCGCTTCGCCGCCGACGCGATGCTGGGCCGGCTCGCGCGCTGGCTGCGCGTCCTCGGCTACGACACGAGCTACGACATGACGCTGGCCGACCCGGTGCTGGTGCGCCAGGCCGGCGAGGAAGGGCGCATCCTGCTCACGCGCGACCGCCACCTGCTGAAGGAGCTGCGGCCGGCCCGCGCGCACGAGGTCCGGCAGGACGAGCCGCTGCTGCAGCTGAAGGACCTGGTGGACACGCTGGAGCTGGCGCCCCCGTCCGCGCTCTTCACCCGCTGCCTGCTTTGCAATGCGGTGCTGCGGGTGCTGGACGACGCCGAGGCCCGTCCGCTGCTGCCCGCCGACGTGCAGGACGTGCCGGGCCCGGTGCGGCAGTGCCCCGCCTGCGGCCGCCTGTACTGGGACGGCTCGCACGTGCGGCGCATGCGCGCCGCCCTGGAGCGGGTGCTGCCGGGCTGGGGTTCCCCTAGGGGCTGAGCTTCTTCAGCTGCTCGCGCAGCCGCCGTTCCTCCTGCTGCAGCATGTCCAGCTGTCGGCGCAGGGCGGCGAGCATCGGGTCGCCGGGGGGGCAGGTGGCCGCGGCTTCGCGCATTCGCGCCTCGCAGTCGCGGATCCCGGGCTCCAGGGTGCGCAGCGCCGCGCGCAGTTCTTCTTCTTGGGCAGTCGGCATGGCGCGGGATTCTCCGGCGGCTCGCGTGTTTCGAGCTGTGTGCTCGGGAAACCGTTGGTATGCAAACACCGGCGCGGGCCCCAGAATGCGGCTCCCGAACCAAGGAGACAAGCATGAACAAGCGCCTGTGGCTGCGCGCCGCCCTGCTGGGGACGTCCGCGCTGGCCCTGCTGGCCGTCGCGCACGCGGAGGACTTCCCGCCGAAGAAGACCGTGACCCTGGTGGTCGGTTTCGCTCCCGGCGGCGCCGCCGATGCGGCCGCCCGCCTGATCGCCAAGAAGCTCGGCGACAACGTCGGCCAGACGGTGGTGGTCGAGAACAAGGCCGGCGCCGGCGGCAACATCGCCCACCAGCTGGTCGCCAACGGCCCGACGGACGGCTCCATGCTGCTGCTCGGCTCGATCGGCCCGCTGACGATCGCGCCGCACATGATGAAGCTGCCCTACGACCCCTTCAAGGACCTGGCGCCGGTCTCGGGCGGCGTGCACTTCCCCAACGTGCTCGTGGTGAACGCCAACTCCGGCATCAGGACGCTGGCCGATTTCGTGGCGGCGGCGCGCAAGCAGCCGGGCTCCGTCACCTTCGCGTCCACCGGTTCGGGTTCCGCTTCGCACCTGACGGGCGAGCTGTTCGCGCAGGAAGCCAAGGTGGAGATGGTGCACGTGCCCTACCGCGGCGGCGCGCCCGCCATGCAGGACCTGCTGGCCGGCCGCTTCACCGGCTACTTCGCCGCCCCGCCCACGGCCCTGCCGCACATCGCGGCCGGCAAGCTCACGCCGCTGGCCACCACCGGCCTCACCCGGCCGGCCTACCTGCCCAGCGTGCCGACCGTGGCGGAGCAGGGCTTCCCCGGCTTCGAGGCACTGAACTGGTATGCATTCGTCGCCCCCGCCGCCACGCCCGCGCCCGTCCTCGATCGCTGGAACCAGGAGATCGTGAAGGCGCTGAAGGATCCAGCCGTGGGCGAGCAGCTGGCCAAGCTGGGCCTCACGCCGCACCCGACCACCCGCGCCGAGCTCACGCAGTTCATGCAGCGCGAATCCGCCAAGTGGGGCGCGATCGTGCGCGATCGCAAGATCACGGCGCAGTAGGCGGCGCGGGCACCAGCACCTGCAGCGCGCCCGGCCGGATGCGGTAGCGCAGCGGCGTGTCCATCATCGCGACCTCGCCGTCGGTGGCCACGCGGATGCGCGCATGCCGCGTGCTCACCACGAACGCCGGCCCGGTGAGCAGCGCGAAGTCCACGTCCTGCCGCAGCCGCCGCAGCAGCGCGCGGCAGGCGAGCACCAGCAGGCCCAGCCGCCCGTGGCGGCGCCCGATGTACAGCGCGAGCTCGCCGCCTTGCAGCGAGGCGCGCGCGCCGATGCGGAAGCCTTCCATGCCGTAGCGGTTGTTGCCGACGAAGACGAAGGGCGTGCGGTGCAGCTGCGCCTCGCCTTCCGCGTCCACCCGCACGGCGAGGCCGGCAGGGTGCTCGAGCGCGTGCAGCGTCGCGCTGGCGAAGGAGCGCCACTTGCCCTTGCCCAGGCGCATCTGCTGCAGCTCGCGCTCGCGCACGATCTCCGGGTACAGCCCCAGGCTGGAGTTGTTGATGAACACGTGGCCGTTGACCTCTCCCACGTCCACGTTCAGCACGCGGCCGTGCGCGATGGTGCGGATCGCGTCGTCCAGCGCCAGCGGGATGCCCAGGTCGCGCGCGAAGTGGTTGAGCGTGCCGAGCGGCAGCACGCCCTGCACGAGGCCCGTCCCGGCGAGCTGCGCGGCCACCGCGCCCTGCGTGCCGTCGCCACCGCCGGCCACCACCAGGCCCACGCCGCCGGCGCGGGCGCGTTCCACCAGCGCGGCGATGGCGACGCCCTCCTGGAGCAGCACCACCTCGGCCGGCAGCCCGGCCGCGGCGAAGCGGTCGCGCAGCGTTTCGGCCGCGGCCGGGTCGGTGCCGCCGCCCGAGCGGGCATTGACGATCACGAGGGCGCGGCGGGCAGCGGGCATGGACGCGCCCCGAGGATAAGGCCGCGGCGGTGACAATGGGCCATGGACAGCCTGCCCGTGTTCTTCAGCAGCTGGGGCTCGCTCGGGCGCGTCGTCGCCATCGGCGTGCCGCTGTACCTGTTCCTGGTGGCGGTGCTGCGCTGGGGCGGCAAGCACAGCCTGGCCAAGACCAATGCCTACGGGCTCGTCGTCACGGTGTCCATGGGCTCCGCCCTCGCGTCGGCGGTGCTCACGCGCGAGGTGAGCCTGGCCGACGGCGCTCTCGCCATCGTGCTGCTGCTGGCCCTGCAGTACCTGCTGGCGATGGCCGCCAGCCGCTCGCGGCGCGTCGGCCGCCTGCTCACGGGCAAGCCCTCGCTGCTGCTGCGCGACGGCCGCCTGCTGGAGGACAACCTGCGCCAGGAGCGCGTCTCGCGCGAGGAAGTGCTGGCGGCCGTGCGCAAGCAGGGCCTCGGTTCGCTGGAGCAGGTGGCGGCGGTGGTTCTGGAGACCGACGGCAGCTTCAGCGTCGTCGTCGACCGCGGGCCGAGCGGCTCGGCGCTGGAGGACGTCAGCGACTGAGGCGCTCCAGGCAGGCCTCCAGCAGCGCGGGGAAGGCGGCGCGTCCCTTCACGTTGCGCGGCGAGGGATGCGGCAGCGGATGCACCTGCAGCAGCCGCTCCCGCCCGTCCGCGGCGAGGCGCACGGGCACGCCCGGCCCGGGTTCCAGCACGCGGGCCCAGCGCGCATCGAAGGCGTCGCGGACCTCGCGCGGCTGGCCGTGGGCGAACCAGCGGAAGGCGTGCTCGCCGAGCGTGACCACCGCCGCGCCGTTCCAGCGCGCGAGCAGGCAGTGCAGCACCAGCGGGCGGAAGGCGTGGCGCACGCGCGCGTTCCAGACGTCATTGCCGCGCGGCTTGTAGGGCACGATGTTGAGCCAGAAGAAGCGCTCGCCCGCGCGCAGCAGCTCGGGCAGCCCGCCATCGGCGGGCGCATCGCCGGCGTGCGCCAGCAGGCCGCGGCGCAGCAGCCGGCCCGCCTCGCCGACGAAGGGTTGGCGCAGGCGCAGTTCCTCCATGCCGGGATCGCGGCCGAAGAAGCACGCGGGTGCGTCGCGCGGTCCAAAGCCCACCAGCGGTTCCAGCGGATCGCGGCCCGCCGCCGTGTAGGCGGCCTCGTCCAGACCGTTCCGCGGCAGGTCCAGCGTGGCGGCGAGCGCGCGGAAGCGCGCCAGGAGGTGTTCGTCGTCTTCTTCGGGGAGGGTCATGCCAGGGCGCGAATTTTCACGCGCAGGGGCGTATCTTCGGGCACGGCGGCGCAACGTGCCGCGCCGGGCCTTGCAGGGCGGCACGGCGGCGCCATGTACGGCGGACGGGCCCCGCCGGGGCCGGACGGGGAAAGCCGATGTGGAAGCGCCTGACGCTCTTGTGGACCGTGCTGCGCGGCGATGCGCGCCAGCTCTGGGCGGCCTTGCGCCATCCGGCGGCGCCGCGCTGGCTGAAGATCGGCACGGCGCTGATCGTCCTGTACGTGCTCTCGCCGGTGGACCTGCTGCCGGACTGGATCCCGGGTTTCGGCTTCCTTGACGACGTGGTGCTGGTGCCGCTGGCGATCCGCTGGCTGCTCAAGCGCCTGCCGCCGGAGATCGCGCGCTCGGTGGCGGGGCGCCGCTAGGCACGTTGCCATCCCCGCTGCCGGGGTTTAGAGTGGCCGCGAACTGGAGAAAGGCAGCAGCGCCATGGAACGCATCCGCCTTGCCGGCCTGTCCGCCGCCCTCGTGCTGGCAGGCTGCGCCACCACTCCCGCGCCGCAGCCCCCCGACATTCCCCGCCTGACCGCAAGCGCCATCGCCGCCGGCGTCTGCCGCGGCACGTTGACCAGCGAAGCCGTCACGCGCGCCTACCTCGCCCGCGCCCGCGAGCGCGCCGACCACAACGCCTTCATCACCCTCGACGAAGCCGGCGCGCTGCAGGCGGCCCGCCAGGTGGATGCGCGCCGCGCCGCCGGCGCGCCCTGCCTGCCGCTGCTGGGCGTGCCGGTGGCCATCAAGGACAACATCGAGGTCGCGGGACTGCCTGCCACCGCGGGCACGCCGGCCCTGCACGCCTTCGTGCCGACCCGCGACGCGCCCGTCGTGCAGCGCCTGCGCGCCGCCGGGGCCGTCGTGCTCGGCAAGACCAACATGCACGAGCTCGCCTTCGGCATCTCGGGCTACAACCCGGCGTACACGCCGCCGGAGCGCGTGGGCGTGCGCAACGCCTGGGACAGCGCGCGCATGGCGGGCGGCTCCTCGTCCGGCAACGGGGTCGCGCTTGCCTTGCGCATGGCGCCGGCGGCGCTGGGCACCGACACGGGCGGCTCCGTGCGCATTCCCTGCGCGCTGAACGGCTGCGCGTCGCTGCGGCCGACCGTGGGGCGCTATCCGCTCGCGGGCATCGCGCCGATCTCGCACACGCGCGACACGGCGGGCCCCATGGCGGTGAGCATGGACGACGTGGACCTGCTGGACCGGGTCGTCACGGGCGCGCCCGCCACCGCGCCGGCCGACCTGCGCGGCGTGCGGCTGGGGCTCGCGCCCGAATTCCTGCGCAACCTCGACGCCGACACGCAGGCCGCGTTCGACGCCGCGCTCGCGCGCCTGCGGGCTGCCGGCGTCACCATCGTCCCCGTCACGCTGCCGGGCCTGGGCGACCTCAACGGCAAGGTGAGCTTCCCGGTCGCGCTGTACGAGGCTTACGACGACATGGTGGCCTGGCTGCGCGCCAGCGGCGCCGGCATCACGATCGAGCAGCTGGCGCCGCAGATCGCGAGCCCCGACGTGAAGGCCACCTACCAGGGCCTGGTGCTGCCACGCCTGCTGCCGACGCCGAATGGCGGCACGACGCCCGCCGCCCCCGTGTACCAGGCGGCGATGGCGAGCGGGCGGCCCGCGCTGATGCGCCTGTACGCCGACACCTTCCGCAAGCACCGTCTCGATGCGCTCGTGTTTCCCACCGTGCCTCGCACGGCGCCGCTCGCGAACCCGGACGCGAGCAGCCTCGAGACCTTCCTGCTGTTCATCCAGAACACGGATCCGGGCAGCAACGCCGGGATTCCCGGCATCCAGCTGCCGATCGCGCTGGGCGCGACGAGCGGCCTGCCGGTGGGGCTGGAACTCGACGGGCCGTCGGGGAGCGACCGCCGCCTGCTGGCGATCGGCCGCGCGATGGAGCGCCTGCTCGGACGGCTGCCGCCGGCGCCGTAGCGCGCCCCCGCCCCTCACCCCGGCCCTCTCCCCACAGGGGAGAGGGAGACTTCAGGCGCTGGCCTCGTCCAGCGAGCGCACGACCTCCGCCGGCAGCCGCAACTGCGCGGCCTGCACCAGTTCCTGCAACTGCGCGAGCGAGGTCGCGCTCGCGATCGGCGAGGTGATGCCCGGACGCGCCATCACCCATGCGACCGCCACTTGCGCCTGCGTGCTTCCCAGCTGCTGCGCGGCGCGATCGAGGGCGGCCAGGATGCGGCGGCCGCGGTCGTTCAGGTACCTGGCGACCGTCGCCGTGCCGCGCGCGCTCTTGCCCGCGTCCTCCGGTGTGCGGTACTTGCCGCTCAGGAAGCCGGCGGCCAGCGCGTAGTAGTTCATCACGCCGACCTGCTCGCGCCGGCACAGCGGCTGCAGCTCGCGCTCGAAGTCGGCGCGGTCGACCAGGTTGTACAGCGGCTGCAGCGATTCGAAGCGCGGCAGCCGCTGCGTCCGGCTCGTCTCCAGCGCCTGCCCGAGCCGCGCGGCGCTGTAGTTCGACGCGCCGATCGCCCGCACCTTGCCTTCCTCGATGAGCCGCGCGAAGGCCTCCAGCGTCGCCGCGAGCGGCGTGGCCTCGTCGTCCTTGTGCGCCTGGTACAGGTCGATGCGCTCGACGCCCAGGCGCCGCAGCGAGGCCTCCACCGCTTCGCGGATGCGCTTCGGCGCGAGGCCGACGCGGCCCTCGCCCATGTCCATGCCCACCTTGGTCGCGATCACCACCTTGTCGCGGCGGCCGCCCTGTTTCAGCCAGCGGCCGATCACGGTCTCCGACTCGCCGCCGGCGTGGCCGGGCGCCCAGCGCGAATAGACGTCCGCCGTGTCGATGAAGTTGAAGCCCGCGTCGACCCACGCGTCGAGCAGGGAGAACGAGGTGCGCTCGTCGGCCGTCCAGCCGAACACGTTGCCGCCGAAGCACAGCGGCGAGACCTGCAGGTCCGAGCGGCCGAGGCTGCGGTATTCGATCGCCATGTTCACACCCCTCCGTGCGGATGCGTGGGGTCGACCCAGAGCACCTGCTCGGGCTTCTCCGCCGGCTCGATGTCCAGGTTGACGGCCACGGCCTCGCCGTCGCTGCGGCAGAGGACGCACTCCAGCACCTCGGTCGGGCTGGCGTTGATCTCCTGGTGCGGCACGTAGGGCGGCACGTAGATGAAGTCGCCGGGGCCGGCCTCGGCCGTGAACTCCAGGTGCTCGCCCCAGCGCATGCGCGCGCGGCCCTTCACCACGTAGATCACGCTCTCCAGGTGGCCGTGGTGGTGCGCGCCGGTCTTCGCGTTGGCATGGATGGTCACGGTGCCGGCCCACAGCTTCTGCGCGCCCACGCGCGCGAAGTTGATCGCGGCCCGGCGGTCCATGCCGGGCGTCTGCGCCGTGTTGGCGTCGAGCTGGTGGCCGGGGATGACGCGCACGCCGTCGTGCTTCCATTTGCCGTCGTCGTGTCCGTGGGGATGCGGGTGCTCATGCTGGCTCATGGCGCGCAGCGTACACCTTCGCGCCGGCAGCCGCACCCGCCCGGCGCTTACCTTCGTCTAGCCGCGCTGGCCGACAGCAGCCGCTGCGCGCTTCCTACGGATGGGCGAACGGCGGATGCCTAAGCTTGCGGCCATGAAGAAAGCCTTCCTGCAGCCCCTGCTGACCCGCGCCGTTCCCCTCCTGTGCGGCCTTGCGCTGGCCGGCGTCGCCGCCGCCGAGCCGCCCGCGATGAGCAAGAGCGCGTACGAGGCGGCCAAGGACCACATCGAGGCGCAGTACAAGGCGGACCGCAAGTTCTGCGGCGGCCTCAAGGACCACCTGCAGGAGCTGTGCCAGGCGCAGGCGCGCGGCAAGGCCGATGCGGCGAAGGCGGAGCTGGAAGCCCGCTACGACCCCAGCCCCGAGGCGACGCTGGAGGCGCGCCGCGTCATCGCCGAGGCGAACTACAAGGTCGACAAGGTCGAATGCGAGGCCAAGCGCGACGACGACGCGCGCGACCGCTGCATCGACATGGCGAAGGCCGCGCGCGAAGCCGCCGTGCGCCAGGCCAAGGTGGAGAAGGTGCAGGCCACCGGCGGCTACTTCTCCGCGCGCAAGCGCTGACGCATCGCGCCGCCTGCCCGGCGCCAGCGTGCGACTACAGGGGCAGGGCACGCGTTCCTACGCGCGGCCGCGGCCGCGCCGCGTTGGTGGAAGGGGAGTCCTCCTGAAACCCACCACGCAAGAAAGGAACGCTTCCATGAAGCTGCAAGTCACCACGCTCGCCCTCGCGCTCGGCTGCGCCTTCTGCGGCAGCGCGCTCGCCGCCGACGCCACCGCCATGAGCAAGGATGCGCACAAGGCCGAAAAGGAGAAGATCGAGGCGCAGTACAAGGCCGACAAGAAGGCCTGCGACGCGATGAAGGCCAATGCCAAGGACGTCTGCAAGGCGGAGGCCAAGGGCAAGGAAGACGTCGCCAAGGCCGAACTCGAGGCGCAGTACAAGCCGAGCGCCCGCGCCGACCAGAAAGTGAAGCTCGCGAAGGCCGATGCCGACTACAAGGTCGCCAAGGAGAAGTGCGACGACCAGAAGGGCGCGGCCAAGGACACCTGCAGGAAGGAAGCGAAGACGGCGCACGATGCGGCCCGCGCGGCCGCCATGCCGCCGCAGACGGCGGCGGCCGGACCGGGCACGGCGGCCAGGGCCAAGGCGCAGGCCGGCAAGGGGAGCTAGTCGGGCTCGAGACCGAGGCCGCGGAGGAAGGCGTCGACCGACTTCATTCCGCAGGCCTCCAGGTCGAAGGCCTTCGGGTCCAGCAGCCAGTTCTGCGTGAGGCCGTCCAGCAGGGCGTGCAGTCCCTGCGCGGCCAGCGTGGCCGGCACCGGCAGGCGCTTGCCGCGCACGGCGGCGCCCTGCCGCAGCACGTTGCGGAAGCGCTCGAGCCACAGGGCGCGCACCCGCAGGTGGCGCGCCCGCACGGCGCACAGGCTGTCGACGTATTCCACCTTGTGCGTCGCCACCTCGAACACGCGGCGCGTCTGCGGGTCGTGCACCGTCTGGCGCAGCGCCGCCCGCAGCGACTTCTTCAGGCCCGGCAGGGGATCCTCCTCCGGCGCCGCGTCCACCAATGACAGGGCCGCCTGCAAGGGCATCGCGACCCGGTCCATCATCGCGTTGAACAGGTCCGCCTTGTCCTTGAAGTGCCAGTAGATGGCGCCGCGGGTGGTGCCCGCCGCCTGCGCGATGTCGTTCAGCGAGGTGCCGGCGACGCCCTGCGCCAGGAACACGCGCTCCGCCGCATCCAGCAGGCTGTTGCGGGTGGCGAGGGCGTCTTCCTTGGAACGGCGGGCCATGGCAGGGCCGGACTATACATGCAAGCTTGTATGTATATACTCGCGGCTTTCGCCGGCCTGCCGTCCCGGGGCCGCAGCGTGTCCTTCCCATCCTCTCAGAACAACGATCCATGGCTGCTCGCTTGCCGCGGACCCTTGCGTGGTCCCTTCTCTCCCTGCTCCTGCTCGGCCTCGCCGCCTGCGGCAAAGGCAACGGCGGGGCGCCGCAGGCCGGGGCCACGCCGCCGCCGCCGGAAGTCGGCGTCGTCACCGTGGCCACCAGCGACATCGGCCTCGTGACCGAACTGCCCGGGCGGCTGGAGCCCTCGCGCGTGGCGCAGGTGCGGGCGCGGGCCGCCGGCATCGTGCAGCAGCGGCTGTTCCGCGAAGGCAGCGACGTGAAAGCGGGCCAGGTCCTGTACCGCATCGACCCGGGCCCCTACGCCGCCGCGCACGCCAGCGCGCAGGCCGCGGTGGTGAAGGCGCAGGCCAACCACGCGCAGGCCGCGGCCCTGGCGCAGCGCTACAAGCCGCTGGTGGAAGCCAACGCGATCAGCAAGCAGGAATACGCCAACGCGGTGGCCGCCGAGAAGCAGGCCGAGGCCGACGTGGCGGCGGCGCGCGCGGCGCTGCGCACCTCCGAGATCAACCTGGGCTATGCCTCGGTCACGGCGCCGATCTCCGGGCGCATCGGCCGCTCGCTCGTGACCGAGGGCGCGCTGGTGGGGCAGGGCGAGGCGACGCCGCTGGCCGTGATCCAGCAGATCAACCCGCTCTACGTCAACTTCACGCAGTCGGCCACCGAGGTGATGAACCTGCGCCGCGCCCTGGAGCAGGGCAAGCTCAAGCGCGCCGGCGCCGAGGGCGCGCAGGTGCGCGTGGTGCTGGAGGACGGGACCGAGCACCCCCAGCCCGGCAAGCTGCTGTTCGCCGACCTCAGCGTGGACCAGGCCACCGGCCAGGTGACGCTGCGCGCCGAGGTGCCCAACCCGCGCGCCATGCTGCTGCCCGGCATGTTCGTGCGCGTGCGCCTGGAGCAGGCCAAGGCCGCGAACGCGATGCTGCTGCCGCAGCAGGCCGTCACGCGCTCGCCGCAGGGCGACACGGTCATGGTCGTGGCGGCGGACGGCCAGGTGAGCCCGCGCACGGTGAAGATCGGCGGCTCGCAGGGCGGCCACTGGGTGGTGCTCGAGGGCCTCAAGCCCGGCGAGCAGGTGATGGTGGACGGCTTCCAGAAGCTGCGGCCCGGCGCGCCGGTGAAGCCCGTGCCCTGGGGCGCGGGTGGCGCCGCGGCAGGTCCCGCCGGCACGGCCGCCGTGCCGGTGAAGCCGGCCTCGGCCCCCGCGTCCGCGGCCTCGCAGGCCAGGAAGGGCTGAGGACCGCCGCATGGCCAAGTTCTTCATCGACCGCCCCATCTTCGCGTGGGTGATCGCGCTGTTCATCATCGTGCTGGGCGCCGTGTCCATCACGCAGCTGCCGATCGCCCAGTACCCGCCGGTGGCGCCGCCCGCCATCGTGCTGTCCGCCAGCTACCCGGGCGCCTCCGCGCGCACGCTGGAAGAAAGCGTGATCAGCGTCATCGAGCAGGAAATGAACGGCTCGCCCGGCCTGATCTACATGGAGTCGGTCACGCAGGCGAACGGCACGGGGCAGATCACGCTCAGCTTCCAGCCCGGCACCAACCCCGACCTCGCGCAGGTGGACGTGCAGAACCGGCTGTCGCGCGCGACGCCGCGCCTGCCCTCGGCCGTGACGCAGCAGGGCGTGCGCGTCGAGAAGTCGCGCTCCAACTTCCTGCTGTTCACCATCCTGTCGTCCAGCGACCCGAACTTCACGCCGGTGGACCTGGGCGACTACGCCTCGCGCAACATCCTGCCCGAGATCCAGCGCATCCCCGGCGTCGGCCAGGCGCAGCTGTTCGGCACGGAAGCCGCCATGCGCGTGTGGATCGACCCGCAGAAGCTGGTGGGCTACAACATGTCCTCGGCCGAGGTGACGGCGGCGATCCGCGCGCAGAACGCGCAGGTGTCCTCCGGCTCCATCGGTGAACTGCCCAACGTCGCGGGCCAGGGCATCGCCGCCACGGTGGTGGTGAACGGCCAGCTCGGGACGGTCGAACAGTTCCGCAACATCGTGCTGCGCGCCAACCCGGACGGGTCCACGGTGCGCCTGAAGGACGTCGCGCGGGTCGAGCTGGATGCGCAGAACTACGCCACCTCGGCGCGCCTGAACGGCAAGCCCTCCAGCGGCATCGGCGTGCAGCTCGCGCCCAGCGGCAACGCGCTGGAGACGGCCGACGCGATCCGCAAGCGCATGGGCGAGCTGTCGGCCTACTTCCCCCGCGGCATGACCTGGGACATCCCCTACGACAGCTCGCGCTTCGTGCGCATCTCCATCACGCAGGTGGTGCAGACGCTGCTGGAGGCGGTGGCGCTGGTGTTCCTGGTGATGTTCCTGTTCCTGCAGAACTGGCGCTACACGCTGATCCCGACGCTGGTGGTGCCGGTGGCGCTGCTGGGCACCTTCTCGGCGCTGCTGGCACTGGGCTTCTCGATCAACGTGCTGACCATGTTCGGCATGGTGCTGGTGATCGGCATCGTGGTGGACGACGCCATCGTGGTGGTGGAGAACGTCGAGCGCATCATGAGCCACGAGGGCCTGCCGCCGCGCGAGGCCACGCGCAAGGCCATGGGCCAGATCCAGGGCGCCATCGTCGGCGTGACGGTGGTGCTGGTGTCGGTGTTCGTGCCGCTCGCTTTCTTCGCCGGGTCCACCGGCAACATCTACCGCCAGTTCGCGGCGGTGATGGTGGCCTCCATCGGCTTCTCGGCCTTCATGGCGCTGTCGCTCACGCCGGCGCTCTGCGCGACGCTGCTGCAGCCCGTGGCCGCCGGCCACCACGAGGAGAAGAAGGGCTTCTTCGGCGCCTTCAACCGCATGTTCCTGCGCACCGCGCACGGCTACGAGTCGCTGGTGCAGCGGGTGCTGCGGCGCGCGCCGCGCTTCCTGATCATCTATGCCCTCATCGCCGGCGTCGCCGGGCTGATCTACACGCGCCTGCCCACCTCCTTCCTGCCGCAGGAAGACCAGGGCAACATGCTGGTCAACGTGCAGCTGCCCCCGGGCGCCACCGCGGAGCGCACGCGCGCCGTGATGGAGCAGGTGGAGGCCTGGGTGCTCAAGCAGCCTGAGGTGCAGAGCATGGTGAGCGTGCTGGGCTTCTCCTTCTCGGGCCAGGGCCAGAACGCGGGCCTCGCCTTCGTGACGCTGAAGGACTGGCACGAGCGCGAGGAGGAGAGCCAGTCGGCGCAGGCGCTGGCCGGCCGCGCCTTCGGCGCGCTGTCGGGCATCCGCGACGCCTTCATCTTCCCGCTCAGCCCGCCGCCGATTCCGGAGCTGGGCACGGCCTCGGGCTTCACCTTCCGCCTGCAGGACCGCGGCGGCAAGGGCCACGAGGCGCTGATCGCCGCGCGCAACCAGCTGCTGGGGCTGGCGGCGCAGAGCAAGGTGCTGTCGCAGGTGCGCCCGGACGGCCTGGAGGACGCGCCGCAGCTGCAGCTGGACATCGACCGCGACAAGGCGAACGCGCTGGGCGTGCCCTTCGAGGCGATCAACGCGACGCTGTCCACGGCGCTGGGCTCGTCCTACGTCAACGACTTCCCGAACCGCGGGCGCCTGCAGCGCGTGGTGGTGCAGGCCGACGCACCGGCGCGCATGCAGCCGGAAGACCTGCTGCGCCTGAACGTGATCAGCAACCAGGGCAAGCCCGTGCCGCTGTCGGCCTTCGCGAGCACGCGCTGGGTCAACGGCGCCATGCAGACGATCCGCTACAACGGCTACCCGGCGATGCGCATCTCCGGCGCGCCGGCGCCCGGCTACAGCACGGGCGCGGCGATGGAGGAGATGGAGCGGCTCGCCGCGCAGCTGCCGCAGGGCTTCGGCTACGAATGGACCGGCCAGTCGCGCGAGGAGAAGCTCGCCGGCTCGCAGGCGCTGATCCTCTACGGCTTCGCCATCCTCTCGGTGTTCCTGTGCCTGGCGGCGCTGTACGAGAGCTGGTCGATCCCGCTGGCGGTGATCCTGGTCGTGCCGCTGGGCGTGCTGGGCGTGCTGCTCGCGACGCTGCTGCGCGGCTACGCGAACGACGTCTACTTCCAGGTGGGCCTGATCACCATCATCGGCCTGTCGGCCAAGAACGCCATCCTGATCATCGAGTTCGCCAAGGACCTGCAGGCCCAGGGCAAGAGCGTGGTCGAGGCGGCGCTGGCGGCGGCGCACCTGCGGTTCCGGCCGATCGTGATGACCTCCATGGCCTTCGGGCTGGGCGTGCTGCCGCTGGCCATCGCGAGCGGCGCCGGCTCGGCCAGCCAGCGCGCCATCGGCACCGGCGTGATCGGCGGCATGCTGACCGGCACGGCGCTGGCCCTGTTCTTCGTTCCCATCTTCTTCGTCGTGATCCGCGGCCGCTTCAAGGGCAGCGAGCGCCAGCGCAAGCTGCACGCGCACGAGTACGGGCAGGACCTGCCCGCGGGCGCCACGGCGGGGGACCAGGTATGAGCATTCCCATGAAGACCCTCACCCCCCTGGTCGCGGCGCTGCTGCTGGCCGGCTGCTCCATGATCCCGAAGTACGAGCGGCCGGCGCCGCCCGTGCCGGCCGCCTTTCCCTATCCCTCGGCGCAGCAGGGCACGCCGGCGGCGGACCTGGGCTGGCAGCAGTTCTTCGCCGACACGCGGCTGCGTTCGCTGATCGCGACGGCCCTGCGCAACAACCGCGACCTGCGCGTCGCCGTGCTGAACATCGCGCAGGCGCGGGCGCAGTACGACATCCGCAACGCCGACCGCTTCCCGACCGTGGGCGTGGGCGCCAGCGCGACGCGCGCGCCCAACGCGCAGGGCGAGCAGGCCAACACCTTCACTTCCAACCTGGCGTTCAGCAGCTGGGAGATCGACTTCTTCGGCCGCATCGCGAGCCTGAGCGAAGCGGCGCTGGCGCAGTACCTCGCCACGGAGGAGGGCCGCAACGCGGCGCAGGTCGCGCTGGTGGCGAGCGTCGCCAACACCTGGCTGAACCTCGCGGCCGACGAGGAGCTGCTCGCGCTCACGCGCCAGACGCTCGCCACGCGCGAGGAGTCGCTGCGCCTCACGCGCCTGCGCTTCGAGAACGGCGCGTCCTCGGAGATCGATTTCCGCCAGGCCCAGTCGCTCTACGAGACGGCGCGCGCCACGCTCGCGCAGCTGCAGCGCCAGCGCGCGACCGACCTCAACGCGCTGGGCCTGCTGCTCGGCGAGGCCGTGCCGCCGGACTACCAGGTGGGCATCACGACCGAAGGCCTGGAGCTGCCCGACGTGCCGGCCGGGCTGCCCTCGGACGTGCTGGTGCGCCGGCCCGACGTGCGCCAGGCCGAGCAGCAGCTGATCGCCGCCAACGCCAACATCGGCGCGGCGCGGGCCGCCTTCTTCCCGCGCATCTCGCTCACGGCCGGCATCGGCACGGCGAGCTCGGACCTCTCGGGCCTGTTCAGCGGCGGCTCCTGGGGCTACACCGTGGCGCCCTCGCTGCTGCAGACGGTGTTCGACGCCGGCCGCAACCGCGCCAACCTGGAAGTGGCCCAGGTCACGCGCGACATCGCCGTGGCCCAGTACGAGCGGGCGATCCAGCAGGCCTTCCGCGACGTCGCCGATGCGCTGGCCGGGCGCGCCACCTATGGCGAACAGGTCCGTGCCCAGTCGCAGGTGGTCGAGGCCGAGGCGGCCCGCTATCGCCTGGCGCGCCTGCGCTACGAGAACGGCGTGGCGAGCTACCTGGACCTGCTGGACGCGCAGCGCTCGCTGTTCGCGGCGCAGCAGGCGCTGGTGCAGGCGCGGCTCGCGCGGCTGCAGAACCAGGTGCAGCTCTATCGCTCGCTGGGCGGCGGGTGGCAGAGCTAGGCGAATTTCTGATGAGCTGATGAGGCAGCGTCCGGCTAAACTCGACCTTTCCAGAAATTGCAGCAGTTCGCATGATCGATCGTTCCCTCTACAGCGTGCTGGTGGTGGACGACAACCCGGCCACGAGGTACGCGACCGCCCGCCACCTGCGCGCGGCGGGCTTCAACATCGTGGAGGCGGCCGCCGGCGCCGAAGCGCTGGAACTGGTCGAGTTCGTGTCGGCCGTCGTGCTGGACGTGCACCTGCCGGATCTCCTCGGCTTCGAGGTCTGCCGGCTGCTGCGCAGCAAGCCCTCCACTTCCGACCTGCCGGTCGTGTACGTGTCCGCGATGTACGTCACCGAGGCCGACCAGCGCCACGGCATGCAGACCGGCGGGAACGCCTACATGGTCTCGCCGGTGGATCCGGAGACGCTGCTGGCGACGCTGGACCAGTTGATCGGGGACCGGAAGGCGCTCACGCATTGACCCGGCGGGCCAGGCCGCGGGCGAACCACCAGCCCACGACGGGCAGCACCAGCGCCGGAACGACCAGCAGCGGCAGCGCGCCGACGCGGTCGTAGGCGACGCCGGCCAGCCACACGCCCAGCGCCTGCCCGTTGAACAGGCAGAAGGCGAACAGCGCCATGCCGGTGCCGCGCATCGCCGGCGCCATCTGCGTGGCGTTGGTCTGCAAGGTGTTGTGGAACAGGTAGGTGCCGAAGCCGACCGCCAGGGCCACCGGTGCCGCCACCCAGGCCACCGGCATCGCGTACCAGGCGAGGAAGCCGACGCCCATGATCACGGTGCCGGACAGCACCATCCTGCGCTCGCCCAGGCGGCGCACCACGTGCCGCGCGATCACGGCATAGAGCAGGCCGCCCAGGGCGTAGAGCGCGATCAGCGCCGAGGCCATCGACAGGCTCACCCCGAAGCGCTGGTGCAGGTAGGACGGCAGGAAGGCGATCGGCCCGAGCAGGAACACGCCCTCGGCAAAGACCGCCGCGATCACCACCCGCGCCCAGGGCACGGCCAGCACGGACGCGAGCTGCGACGCGAAGGCGAAGCGCCCCTGGCCGCGCACGGGCGGGACGGTCGCGATGCTGCGCAGGCGCGCCAGCAGCAGCGCGGCGATCAGCAGGTAGCCGGCGCCCAGCGTCGCGAAGGCGCCGCGCCAGCCGAGCGGCGTGTCGGCGAACAGGCCGCCGCCCAGCTGGCCGGCCGTCATGCCCGACAGCGTGCCCATCAGCAGGCGGGCGAGCGTGGCCTGCCGTTCCTCGTAGGGGACCGCGTCGCCGATCCAGGCGATCGCGAGCGGGATCACGCCGGCGGCGGCCACGCCCCAGAACACCCGCATGCGCACCAGCGCGTCGAAGCCGGGCGCCAGGGCGCAGGCGACCGAGGCCAGCGCGCAGGCGAACAGGGCCGCGCACATCACGCGCGTCTTGCCGTAGCGGTCGCCGAGCGGGCCGAACAGCAACTGCGAGACGCCATAGGCGACGGCGAAGGTCAGGACGACGCGGCCGGCCGTGCCCGGGGTGACGGCGAAGTCGCCGGCCAGCCGGGGCAGCAGCCCGTCGCAGATGCGCAGGGCGGCGCCGCTGAAGAAACTCGCCAGGGCGAGCAGGGTGACGGCCGCCCGGGTGGAAGCGGCCGCGTCAGGGAGAGGGGAGGCTACTGCGCGGGAAGTCACCCGCTATCCTACATTGCGGCCGAGGGGCTTTCGGCGCAGCCGTTGGCGCCGTCCTACGGACACCGGTTGCGGATGAGGCGAGGATCGCAGGCGTGAATCCAGCTGCAGGAGCCAGCGTCATGCAAGGAACTCCCGCGATCGGGGTGACCGAATTCCTCGTCCACCCCGGCGAGCCCTATCCCCTGGGCGCCACCTGGGACGGCGAAGGGGTGAACTTCGCCGTCTATTCCGAGAACGCCACCGGCGTCGAGGTCTGCCTGTTCGATGCCGACGGCAAGGAGACCCGCGTGCGCCTGCGCGAGCAGACGGCCTTCGTCTGGCACGGCTACCTGCCCGGGCTGCAGCCCGGGCAGCGCTACGGCTTCCGCGTCCACGGCCCCTACGACCCTGACCGCGGCCTGCGCTTCAACCCGAACGTCGTCCTGCTCGACCCGTACGCCCGCGCGCTCGACGGCCTGGAGAACTTCGAGCGGGGCGTGTTCGCGTACGAGCTGGGACACGAGCGCGAGGACTACGCGCTGGTGGACCAGGAGCAGCGCGGCGTGCCGCTGGGCGTGGTCGTCGATCCGGCCTTCGACTGGGGCAACGATCGCTGGCCCAACACGCCGCTGCACCAGACCGTGATCTACGAGGCGCACGTCAAGGGCCTCACCATGCTGCATCCCGAGGTGCCGGAGGAACTGCGCGGCACCTACGCGGGGCTCGCGCACCCGGCCATGGTCACCTACCTGAAGAAGCTGGGCGTGACGGCGGTGGAACTGATGCCGGTGCACGCGCACCTGGACGATCCCTTCCTGCTGGACAAGGGCCTCACGAACTACTGGGGCTACTCCACCCTGAACTTCTTCTCGCCGGAGCTGCGCTACAGCGCGGCGTTCCGGCGCGGCGACGCCGTCGGCGCCATCACGGAATTCAAGGAGATGGTGAAGGCGCTGCACGCCGCGGGGCTGGAGGTGATCCTGGACGTGGTCTACAACCACACGTCCGAGGGCAACCACATGGGGCCCACCCTCAGCTTCAAGGGCATCGACAACCCGACCTACTACCGGCTGGTGGGCGACAACCCGCGCTTCTACTTCGACTACACGGGCACCGGCAACACGCTGAACGTGCGGCATCCGCAGACGCTGCAGCTGATCATGGACTCGCTGCGCTACTGGGTGCTGGCCATGCACGTGGACGGCTTCCGCTTCGACCTGGCGAGCACGCTGGCACGCGGGCTGCACGAGGTGGACCAGCTCTCGGGCTTCTTCACCATCATCCACCAGGACCCCGTGCTGAGCCACGTGAAGCTGATCGCCGAGCCCTGGGACGTGGGCGAGGGTGGCTACCAGGTCGGCAACTTCCCGGTGAAGTGGGCCGAGTGGAACGGCATCTACCGCGACTCGATCCGCGCCTTCTGGAAGGGCGAGGGCGGGCGTGCCAGCGACCTCGGCTACCGCCTCACCGGCTCCAGCGACCTGTACCAGGGCGACGGCCGCAAGCCCTCGGCCAGCATCAACTTCGTCACCGCGCACGACGGTTTCACGCTGCGCGACTCGGTGAGCTACAACGACAAGCACAACGAGGCCAACCAGGAGAACAACCAGGACGGCCACAACGACAACCGCTCCTGGAACTGCGGCGCCGAGGGACCGACCGACGACGAGGCGGTGAACCGGCTGCGGGCGCGCCAGCAGCGCAACTTCCTCGCCACGCTGCTCCTGAGCCAGGGCACGCCGATGCTGCTGGGCGGCGACGAATTCGGCCGCAGCCAGGGCGGCAACAACAACGCCTACTGCCAGGACAACGAGATCAGCTGGTACGACTGGGCCGCCGCCGACGAGCGCCTGCTGGAGTTCACGCGGCGCCTGATCCGCATCCGCAAGGGCCATCCGGCCCTGCACCGGCAGCGCTTCTTCTCCGGCCGGCCGATCCGCGGCAGCGACATCGAGGACGTGATGTGGTTCCGCCACGACGGCGAGACCATGACCGACGAGGACTGGCAGAACCCGCACACGCAGTCGCTGGCCATGTTCCTGGCCGGCAACGGCCTGAAGGAGACCGACCGCCAGGGCCGCCCGCTGCAGGACGACCACCTGCTGCTGATGCTCTCGGCCTCGCACGAGGACCTGGAGTTCACGCTGCCCGAGCTGCCCGGCTGCGCGCACTGGGAGCTGCTGGTGGACACGAGCGACGACGACGCGAGCGAGTCGCACGCGGCGGGCGAGACCACGCTGCTGCTGGCGCGCTCGCTGAAGCTGTTCCGCTGCCCGCGCTAGCTGGGGTTCGCTGCGCTCACCGCCAGCCTACGGACCGCCGGTGGACGAGCGGACGAAGGCCGTCACCGCCTCGATCACCGCCTCCGGCCGGTCCTTGTGCGGCGAGTGGCCGCAGTCCGGCAATTCGAGAAGCTGCGCCTGCGGCACGCGGCGGGCGATGCCGCGGATCTGCTCCAGCGTGCCGTATTCGTCGTCCACACCCTGGATCGCCAGCAGCGGGCAGCGGATGGCTGCGATCTCCTCCTCGATGGACCAGGCGCGGAAGGCGGGCGACAGCCAGACGTCGTTCCAGCCCCAGAAGGCCGAGTCCACGTCCTCGTGGTAGCGCGCGAGGCGCTGCTTCAGGCCGGTGTGCAGGTAGGCTTCGCGCGCCTGCGCGATGCTCGTGACGGAGATCTCCTCCACCAGGATGTGCGGTGCCAGCACGATCGCGCCGCGCAGCGCCTGCGGGAAGGCGGCGGCGTAGAGCAGGGCGATCGAGCCGCCGTCGCTGTGGCCGAACAGCCAGGGGCGCGGCACGCGCAGTTCCTCCAGCAGCGCCGGCAACACTTCGCGCGCCTGGCGGTGCATGAAGTCCGGCCCCCAGTGTTCGCCCGCCGGGCGCGGCGTGGAGCGCCCGTAGCCCGGACGCGAATACATCAGCCCGCTCATGCCCGTGGCCGCGCACAGGCGTGCCGGAAAATCGCGCCACATCGTGACCGAGCCCAGCCCCTCGTGCAGGAAGACCAGCGTGGCCGCCGCGTTGGCGGGGCCCACCCATTCGTATTCGATGCGCAGCGGCTGGCCGCCCGCGCGGATCTCGGCAAATTCCATGGCCAGCCAATATAGTGCAGGTGCAGGAGCACCCATGACCCCGACCCCCGCCGCGCGGCCCGAAGGCCCCGAGGAAATGCCCCAGGCCACGCGCCTGGACGACGTCCGCATCCGCGAGGTGCGCCCTCTGATCTCCCCCGCGCTGCTGCAATACGAACTGCCCGCCGACGAGGCGGTGCAGGCCTTCGTGGAACGCAGCCGCCGCGAAGTGGCGGCCATCGTGCACGGCGGCGACGACCGCCTGCTCGCCGTGGTCGGCCCCTGCTCGATCCACGACCGCGGCCAGGCGCTCGAGTACGCGCGCCGCCTGCACGCGCTGGCCGGCGAACTGCGGCAGGACCTGCTGCTGGTGATGCGCGTCTACTTCGAGAAGCCGCGCACGACGGTGGGCTGGAAGGGCTTCATCAACGACCCGCGCCTGGACGGCAGCTTCCGCATCAACGAGGGCCTGCGGCTCGCGCGCGGCCTGCTGCTGGAGATTGCGCAGCTGGGGCTTCCGGCCGGCACCGAGTTCCTGGACCTGCTCAGCCCGCAGTACATCTCCGACCTGGTCAGCTGGGGCGCGATCGGCGCCCGCACCACCGAGAGCCCCAGCCATCGCCAGCTCGCCTCCGGCCTGAGCTGCCCGATCGGCTTCAAGAACGGCACGGACGGCGGCGTGCAGGTGGCGGCCGACGCGCTGGTGGCCTGCGGCGCGCCGCACGCCTTCATGGGGATGACCAAGATGGGCCAGGTCGCGATCTTCGAGACTGCGGGCAACGACGACTGCCACGTGATCCTGCGCGGCGGCTCGCGCGGGCCCAACCACGACGCGGCCGCCGTCGCGGCCGCCTGCGCGATCCTGCGCAAGGGCGGCGTGCGCGAGCGGGTGATGGTCGACTGCTCGCACGCCAATTCGGGCAAGGACTTCCGGCGCCAGCCGGAGGTCGCGCGCGACCTGGCGAGCCAGCTCGCGGCCGGCGAGCGGCGCATCTTCGGGGTGATGGTCGAGAGCCACCTGCGGGAAGGCCGCCAGGTCCTGCGGCCCGGCATGCCGTTGCAGCCCGGCGTGTCGATCACCGACGGCTGCATCGGCTGGGAGCAGACCGAGGAGGTGTTGCGCGGACTGGCGGGTGCGGTGCGGCGGCGCCGCGGCATCACGCCACGAGCCAGTCCATCGCGTCGCTCAGGCGCGTGAACACGCGCAGCTCCATGCCCTGGGCGCGGGCGGCGGCCTCGCTCACGCGCGTGAGCTTCTCCGGCGGCACCAGCGAGGCCACCTTTTCCAGGTGCGACAGGTACTTGTGCGCCAGCAGGCCGATGTCGCGCTGCTGCTCGGGCCCGAAGGTGCCCACCACGTCGAACAGGTTGATCAGCAGCCGGCGGTCGCCGTGCCGGCGCGTGCGCTCGGCGATGTCGCGCAGCACGGGCTCCGCGTTCTCGATGAAGGCGAGGGCGATGACCTCCACGACGGCGAAGGCGGGCCCGCGGGTGTAGTGCAGCGAGGCGGTCACGCCCGTGAGTATGCCTGCTCCCGCTACATGTTGCGACGGTACTGCCCGCCCACCTCGAACAATGCGCCGGTGATCTGCCCCAGCGAGCACACGCGCACGGCGTCCATCAGGACCTCGAAGACGTTGCGGTTCGCGATCACCGCCTGCTGCAGGCGCTCCAGCATGGCCGGCGCCTCGCCGGCGTGGCGGGCATGGAAGTCCTGCAGGCGCTTCAGCTGGCTTTGCTTCTCTTCCTCCGTGGAGCGGGCGAGTTCCAGCTTCTGCGGGATCGCGTCGCCGTGCGGGTTGCGGAAGGTGTTGACGCCGACGATCGGCAGCTCGCCGGTGTGCTTGAGCATCTCGTAGTGCATGCTCTCGTCCTGGATGCGCCCGCGCTGGTAGCCGGTCTCCATGGCGCCCAGCACGCCGCCGCGCTCGGCGATGCGCTCGAACTCCGCCAGCACCGCTTCCTCCACCAGCTCGGTCAGCTCGTCGATGACGAAGGCGCCCTGGTTCGGGTTCTCGTTCTTCGCCAGGCCCCACTCGCGGTTGATGATCAGCTGGATGGCCATGGCGCGCCGCACGGAATCCTCCGTGGGCGTGGTGATCGCCTCGTCGAAGGCGTTGGTGTGCAGCGAGTTGCAGTTGTCGTAGACCGCGATCAGCGCCTGCAGCGTCGTGCGGATGTCGTTGAACTGGATCTCCTGCGCGTGCAGGCTGCGGCCGGAGGTCTGGATGTGGTACTTCAGCTTCTGGCTGCGCTCGTTGGCGCCGTACTTCTCCTTCATCGCCACCGCCCAGATGCGGCGGGCGACGCGGCCCATCACGGTGTACTCCGGGTCCATGCCGTTGGAGAAGAAGAAGGACAGGTTGGGCGCGAAGTCGTCGATGTGCATCCCGCGCGCGAGATAGGCCTCCACGAAGGTGAAGCCGTTGGCCAGCGTGAAGGCCAGCTGCGAGATCGGGTTGGCCCCGGCCTCGGCGATGTGGTAGCCGGAGATCGACACCGAGTAGAAGTTGCGCACGTCGTGCTGCACGAAGTACTCGGCGATGTCGCCCATCACCTTGAGCGAGAACTCGGTGGAGAAGATGCAGGTGTTCTGGCCCTGGTCTTCCTTCAGGATGTCTGCCTGCACGGTGCCGCGCACGTTGGCGAGCACCCATTCGCGGATCCTGGCGGCCTCGGTCTCCGTCGGCTCGCGGCCGTTGTCCGCCTTGAACTTCTCGATGTTCTGGTCGATGGCGGTGTTCATGAACATCGCCAGGATGGTCGGCGCCGGGCCGTTGATCGTCATCGACACCGAGGTGGCCGGGTCGCACAGGTCGAAGCCGGAGTACAGCACCTTCATGTCCTCCAGCGTGGCGATCGACACGCCGGAGTTGCCGACCTTGCCGTAGATGTCCGGGCGCGGGTCGGGGTCGTTGCCGTACAGCGTGACGGAGTCGAAGGCCGTGGACAGGCGCTTGGCGGGCATGCCCGCCGACAGCAGCTTGAAGCGCTTGTTGGTGCGGAAGGCGTCGCCCTCGCCGGCGAACATGCGCGTGGGGTCCTCGTTCTCGCGCTTGAAGGCGAAGACGCCGGCCGTGTAGGGGAAGCTGCCCGGCACGTTCTCCAGCATCAGCCACTTGAGCACCTCGCCGTGGTCCTCGTACTGCGGCAGCGAGACCTTGCGCACCGTGGTGCCCGAGAGCGACTTGTACGTGAGCTTGGTGCGCAGCTCGCGGTCGCGGATCTTCACCACGTACTCGTCGCCCGCGTAGGCCTGCTGCATGTCGGGCCAGCGCTTCAGCAGCTGCAGGGCGTCCTTGTCCATGCGGGCGAGGCGCTGCCCGGCCAGGTCCAGCGTGGCCTCGGCCGCCGGCGCGCGCCCGGGCTTCTCCGCCTGGAGCATGCGCGCGGCTTCCTTCAGCTGCTGGATCTCGCGCGCCAGCTTCGCCTGTTCGCGGGCGCGCCGCTTGTAGCCGCGCACCGTGTCGGCCACTTCGGCCAGGTAGCGCGTGCGCGCGGGCGGCACCACCGGGGTCTGGTTGGTACTGTGGCGCACGGCCACGGCCGGCAGGCGGCCCTCCCGCAGCGGCAGGCCCAGCTCGGCGAGGCGGGGCTTGAGCGCCTGGTACAGGGCGGTGACGCCGTCGTCGTTGAAGCGCGCGGCCATGGTGCCGAAGACCGGCATTTCCTCCGGCCGGATCTTCCAGGCTTCGCGGTTGCGCTGCACCTGCTTGGCGACGTCGCGCAGCGCGTCGGCCGCGCCCTTGCGGTCGAACTTGTTGATCGCCACGAACTCGGCGAAGTCCAGCATGTCGATCTTTTCCAGCTGGCTCGCGGCGCCGAACTCCGGGGTCATCACGTACAGCGGGATGTCCACGTGCGGGACGATGGCGGCGTCGCCCTGGCCGATGCCGGAGGTCTCGACGATCACGAGGTCGAAGCCGGCGGCCTTGCAGGCCGCGACGACGTCGCCGAGCGCCGCGGTGATCTCGCTGCCGAAGTCGCGCGTGGCGAGCGAGCGCATGTAGACGCGCGGGCCCTGCTTCCAGGGGCCGATCGCGTTCATGCGGATGCGGTCGCCGAGCAGGGCGCCGCCGCTCTTGCGGCGCGAAGGGTCGATCGAGACGATCGCGACGCGCAGGCGGTCTTCCTGGTCCAGGCGCAGGCGGCGCACCAGTTCGTCGGTGAGCGAGGACTTGCCGGCGCCGCCGGTGCCGGTGATGCCCAGCACCGGGATCCGGCTGGCTTCCGCGGCCTGCCGCAGGTCCTGCACCAGCTTCGCGTCGGCGCTGCCGTTCTCCAGCGCCGTGACCAGCTGTGCGAGCGCCCGCCAGGCCCCGGGTGTGTGGCCCTGGAGGGCGGCGAGCTCGCGCGGCGCGTGCGGCGCCAGGTCCTGGTCGCAGCGCATCACCATCTCCCCGATCATCCCCTGCAGGCCCATGCGCTGGCCGTCCTCGGGGCTGTAGATGCGGGTGACGCCGTAGTCCTGCAGCTCCTGGATCTCGGACGGGACGATCACGCCGCCGCCGCCGCCGAACACCTGCACGTGGGCGCCGCCGCGCTGGCGCAGCAGGTCCACCATGTACTTGAAGTACTCGACGTGCCCGCCCTGGTAGGAGCTGACGGCGATGCCCTGCACGTCCTCCTGCAGGGCGGCGGTGACGACTTCGTCGACGCTGCGGTTGTGGCCGAGGTGGATCACCTCCGCGCCCATGCCCTGCAGGATGCGCCGCATGATGTTGATGGCCGCGTCGTGCCCGTCGAAGAGCGAAGCGGCCGTGACGAAGCGCACCTTGTGCGTCGGGCGATAGCTGGCGAGCGCCTTGAATTCGGCGGACAGGTCGGTCATGGGGGGATTGTCTCTCCGGAAGCCGCCAGCCTAATTGACGTTTACGTCAACGTCAACCGGGGGCGAAAACAAAGGGCGCCGGAGCGCCCTTTGCCTGGGGACGAGGCGTCGCCGGACGCCTCGCTTTCTCCGTTCACCGCGAGTAGAGCAGCTGCGGCAGCCACAGGCCGATCTCGGGCCAGATGTACAGCAGCACGATCGCCACGACCTGCAGTCCCATGAACGGCAGCATGCCCAGGAAGATCTGGTTCAGCGTCACGTGCGGCGGGCTCACGCCCTTCAGGTAGAAGGCCGACATGGCCACCGGCGGCGAGAGGAAGGCCGTCTGCAGGTTCAGCGCGACCAGCAGCCCGAAGAACAGCGGGTTCACGTCGAAGTTGTCCAGCAGCGGGATGAAGATCGGCATGAAGATCACGATGATCTCGGTCCACTCCAGCGGCCAGCCCAGGATGAAGATGATGACCTGCGTGAGCACCAGGAACTGCGTCTTGGTCAGGTCCATGGACAGCACCCAGCGTTCCACCAGTTCCTGGCCCCCCAGCAGCGCGAAGGCCGCGGAGAAGATCGCCGATCCCACGAACAGCCAGCAGACCATGGCCGACGTCTTCGCCGTGAGGAACACGCTCTCCTTGATCACCCCGAACGTGAGCTGCCGGTAGGCCAGGGCGAGCAGGAACCCGCCCAGCGCGCCCACGGCCGCCGCTTCCGTCGGCGTGGCCAGGCCCAGCACGATGGAACCCAGCACCGCGAGGATCAGGATCATCAGCGGGAAGAAGCTGGTGAGCAGCAGCTTGAAGATCTCCAGCCGCGCGAAGCTGAGCAGCGCGTAGTAGATCGCCAGCAGGATGCCCAGCACCCCGAAGGTCACCCACCAGCCGGTCGGCGCCGCGGTCCTGCCGCCCCCTTCGCCCGGCACGGCCGCCTCGGCGCCGTCGGCGCCGGGAGGCTCCTGCACGCCGGTCGTGCTGCCGGGCGGATCCGGCAACGCGCCCGAGGGCTCGACGACGGGACCCGCACCCGGAGGCTCGGCCAGCCCGCCCGCGCCCGGCGGTTCGGCGAGGCCGCCCGCACCGGGTGGCTCCGCCAGTCCGCCGGAGCCCGGGGGCTCGGCCAGGGCGCCCGCTCCCGGAGGCTCGGCGAGGCCCGTGCCCGATCCGGGCGGCTCCGCCAGGCCGGTGCCGGAGGAACGGCGCAGCGCCGGGCCGCCCTCGCCCATGCGGGTGAGGCCCTCGACGCCGGCTTCCTGCACTGCCGGCGCCGTAACGCTCTGGTAGCTCCACAGCGCGGCGAAAGCGAAGAGGACCAGCGGGAACAGGGCGATGGCGAGTTGCCGCACCAGGTAGCCGGTCGGAACGTCCTGGTTGCGGCTGCCCTTGAGCGCGCGCAGCAGGCCGGCGACCGCGTGGCCGCCGCCGTTCGGGTTCGTGATCTTCTGCGTCAGGGGCGGCAGCGGCACGAAGCGGTCTTCCTTCGACAGCGGCGGCGCCACCGAAGGCTTGAGCTTGGCCAGGATGATCACGTACAGGCAGTACAGGCCCGCGAGCATGATGCCGGGGAAGAACGCGCCGGCGTACAGCTGCACCACCGACACGCCCGCGGTGGCGCCGTACACGATCAGCAGCACCGAGGGCGGGATCAGGATGCCCAGGCAGCCTCCGGCCGTGATCGAACCGGACGTGAGGTGGATGCTGTAGCCGGCGCGCAGCATCGCCGGCATCGCCAGCAGGCCCATCAGCGTGACGACGGCGCCGACGATGCCGGTGGCCGTGGCGAAGATGGCGCAGGTGACGAGCGTCGCGACCGCCAGCGCGCCGGGCAGCCGCGCGAGCATCAGGTGGATGCTTCGGAACAGCTTCTCGATCAGGTTGGCGCGTTCGACGATGTAGCCCATGAACACGAACAGCGGCACCGCGATCAGCACGTCGTTGGCCATCGTCTTGAAGGCCGCCTGGACCATCAGGTCGAGCGTGTGGGTCGTGTTCCGGTTGTAGGCCAGCCACGTGAAGATCATCCCCATGCCCATCAGCGTGAAGGCCGTGGGGAAGCCGAGCATGATGGCCACGACCACCAGCGACAGCATCAGCAGGCCGATGTGGCCGCGTTCGATGTGCTCCACGCTCACCAGCATGTACAGCGCGGCGGCGACGATCAGCCCCATGAGGCTGAAGCCGAACCAGAGTTCCTTGCGGATCTTCACAGCGTCCCCTTCTCGGCGGGCGGCGCCGCCACCAGGTTGGGGGCGTCGTCCGCATGGACCATGGCCTTGAGCTTGTCGACGTCCACTTCCTCCACGTCCTGGTCGCGCGAAGGCCACTCGCCGTCACGCAGGCAGATCACGCAGCGCGCGATCTCCACGATGCCCTGCAGCAGCAGGATCGCGCCGGCCAGCGAGATGAAGAACTTGAACGGGTACACGGGCAGCGGGTCCGCGTTGAACGTGGTCTCCCGGATCGCCAGCGATTCCTGGAAGTAGATCCAGCCGGCCCAGGTGAGCGCGACCACGCCCGGCAGGAAGAACACGATGTACAGGAGCAGGTCCAGCGCGGCCTGCGTGCGCGGGCGGAAGAAGCCGTAGAGCACGTCGCCGCGCACGTGGCCGTCCTTGGCGAGGGTGTAGGCGCCGGCCATCATGAACAGGACGCCGTATTGCATGATCTGGGCGTCCAGCATCCAGCCGTGCGGCCTGCCCAGCGCGTAGCGGGAGAACACCTCCCACGAGATCATCACCGTCAGGGAGACGATGAGCCATGCGAACAGCTGCCCCACCCAGGTGGACAGCCGGTCGATGGCCAGGAGTAGTTTCTGCATTCAGTACCTCTTGCCTGCGGCGGATGCCGCACAAAAAAGGGGCGGCTGGTGCGCAGCCGCCCCTCTTCACGGGTCCAGGGTGACCTCAGGACTTCTTCGGCTGCTTGCCGCCGAAGTAGCGGTTCCACGCCATCTTGTAGTCGACGACGTAGTCGTTCTGCCACTGGCCGGCGCGCTGCGCGAACTCGCGCTGGGAGTCCAGCACCTTCTTGAAGTGCGGGTTGTCCTTCTGCTTGGCGGCGATGACCTTGTCCCAGGCTTCCAGCTGGGCGCGCAGGATGGAGTCGGGCGTCTTGTAGAAGTTGACCTTCTCCTTGGTCT
Organism: Ramlibacter sp. bp-362; assembly: GCF_054956735.1. Lineage (NCBI taxonomy): Bacteria > Pseudomonadati > Pseudomonadota > Betaproteobacteria > Burkholderiales > Comamonadaceae > Ramlibacter > Ramlibacter sp. bp-362. The sequence goes on from NZ_JBUDXE010000006.1 coordinate 240,495, forward strand.
TCAGCTCGATGTAGTCCTTGGAGTTGCGGTCGATCGCCTTCCAGCTCATGTCGGCGCTCGAGGCCTGCACGGCGTAGTCGATGATGGACTTCAGCTCCTGGGGCAGGCTGTTGTACTTGGTCTTGTTGAACAGGATCTCGAACTGCTCGCCCGACTGGTGGAAGCTCTGCAGCATGCAGTTCTTCGCGACGTCGGGGAAGCCGAGGAGGCGGTCCGAGGTGGCGTTGTTGAATTCGGCGGCATCCAGCAGGCCGCGGTCCAGCGCCGGGACGATCTCGCCGCCGGGCAGCGGGTTCACCGCGGCGCCGAGGGCGTTGAAGATGTCGACGGACAGGCCCACCGTGCGGAATTTCAGGCCCTTGATCTGGCTGACGTTCGACACCGGCTTGCGGAACCAGCCGAGCGGCTGGCAGGGCTGCGGGCCGTACAGGTACGACACCACGTCCATGTTGATGGACTTGTAGATCTCGTCGAGCAGCGCCTTGCCGCCGCCGTAGTAGTGCCAGGCCAGGACCATGTTGGGGTCCATGCCGAAGGCCGGGCCCGAACCCCACAGGGCCAGGGCGGAGTTCTTGCCGTAGTGGTAGGCCACCACGCCGTGGCCGCCGTCGAGCGTGCCCTTGTTCACCGCCTCGAGCAGCTGGAACGCCGGCACCACCGCGCCGGCCGGCAGCACCTCGATCTTCAGGCGGTTGCCCGCCATGTCGTTCACCTTCTTGGCGAAGTCCAGCGCGTACTCGTGGAAGATGTCCTTCGACGGCCAGGTGCTCTGGAACCGCAGCGAAGTCGTCTGGGCCATGGAGACCATGGGCGCCGACATGGCACCGGCGGCGACCGCTGCGCCTTTCAACAGGCTTCGGCGGCGCGGGGAATTGCTCTCGCTCATGCTTCTCTCTCCTTCGTTGGATTCGTACCAGCCGGCTATCTTTGATGCGGTGCCAGTACCGGGTAAGAGGGTTTTCACCGAGCAACAACAGGCGATGGCCTCCATTTCCTGACGAATGGCTGTCGGCATGCCTGTCCGCGCCGCGCTGGCAAAATCGCGCCATGACCGCTCCCGCCCCCGCCACTCCCGACCAGCCCCGCCCCGCCGAGGGCTATGCCGGCGACGTCACGCCGGAACTCGCCTGCCGATGGTGGCAGTCGGGCGACGCGGTGCTGGTGGACGTGCGCACGGATGCCGAGCGCGAGTGGGTCGGCTACGTCCCGGGCGCGGTGCCGCTGGAGTGGAAGCACTGGCCGGGCATGCAGGTGGACCCGCAGTTCGGCGACAAGCTGCGCGCGGCCGTGCCGGCCGGCAAGAAGGCGGTGATGCTGTGCCGCAGCGGCGTGCGTTCCATCGCAGCGGCGAAGCGCGCGACCGAGCTCGGCATCGAGGCCTACAACATCCTGGAAGGCTTCGAGGGCGATCCCGACGAGCAGGGCCACCGCAACAACAAGGGCGGGTGGCGCGCGCGCGGCCTGCCCTGGCGCCAGAACTGAAGCCGCGCTCCCTTCCCGTTTCTTTCGAGGATCCATCCATGGCAGTCAACCTGAGCGCCCCGCGTGCGGACGCGCTGCATCCCGTCGCCGGCGTGCGCATCGGCGTCGCGGAGGCGGGCATCCGCAAGGCCAACCGCAAGGACCTGGTCGTGTTCCTGCTCGACGAGGGCGCGGCGGCGGCGGGCGTGTTCACGCAGAACCGCTTCTGTGCCGCGCCCGTGCAGGTGTGCCGCGAGCACCTGGCCGGCGGCGGCATCCGCGCGATGGTGATCAACACGGGCAACGCCAACGCCGGCACCGGCGAGGAAGGGCTGGCGCGCGCCCGCGCCACCTGCGCCGCCGCGGCCCGGGCGCTGAAGCTGGCACCCGAGCAGGTGCTGCCGTTCTCCACCGGCGTGATCATGGAGCAGCTGCCGGTGGAGCGTATCGAGGCCGGCCTGCCCGCCGCGATCGCCGATGCGCGGCCGGACCAGTGGCTGCGCGCCGCCGAGGGCATCATGACCACGGACACGCTGCCCAAGGCCTTCAGCCGCCAGGTGCAGGTGGACGGGGCCACGGTCACCGTCACCGGCATCAGCAAGGGCGCCGGCATGATCCGCCCCAACATGGCGACGATGCTGGGCTTCCTCGCCACCGACGCAAAGGTCGACGCGAAACTGCTGCCGCAGCTGGCGCGCGAGCTGGCCGAAGGCTCCTTCAACCGCGTCACGGTGGATGGCGACACCTCCACCAACGACTCCTTCGTCGTCGTCGCGACGCAGAAGGCGCAGCATGCGCCCATCGCGTCGTGGGACACGCCCGCCGGCGCGGCGCTGAAAGGCGCCATGCTGGAGGTCGCGCGCCTGCTCGCGCAGGCCATCGTGCGCGACGGCGAGGGCGCCACCAAGTTCATCACCGTGCGCGTCGAGGGCGGCCGCACGCAGGAGGAATGCCGCCAGGTCGCCTATGCCATCGCGCATTCGCCGCTGGTGAAGACGGCCTTCTTCGCGAGCGACCCCAACCTGGGGCGCATCCTGGCCGCCGTGGGCTACGCCGGCATCGCCGACCTGGACCAGGCGAAGATCGAGCTGCACCTGGACGACGTGCACGTCGCCACGCGCGGCGGGCGCCACCCGGCCTACCGCGAGGAGGACGGCCAGCGCGTGATGAAGCAGGCGGAGATCACGGTGCGCGTGGGCCTGGGCCGCGGCACGGCCGCCGACCAGGTGTGGACCTGCGACCTCAGCCACGACTACGTGAGCATCAACGCCGACTACCGTTCATGACCCCGGAACTGCAACAACTCCTCGAGCGCGCCACCCGACTGCTCTCCCGCATCGAAGCCATCCTTCCGCAGCCGCTGTCGGCGCCCGACTGGGGCGCGGCGATCGCCTGGCGCTATCGCAAGCGTTCCAGCGGCCACGGCGTGCTGGAGCCCGTGAAGCACGTGGCGGCGATCCGCCTGGACGACCTGAAGGAGATCGACCCGCAGAAGGAGAAGATCCAGCGCAACACGCTGCAGTTCGTGCAGGGGCTGCCGGCCAACAACGTGCTGCTGACCGGCGCGCGGGGCACCGGCAAGTCCTCGCTGATCAAGGCCTGCCTGAACGAGTACGCGGGGCAGGGCCTGCGCCTGCTGGAGGTGGACAAGGCCGACATGGTGGACCTGCCGGACATCATCGAGGTGGTGGCGGGCCGGCCCGAGAAGTTCATGGTCTTCTGCGACGACCTGAGCTTCGAGGAGGGCGAGCCGGGCTACAAGGCGCTGAAGTCCATCCTGGACGGCTCCGTCGCGGCGGCGACGCCCAACGTGCTGATCTACGCGACCAGCAACCGGCGCCACCTGCTGCCCGAGTACATGAAGGAGAACCTCACGTACACGCACACGGAGGACGGCGAGGTGCATCCGGGCGAGGTGGTGGAGGAGAAGATCTCGCTGTCGGAGCGCTTCGGCCTGTGGGTGAGCTTCTATCCCTTCAGCCAGGAGGAATACCTGCACATCACGGCGACCTGGCTGGAGCACTTCGGCGTGCCCGCCGCCGACATCGAGGCCGCGCGTCCGCAGGCGCTGGTGTGGGCGCTGGAGCGCGCTTCGCGCAGCGGCCGCGTGGCCTACCAGTTCGCGCGCGACTACGCGGGGCGGCGGCAGGCGTGAGCGTCCTCGTCGCCGATGGCGACCGCCCGCGCGAGGGCGGGCCCGACCGCAAGGAGGTCGAGGTCGCCGTCGGCGTGCTGCTCCGCGAGGACGGCGCCTTCCTGCTCACCTCGCGCCCCCCCGGCAAGGTGTACGAGGGCTACTGGGAATTCCCCGGCGGCAAGGTCGAACCCGGCGAGACCGTGGAGCAGGCGCTGCGGCGCGAACTGCAGGAAGAGATCGGCATCACCATCGGCGCGGTGCATCCCTGGCGCGTCGAGCGCGTGGACTACCCGCACGCGCTGGTGCGCCTGAACTTCTGCAAGGTCTTCGCCTGGACCGGCACCCTGCACATGCACGAGGGCCAGCAGTTCGCCTGGCAGCAATTGCCCGTGACGGTGCAGCCGGTGCTGCCGGGAACGGTGCCGGTGCTGAAGTGGTTCGCGGAAGAGCGCGCTTTCCCAGGGAAGACACACGGCTAGAGAAGGAACGCAGAGGACGCAGAGGTTACGCAGCGGAACGCAGAGAACAGCCCATTGAAAAAGGATGTCCCTCTGCGTTCTCTGCGTAATCTCTGCGCACTCTGCGTTCAAATTCCAGCCGCGCCACCCACCTCACCGTTCCTTCGGGTCCCCGAAGGGCAGGTCGTCCGGCGGCGTCTCGTCCGGCACGCGGAAGCTTTCGCTGGCCCAGGCGCCCAGGTCCAGGTTCTTGCAGCGTTCGCTGCAGAAGGGCCGGTAGGGGTTCGACGGCGCGTACACGCTGTCGCCGCCGCAGGCCGGGCAGCGCACGATGCGCTTCTTCGCCGGGGTCGCCATCGCCGCCTCAGGAACAGAGCGTCAGCTCGAAGGGCGTGTTGTCGCTGCTGGCCTGCATGCGCTCGCTGTCCTGGCGCATCAGGCGCACCGACACGATCAGCCGGTTGCCGCTGATTTCCGGCACCACGCCCAGCGACGGATCGATGCGCAGGCGCAGCAGCTGGAAGGTCCGGCCCTGCGGCAGCGTCTGCTGCAGCTGGCCGCCGTTGGCGATCACCTTCTGCGGCATGCCCGAGTCGCGCAGCATCTTCAGCAGCAGGTGGATGGATTCGGCCAGCGGCCCCAGCGTGCCGGCCCAGCGTTCCAGGTCGGCCTGGCGCTGCTGCGCGGGCAGGTGCTGCCAGGCGTAGTAGCCGGGCAGGTCGAACTCGCAGGTGCCGCCCGGGATGCCGGCGCGGCTGCGGATGCTCATGAGCCACTCGTTCTCGGTCAGCGGCTGGCCGGCCTTGCCGGGCGTGCCGTTGACGGCGCTGAAGCAGGCCTCGATCTGGCGGATCACCTCGTCGAGCGCCTGCTCGGAGATCGCCGGGTTGCCGCGGTAGCCATGGAGCACGTGCTTCTGCCGCTCGAGGTCCTTCAGCACGTCGGACTTGAGGTCGGCGCGCGCGGCCACGTCCATCACCTCGAAGATGGTGGCGAGCGCGTAGTGGTGGTCCAGCGGGTGGCTGCGGGGAATCAGCTCGCCCAGGCGGCGGAACAGGTGTTCCAGCCGCAGGTAGGTCCGGATGCGTTCGTTGAAGGGATATTCGTAGAGGATCACGCGCGGACGTCGGGCGGGTCGGGCCGGAAGCAGGCCGTCATCATAGCCCGAAGGACCGGGCCGCCTGTTGCACGACGTTGCGGAGCTCCGCGAGCGTGAGCCCTTCGTTGCAGATCACGAGGTCGGCGGCCGCCAGGCGCAGCCCGCGCGGGGCCTGCGCCGCGATGATCGCGCGCACGGCGTCCGGCGCGAGGCCGCTGCGCGCGACGACGCGCTCGACCTGCGTTTCCGGCGCGCAGTCCACCACCAGCACGCGATCGAGCTGGCGACGCCAGCGGCCCGATTCCACCAGCAGCGGGATGTCGAAGACGATGCAGCGCGCGCCGGCGGCCGTCGCCGCGTCGACCTGGCGCGCGATCTCCTCGGCCACCAGCGGGTGGATGATCTGCTCCAGCTCGCGCCGGGATTCGGGGTGGGCATAGGCGCGCTCGCGCATCCGCGCGCGGTCGAGCGCCCCGTCGGCATCGATGAACTCGGGGCCGAACTGCTGCGCGATGCGCGGGATGGCGGCGCCGCCGGCGGCCGTGGTGGCGCGGGAGATCGCGTCGGCGTCGATGGCGGCCGCGCCGAGCTCGTGCAGCATCGCCAGCACGGTGCTCTTGCCGCTGCCGATGCCGCCGGTGAGGCCGATGCGCGCGGCCACGGCTGCTCCTAGCGCACGCCGAAGGGGAAGGCGAAGGGCATCAGCGCGGCGATCATCGCCGGGCCGAGGGCCAGCGTCAGCAGGCCGGCGCCGGCGAGGTAGGGGCCGAAGGGCATCGGGATGTCCTTGTTGGCCAGCTTGCCCACGCCCAGCAGCACGATGCCGATCACCGCGCCGACGATGGACGACAGCAGGATGATCGCCAGCAGGTAGGGCGCGCCCAGCCAGGCCCCCAGCGCGGCCAGCAGCTTGAAGTCGCCGTAGCCCATGCCTTCCTTGCCGGTGGCCAGCCTGAAGGCCTGGAAGATCGCCCAGAACACGCCGTAGCCGAGGGCCGCGCCCCACACGGCGGAGCCGAGCGGGACGGTCCAGCCCACGCTCGCGGCCAGCAGGCCCAGCCACAGCAGCAGGTAGTTCAGGTCGTCCGGCAGGATCTGCGTGTCCATGTCGATCAGGAACAGGCAGATCAGCAGCGCGGCGAAGGCGGCCCAGGCCGCGGCCTGCAGCGTCAGGCCCCAGCGCCAGCCGCACAGGGCGAAGAAGGCCGCCGTGACCAGTTCCACCACCGGGTAGCGCAGGCCGATGGGCGCCTTGCAGGCGGAGCAGCGCCCGCGCAGCACCAGCCAGCTGAGCACCGGGATGTTCTCGTACCAGCGGATCGCGTGGCCGCAGTGCGGGCAGCGCGATCGCGGCACGAAGAGGTCGAAGCGGTCCTGCTCCTGCACCGGCTGGCCGCTGAACTCCGCGCACTCGGCGGCCCATTGCCGCTCCAGCATCTTCGGGAGGCGGTGGATCACGACGTTGAGGAAGCTCCCGACCAGCAGCCCGAAGACGGCGGCAACCACGGCCGCTTCGAGTCCGGCGCCCGGCATCAGACGACCGAACCCAGCTTGAAGATCGGCAGGTACATCGAGACCACGATGCCGCCGATGATGCCGCCCAGGAACACGATGATCACCGGCTCCATCAGGCTGGACAGGCCGGCCACCATGTCGTCGACCTCGGCCTCGTAGAAGTCCGCGGCCTTGCCCAGCATGTGGTCGATGGAGCCCGACTCCTCGCCGATCGCGCACATCTGCAGCACCATCGACGGGAAGACGTTGGCGTTGGTCATGGCCGCGGTCAGGCTGGTGCCGGTGGACACCTCCTGCTGGATCTTCTGCGTGGCGGACTCGTAGACGGAGTTGCCGGAGGCGCCGCCCACCGAGTCGAGCGCTTCCACCAGCGGCACGCCGGCGGCGAACATGGTGGCCAGCGTGCGGGTCCAGCGGGCGATCACCGACTTGTAGACCAGGTCGCCGAAGACGGGCATCTTCAGCATCAGGCGGTCCATGAACTGCTGCACCTTCTGGTTGCGCTTCCAGGCCTGCAGGAAGAAGTAGATGCTGCCGCCGATGCCGCCGAAGATCAGCCACCACCACTGGACGAAGACCTCGCTCATGCCGATCACGAACAGCGTGGGCGCGGGCAGGTCGGCGCCGAAGGAGGTGAACACCTCCTTGAAGGCCGGGATCACGAAGATCATGATCACCGAGACCACCACGAACGCCACCACCACCACGGCGATCGGGTACATCAGCGCGGACTTGATCTTGGACTTGATCGCCTCCGTCTTCTCCATGTAGACGGCCAGGCGGTCCAGCAGGCTTTCCAGGATACCGGCGGCCTCGCCGGCCTCCACCAGGTTGCAGTAGAGGTTGTCGAAGTACAGCGGGTACTTGCGGAAGGCGGCCGACAGCGAGGTGCCGGTCTCGACGTCGGTGCGGATGTCGTTCAGCAGCTTGGTGACGCTGGCGTTGGCGTTGCCGCGGCCCACGATGTCGAAGGACTGCAGCAGCGGCACGCCGGCCTTCATCATGGTGGCGAGCTGGCGGGTGAAGATCGCGATGTCCTTGGGCTTGATCTTCTGGCCCGCGCGCATCTTGCGCTTCTTGATCTTCGTGGGCGACACGCCCTGGCGGCGCAGCGAGGCCATCACCTGGTTCTCGCCGCCGGCGCGCGACTCCCCGCGCACGGTCTTGCCGTTGCGGTCGCGGCCCTCCCACTCGAAGACGAATTCCTTGCCTGCCGTTGCGGTCGCCATCGCGGACTCCTTGTGCGTCTTGCGCTGTTATTCGTTCGTGACGGCCAGGACTTCCTCGAGGGAAGTCAGGCCCTGCCTGACCTTGTGCAGCCCGGACTCGCGCAGGCTCCTCACGCCCTCCTTGCGGGCCTGCTCGGCGATCTCCAGCGCACTGCCGTCGGCCAGGATGATGCGCTGCATGTCCTCGCTGATCGGCATCACCTGGTAGATGCCGACGCGCCCCTTGTAGCCGTTGTTGCAGGCGGAGCAGCCCACCGGGTGGTAGGGCGTCCACGTGCCGTCGACGTCTTCCTCCTTGAAGCCGGCGTCGATCAGGTTCTCGTACGGGATGTCCTGCGGCGCCTTGCACTGCGGGCAAAGGCGGCGCGCCAGGCGCTGCGCGGTGATCAGGATCACGGAGGACGCGATGTTGAAGGGCGCGATGCCCATGTTGCGCATCCGCGTGAGCGTGGTCGGCGCGTCGTTGGTGTGCAGCGTGGACATCACCAGGTGGCCCGTCTGCGCGGCCTTGATGGCGATGTCGGCGGTCTCGAGGTCGCGGATTTCGCCGACCATGATGATGTCCGGGTCCTGGCGCAGGAAGGACTTCAGCGCGGCCGCGAAGGTGAGGCCGGCCTTGTCGTTCACGTTCACCTGGTTCACGCCCGGCAGGTTGATTTCCGCCGGGTCCTCCGCCGTGGAGATGTTCACGCCCGGCTTGTTCAGCAGGTTCAGGCAGGTGTAGAGCGACACCGTCTTGCCGGAGCCCGTGGGGCCCGTCACCAGGATCATGCCGTAGGGGCGGGCGATGGCGTCCATCAGGCGCGCCTTCTCCTCGGGCTCGTAGCCGAGGGCGTCGATGCCCAGCTTGGCGCTGCTCGGATCCAGGATACGGATCACGATCTTCTCGCCGAACAGCGTGGGCAGCGTCGAGACCCGGAAGTCGATCACCCGGTCCGCGCTCACCTTGAGCTTCATGCGGCCGTCCTGCGGCACCCGCTTCTCGGAGATGTCCATGCGGGAGATCACCTTGATGCGGGAGGCCAGCTTGTCCTTGATCGCCACGGGCGGCGACGCGATTTCGCGCAGCTCGCCGTCGATGCGGTAGCGCACGCGGTAGGTGTGCTCGTAGGGCTCGAAGTGCAGGTCGGACGCGCGCATGCCGATCGCGTCCAGCAGCATCTTGTGCAGGAACTTGACGACGGGGGCGTCGTCGACGTCGGACGCGGCGCCCGAGTCCTCCTCCGCGTTGCCGGAGTCGATGGTCGACTCGTCGAACTCGAAGTCGTCGCCGATGATGCTGTCCATGGCCTCGGTGGCCGTGGTGGCGAGGCCCTCCACCATCTTGGTCAGCTTGTCGTACTCGGCGATCACCCAGTCCACGCCCATCTGGGTGGCGAACTTGATCTTCTCCGCCGCCTGCTGGTCCGACGGGTCGGCGGTGGCCGCGATCAGGCGGTTGTTGCGCTTGGACAGGACGACGATGCGGTAGTCCTGGCAGATGCGGGAGTCCAGCAGGCCCTTGGGCAGGCGGTGGATGTCGATCGCGTCCAGGTCCAGCACCGGGGCGCCGAAGGCCGTGGACATGGTGTGCGCAAGGTCCGCCGGCGACACGGCGCCCGAGCCGGTGAGTTCCGCGATGAAGCTGGTGCGGTTGGCCTGGGCCTTGCGGTAGATGTCCTCCGCGGCGCGCTGGCCCAGCTTGCCGGCCGACACCAGTGCGCGGCCCAGCCCGGGCAGGGCGAGGGCGGAAGCTTCGGTGAAGGGGTCGACAGCAGCCATGAGGCGATGTTCCGGCGGCCGGCTCAGGCCGGCACAGGCAAGATCAGTGCCCGATCATCCCGAAAAGCCGAGTTGGTGTAAACGCGCAAGCCGAATACGGGTCCTGAACGTTGGTAGGAAGTCACGGGTGACCCGATGATGCCGCGTTTTGGCAATGGCTTGTTACCCAGGCGCCTCCGGCGGGCCCCGGAAAGGGGAACAGCACCGCGAGGGTGCTGTTCCGAGGGGATCCTGGTCGGGGTGAGAGGATTCGAACCTCCGGCCTCTACGTCCCGAACGTAGCGCTCTACCAGGCTAAGCTACACCCCGATGCGCCGACTTGAAGGCGCCGGCAACTCAGTTGCGGCGTGCAAGCAGCGAAGCCGCCAATTGTACCAAAGCCTGAGCATGCGGATTCGCGGGCAGCTGTGCCGCAGCTGACATCGCGCGCTGCGCCTCGCCGGCCGCGGCGTCCTGCGCCACCTCCAGCGCGCCCGTGGAGCGCACGATGTCCACCACGTGGCCGAGCTCGTCGAGCGCGCCCGTCTCGATGGCGCGCCGCACCAGCGCGCGCTGCTCCGCGCTGCCGCGCCGCATCGCCGCGATCAGGGGCAGCGTGACCTTGCCTTCGCGCAGGTCGTCGCCCAGGTTCTTGCCCATCTCCTCCGGCGAGCCGGCGTAGTCCAGCACGTCGTCGATCACCTGGAAGGCCGTGCCCAGCGCCTGGCCGTAGTCGGCGCAGGCCTGCTCCAGGGCCGGCGTGGCCCCGGCGAGCACGGCGCCCAGGCGCGCGCTCGCCTCGAACAGCTTGGCGGTCTTGGAACGGATCACCTGCAGGTAGGCCGCCTCGTCCAGGCCGGCGTCGTGCATGTTCATCAGCTGCAGGACCTCGCCCTCGGCGATCACGTTGGTGGCCTCGGCGAGGATCTCCATGACGCGCATGTCGTGCGCCTCCAGCATCATCTGGAAGGCACGCGAGTAGAGGAAGTCGCCCACGAGCACGCTGGCCGGGTTGCCGAAGCTCTCGTTGGCGGTGGCGCGGCCGCGGCGCAGCGTCGAGCCGTCGACGACGTCGTCGTGCAGCAGCGTGGCGGTATGGATGAACTCCACGACGGCGGCGAGGTTGAAGCGCTGCGCGCCGCGGTAGTCCAGGGCACCGCACACCAGGAGCAGCAGGGCCGGGCGCAGGCGCTTGCCGCCCGAGGAGATGATGTAGCGGGACACCTCGCCCACCAGGGGCACCCCGGAAGCGAGGCGGCGGGCGATCACGGCGTCCACCTCGCGCATGTCGTCCGCGACCAGGGACAGGACGGGGGCGGCGCTGGGGGAGGAATCGGTCAAGAGAGGGATCCGCAGAGTTGCCGGATTATAGGAACGGCCCTCGCCGCTCCCGGGCTCTGCCGCGCGCTTCCTTGTGAGCGACCACCAACTATGCTATAGTCGCGGGCTTTCCGGAAATCCGTCCGGGAAAGAGCGGGCCCGTCCGGGCCCACCCCTTTGTGAGGTCAACCATGTACGCGGTCATAAAAACCGGTGGCAAGCAGTATCGCGTTGCTTCCGGCGACAAGATCAAGGTAGAACAGATTGCTGCGGACATCGGCCAGGAAATCACGATCGACCAGGTTCTCGCAGTCGGCAACGGCGGCGACCTGAAGATCGGCGTCCCCCTGGTGTCGGGTGCCACGGTGAAGGCCACGGTCGTGGCGCACGGCAAGCACGACAAGGTGCGCATCTTCAAGATGCGCCGTCGCAAGCACTACCAGAAGCACCAGGGCCACCGCCAGCAATACACCGAACTGCAGATCGGTGACATCGCCGGCGCCTGAGGAGAACGGGAAATGGCACAGAAAAAAGGCGGCGGCTCCACGCGAAACGGGCGCGATTCCCAGCCGAAGATGCTGGGCGTCAAGGCCTTCGGCGGCGAACTCATCAGCGCCGGCTCCATCATCGTGCGCCAGCGCGGCACCAAGTTCCACCCCGGCAACAACGTCGGCGTGGGCCGGGACCACACGCTGTTCGCCCTGGTGGACGGCCACGTGCAGTTTCAGGTCAAGGGCGCGCTGAACAAGCACACGGTCAACGTGATCCCGGCGGCTTGAGTTAACCTCGAGCCGCAAGTTGCGAAGCCCCGACTTGTCGGGGCTTCGTCGTTTGAGGACCCAGCATGAAATTCGTCGACGAGGCATTCATCGACATCGCCGCCGGCGATGGCGGGAACGGCTGCGTCTCGTTCCGCCACGAGAAGTACAAGGAATTCGGCGGCCCGAACGGCGGCGACGGCGGCCGGGGCGGCCACGTGTGGGCCGTCGCGGACCCGAACCTGAACACGCTGGTCGACTACCGCTTCTCGCGCCGGCACGAGGCCGGGCGCGGCGAGCACGGCATGGGCTCCGACATGTTCGGCGCGGCCGGCCACGACATCACGCTGAAGATGCCGGTGGGCACGATCCTGAGCGACGCCGAGACCGGCGAGGTGCTGTACGAGCTGCTGGTGCCCGGCGAGAAGGTGCTGATCGCCAAGGGCGGCGACGGGGGCTTCGGCAACATGCGCTTCAAGAGCTCGATCAACCGGGCGCCGCGGCAGAAGACGCCCGGCTGGCCCGGCGAGAAGAAGAGCCTCAAGCTGGAGCTGAAGGTGCTGGCCGACGTCGGCCTGCTGGGCATGCCCAACGCCGGCAAGTCCACGCTGATCGCCGCCGTCTCCAACGCGCGGCCGAAGATCGCCGACTATCCCTTCACGACGCTGCACCCGAACCTGGGCGTGGTGCGCGTGGGGCCGGAGCAGAGCTTTGTGGTCGCCGACGTTCCGGGCCTGATCGAGGGCGCCGCCGAAGGCGCCGGCCTGGGCCACCAGTTCCTGCGCCACCTGCAGCGCACGCGCCTGCTGCTGCACGTGGTGGACATCGCGCCCTTCGACGAGGACGTCGACCCGGTCGCGCAGGCGAAGGCCATCGTCGCGGAGCTGAAGAAGTACGACCCGGGGCTGTACGAGAAGCCGCGCTGGCTGGTGCTGAACAAGCTGGACATGGTGCCGGCGGAAGAACGCGCCGCGCGCGTGAAGGACTTCGTGAAGCGCATGCGCTACAAGGGCCCCGTGTTCGAGATCAGCGCGCTCACGCGCGAGGGCTGCGAGCACCTGGTGCAGGCCGTGTACCAGCAGGTGCGCGCGCAGCAGCTGGCGGAGCAGCCGCCGGTGGCGGAGGTCGACCCGCGCTTCGCGGGCGGCGACAATCCGGCTTCATGAGCGCAAGCAAGGAATCGGCGGCGCTGCGCGAGGCGCGGCGCATCGTCGTGAAGGTCGGGTCCAGCCTGGTCACCAACGAGGGCCGCGGGCTGGACGAGCGCGCCATCGCCGAATGGAGCCGGCAGCTCGCCGCGCTGGCGGCGGACGGGCGCGAGGTGATCATGGTTTCCAGCGGCGCCATCGCCGAAGGCATGAAGCGCCTGGGCTGGCGCACGCGCCCGCGCGAGATCAACGAGCTGCAGGCCGCCGCCGCCGTGGGCCAGATGGGCCTGGCGCAGATGTACGAGACCAAGCTGCGCGAGCAGGGGCTCGCCTCGGCGCAGGTGCTGCTGACGCACGCCGACCTGGCGGACCGCGAGCGCTACCTGAACGCCCGCTCGACGCTGCTCACGCTGCTGCAGCTGCACGTGCTGCCGGTGATCAACGAGAACGACACGGTCGTCAACGACGAGATCAAGTTCGGCGACAACGACACGCTGGGCGCGCTGGTGGCGAACCTGGTCGAGGCCGACCTGCTGGTGATCCTGACCGACCAGAAGGGCCTGTACAGCGCCGACCCGCGCAAGGATCCCCAGGCGCGCTTCATCCAGGAGGCGCGGGCGGGCGACCCGGCGCTGGAAGCCATGGCGGGGGGCGCCGGCTCGAGCATCGGCAAGGGCGGGATGATCACCAAGGTGCTCGCGGCCAAGCGGGCGGCGGGATCAGGGGCTTCCACAGTGATCGCCTGGGGCCGCGAGCCCGATTGCCTGATCCGCCTCGCGCGTGGCGAGATCATCGGCACGCTGCTGCTGGCGCCGACGCAGAAGAGCCAGGCGCGCAAGCGCTGGATGGCCGACCAGCTGCAGCTGCGTGGCGCCGTCACGGTGGACGCCGGCGCGGCGGCCAAGCTGCGCGCGGAAGGCAAGAGCCTGCTGACGATCGGCATGACGGCGGTGGACGGCGACTTCTCGCGCGGCGACGTCATCGCCGTGCGCGACCCGGCCGGGCGCGAAATCGCCCGCGGCTTGGCGAACTACGCCTCGGCCGAGGCGCGGCTGCTGTGCCGCCAGCCCTCCCGCGCGATCGAGAAGTTGCTGGGATACGTGGCCGAGCCGGAGATGATCGACCGGACGAACCTGGTGATGACGCGCTGAAGGCCGCTGGGGTTCGCTGCGCTCACCTCCCGCCGGCCTGTGGCCGTCGCCAGCCTACGAGGCCGGTGATTGCGTAGGCTGGCGGTGAGCGCAGCGAACCCCAGCATCACCGGTTCACGCCCCCGCGCAGGAAGCGCGTCGTCACCGGCGCTCGCAGGTCGCGCGCGATCTGTTCGGCCGTTCCGTTCGGCGCGGCGTCCAGGCACACGCCGCTCTGCGCGATCGCCAGGCTGTGGCGGGAGTTGGGGGTGCGGTAGATGTTCTGCCATTCCGCCCGGCTCGCCGGCACCCAGCCGCTGCCCGGGTTGTGCCAGGCATACGTCTTCACCTCGCCCGTGTTGCAGCGGATGCCTTCGTACATGCCGTTGACCGTTCCGCTCCTGCTGGTGGCGACGACCACGTAGCGCACCACGCCGTCGGTGCCGATCCGGATCGACGCCGGGTCCACGGCGAAGCGAAGGCTGCTGCCCGTCACCTCCACGGGGATCAGCCCCTCGGTGCGCAGCGCCGGCGGCGGCGGGACCTCGATTTCCTTCCAGTCGGTGAAGATGTCCGGGATGGTCTGGGCCGAGACGGCGGCGGCGCTGCAGAAGGCCAGCGCCAGGATCCTACGATGCATGCTTTCCCTTGACGGACACGGGCTCGGCGCGTCCCTGCGGATTCGGTTCGAAAGTCGCCCCCGGCGGCAGCTCCATGCCGGGCGACGGCAGCGGGCCGGCGCCCGCCTCGTGCAGGCCGTGCTCGGCGTCGCGCGTGCGCATGCCGCTGCGCAGGTAGCGGTTGCGGTGGTCGTTGCGGGGCAGGTAGCGCGCCAGTTCGCGCAAGGCCATCTCGTACACCCCGCGCTTGAACTCCACCACCACGTCCAGCGGCACCCAGTAGTCGTTCCAGCGCCAGGCGTCGAACTCCGGGTGGTTGGTGGCGCGCAGGTTCAGGTTCCAGTCCTGGCCGGTCAGCTGCAGGAGGAACCAGATCTGCTTCTGGCCCTTGTAGTGGCCCCGCGCGTCGCGGCGGATGTAGCGCTCGGGAACCTCGTAGCGCAGCCAGTCGCGCGTGCGGGCGACGATGCGCACGTGTTCCGGCTTCAACCCGATTTCCTCGTGGAGTTCCCGGAACATCGCCTGTTCGGGGCTTTCGCCGCGGTCGATGCCGCCCTGCGGGAACTGCCAGCTGTGCGTCCTGATGCGTTTGCCCCAGAACACCTGGTTTTTCTGGTTGAGCAGGATGATGCCGACGTTGGGCCTGAAGCCGTCCCGGTCAAGCATAATCACACCCCAAATCTTTGAACTGAGTTCATTATGCACGGCGCCTCCGCGCGCTGGAAGGGCTCAGCCAGTCCCCACTCCTCGCCCGATTTGATGAGAGCCTCGCAGTTCCTGATTTCCACCCTGAAGGAAGCCCCGGCCGACGCCGAAGTCGCCAGCCACAAGCTGATGACCCGCGCCGGCATGATCAAGAAGCTGGGCACGGGCATCTACACCTACATGCCCATGGGGCTGCGCGTCATCCGCAAGGTCGAGGCGATCGTGCGCGAGGAGATGGACCGCGCGGGTGCCGTGGAGTGCACCATGCCCGTCGTGCAGCCGGCGGAGCTCTGGCAGGAAAGCGGCCGCTTCGACAAGATGGGCCCCGAGCTGCTGCGCATCAAGGACCGGCACGAGCGCGACTACGTGGTGCAGCCCACCAGCGAGGAGGTCGTCACCGACATCGCCCGCCAGGAGCTGCGCAGCTACAAGCAGCTGCCGAAGAACCTGTACCAGGTGCAGACGAAGTTCCGGGACGAGCGCCGGCCGCGCTTCGGCCTGATGCGCGGGCGCGAGTTCATCATGAAGGACGCCTACAGCTTCGACCGCGACCGCGAGGCCGCGAAGCGCAGCTACGAGATCATGGCGCAGGCCTACCGCCGCATCTTCGACCGCTTCGGCCTGCGCTATCGCGCCGTCGCGGCCGACAGCGGCGCCATCGGCGGAGACCTGTCCGAGGAATTCCAGGTGATCGCCGCCACCGGCGAGGACGCGATCGTCTACTGCCCGGGCAGCGACTACGCGGCCAACATGGAGAAGGCCGAGGCGCTGGCGCCGCAGGGCCCGCGGCCCGCCGCGGCGCAGGCCATGAAAAAGGTGCCCACGCCCGGCAAGGCGACCTGCGAGGAAGTCGCGCAGCTGCTGGGCGTGCCGCTCGCCACGACGGTGAAGTCGCTGGTGCTGGCCACGGACGAACTCGACGACGCCGGCCAGGTGAAGAAGTCCACCGTGTGGCTGCTGCTGCTGCGCGGCGACCACGACATGAACGAGATCAAGGTCGGCAAGGTGCCGGGGCTGGACGCGGGCTTCCGCTTCGCCACCGTGCCCGAGATCCAGGCGCACTTCGGCTGCAAGCCCGGCTACCTGGGCCCCATCGGCCTGAAGCAGCCGGTGAAGATCGTGGCCGACCGCGAGGTCGCCGTGATGGCCGACTGGATCTGCGGCGCCAACGAGGAGGACGTCCACCTCGCCGGCGTGAACTGGGGCCGCGACCTGCCCGAGCCCGATGCGGTGGCCGACCTGCGCAACGTGGTGGAGGGCGACCCGTCGCCGGACGGCAAGGGGCCGCTCGCGATCGAGCGCGGCATCGAGATCGGCCACATCTTCTACCTCGGCACCAAGTACAGCCAGGCGATGGACGCCACCTTCCTCGACGAGGACGGCAAGCCCAAGGTGTTCGAGATGGGCTGCTACGGCATCGGCATCACGCGCCTGCCGGCCGCCGCCATCGAGCAGAACCACGACGAGCGCGGGATCATCTGGCCCGACGCGATCGCGCCCTTCACGGTGGTGATCTGCCCGATCGGCATGGACCGCAGCGCGGAGGTGAAGTCGGCCGCCGAGCAGCTGCACGACACGCTGGCACGGGCCGGCGTCGACGTGATGCTGGACGACCGCGGCGAGCGCCCGGGCGCGATGTTCGCCGACTGGGAACTGATCGGCGTGCCGCACCGCGTCGTGATCTCCGACCGTGGCCTGAAGGAAGGCCAGGTGGAATACCAGCATCGCCGCGACACCGCCGCCACCAAGGTGGCCGCGGGCGAGATCGCCGCCTTCGTCCAGGGGCGGCTCGCGGCGTGATCACGCGGCGGGGCTGCCTCGCCCCGGCGCTGGCCGGGGCCGGCCTGTGGCTGCTGGGCGGCCCGGCCCGCGCGGGCGGACAGATCGAGGAGCCGCTCGCCGACTCGGTGCGCACCGCGCTCAGTTCGGCGGTCGCCTACGGCGCGCCGCCGGTGCCGGAATTCCCCGACCGCGACGGCCTGCTGGAGTACCTGCGCTGGCTGGGCGCGATGAGCCGGAAGCTGGAGAAGCGCATGCCGGTGTGGAACCAGCGCAAGGAATTCCTGCAGACCGCCTGGTACGAGAGCAAGCGGGCGGGACTGGACACGGGGCTGGTGCTGGGGCTGATCCAGGTGGAAAGCAACTTCCGCAAGTTCGCCGTGAGCCGGGTGGGCGCGCGCGGCTACATGCAGGTGATGCCCTTCTGGACCCGCCTGATCGGCAACGGCGACCCGTCGATCCTCTTCCACATGCAGACCAACCTGCGCTTCGGCTGCGTGATCCTGCGCCACTACCTCGACCGCGAAAACGGCGACCTCTACATGGCCCTCGGCCGCTACAACGGCAGCCGCGGCAAGCCGCAATACCCGACCGCGGTGTTCTCGGCGGCGCGCCGGTGGGCCTGGGTGTAGGGATAGAGGAGAACGCAGAGTGCGCAGAGGTTACGCAGAGTGCGCAGAGGAACATCCCATACTTGGCTGTTCTCTGCGTTCCTCTGCGTAACCTCTGCGTCCTCTGCGTTCCAATCTCCGCCGACCCGCTTATTGTAGAAAGCCGATCTTCGTCTTGCTGCCGGAAGCCTTCGGCAGGTCTTCCGCCAGCACGCTTTCGCGCTGCGCCAGGCGGGCGTTGCCGAAGCCGGTCATGAGGGCGCGGCGCATTTCGCGCGGGGCGAGTTCGGCCAGGGCGTCCAGCACGTCGTCGGCGGGCTCCGGGTCGAAGCGGCGGCCCCAGCCGTGTTCGCCGCGGATGGACTGGTAGAGGTTGCGCGCGATCGCGCGGGCCTGGTCCAGCGTGGGCGGGTCGATCGTGAACACGTTCATGCGGTTCAGGATCGGCTCGGGGATGCAGCGCTCGTCGTTGGCCGTCATGATCCAGATCACCTGGCTCGCGTCGATCGCCACCTCGGCGAATTCGTCCATGAAGGCGCCGGCCGTGTCGTGCTCCAGCAGGCTGTACAGCGAGCCCAGGGGGTCGTACTGCGCATCGGCGCTGGCCTTGTCGATCTCGTCGACCACGATCACCGGGTTGGCGTACTGGCCGTCGACGATCGCCTCGAACACCTTGCCGGGCTTCGCGCCCTTCCATTGCGACGAGGCGCCGGACAGCAGCCAGCCGGCCGTCATCGAGCTCATCGGCACCAGGCTCATGCCGGTGCCGAGCAGGTCGGCGAGCTGCCGCGCGAAGTGGGTCTTGCCGATGCCGGGCGGGCCCAGCAGCAGCATCGGCGTGATCTCGATGCCTTCGCCGGCGTCCTGCGACAGCGCGACGTGGCGCTTCACGTCGTCCAGCGCGTCGGCGAAGTTGGGCAGCTGCTCGTAGAGCCCGGCCATTTCCGGCACGCCGCTGGGCTTGACCTGGAAGCGTTCCGGGCCGCGCTCGAGCATGCGTTCGTAGGTCGCCCGCAGGTTCTCGTGCTCGCGCGCCGGCAGCTTGGCGAGCTTGCGCTCGACGTCGTGCGGCCGGAAGACATTGCGCAGGTTGGCAATGGGCAACTGGAGGCCCGGGTTCTGGGGAACGAGGCTGCGAGAGTCCATGAGCGCCACTCCTTCAACGACTGTGCTTTATTCCAGCATAGGCCGAAGGGACGAGCAAGGGATGCGCGCCGCTGCCCGCGCGCGTGTCAGCAGGAGCCGACAGCTGAGGTCCTCCCTCAGGACTGCGCGGGCGTCCCCAGCACCTGCTGCAGCTCGCCGCTCTGGTACATCTCCATCATGATGTCGGAGCCGCCGACGAATTCGCCGCGCACGTACAGCTGCGGGATCGTGGGCCAGTTGCTGAATTCCTTGATGCCCTGGCGGATTTCGTCGTCCTCCAGCACGTTGACGGTCTTCAGCTGCTGCAGGTCGACGCCGCAGGCCTTGAGGATCTGCACGGCGCGGCCCGAGAAGCCGCACATGGGGAAGGACGCGTTGCCCTTCATGAACAGCACGATGTCGTTGTGCTGCACGAGGTCGGCGATGCGTTGCTGGGCGTCGGACATGGAAAGTTCTCCTGGCGGAAGTCTGGAAGCTTGGGTCGATTATCCCAGTTCGAGCCTGCCGCCGCTGCAGCGCTCCTGGCCGCCCAGGTCGCGCCGCGTGGCCACCTGCGCGAAGCGTGCGGCGCCGAGCAGGGCACGCACGGCCGGGCCCTGGTCCCAGCCGTGCTCCAGCAGCAGCCAGCCGCCGGGAAGCAGGTGCGCCGGCGCGGCCGCGATGATGGCGCGCAGGTCGTCCAGCCCGTCGGCGCCGGCCACCAGCGCCTCGGCGGGCTCGTGGCGCAGCGCGGGCAGGTGCGGGTCCGCCACGGCCACGTAGGGCGGATTGCTCACGACCAGGTCGTAGCGTCCCGCGCCCTGCAGCCAGTCGGCCTGGCGGAAGCGCACCGGCAGGCCCAGCCGCCGCGCGTTCGCCGACGCGACCTCCAGGGCCGCCGGGCTGCGGTCCACCCCTTCCACCTGCGCGTCCCGGCGCGCCGACTGCAGGGCCAGCGCGATCGCGCCGCTGCCGGTGCCGAGATCGATCACGCGCGGCGCGGTGCGGCCCTCCAGCAGCGCGAGCGCCCATTCCACCAGCGTCTCCGTGTCGGGGCGGGGCACCAGCACGCGCGCGTCCACCTGCAGCGGCAGGCCGAAGAATTCCTTTTCCCCCAGCAGGTAGGCGGCCGGCTCGCCGGCGGCGCGGCGGCGGGCGAGGGACAGGAAGGCTTCCTCCTGCGCCGGTGCCAGCGCGTCCTCGTCGTGCGCGAGCAGCCAGCCGCGGTCCTCGGCGGGCCGTCCCAGCGCGTGCAGCAGCAGCAGCTGGGCGTCGAGCCGCGCCAGCCCGAGCGCCGCCGCCGCGGCCAGCGCCTCCTTCAGGGTCATGGGCGTGCGGCGCCCAGGCCGACCTCGAGCTCCTCCAGCTGTTCGGCGCGGCGGGCGAGCAGCAGGGCGTCGACCACCTCGTCCAGCTCGCCCTCCATCACGGCGCCGAGCTTGTAGAGCGTCAGGTTGATGCGGTGGTCGGTGAGCCGGCCCTGCGGGAAGTTGTAGGTGCGGATGCGGTCGGAGCGGTCGCCGCTGCCGATCAGGCCCTTGCGCGTGGCGGCCTCCTTTGCGGCGCGCTCGGAGCGCTCCTTCTCCTGGATGCGCGCGGCCAGCACCTGCAGCGCCTTGGCCTTGTTGCGGTGCTGCGAGCGGTCGTCCTGGCACTCGGCCACGATGCCCGTGGGCAGGTGCGTGATGCGCACGGCCGAATCGGTCTTGTTCACGTGCTGGCCGCCGGCGCCGGAAGCGCGGAAGGTGTCGATGCGCAGGTCGGCCGGGTTGATCTGCACGGCCGCGGCCTCGTCGGGCTCGGCCAGGGCCGCGACGGTGCAGGCGCTCGTGTGGATGCGGCCCTGGCTCTCGGTGGCCGGCACGCGCTGCACGCGGTGGCCGCCCGACTCGAACTTGAGCTTGCCGTAGCTGCCCTCGCCGATCACGTGGAGCACGACTTCCTTGTAGCCGCCGACCTCGCCCTCGCTTTCGCTGACGATCTCGGTGCGCCAGCCCTGGCGCTCGGCGTAGCGCGTGTACATGCGCAGCAGGTCGCCGGCGAACAGCGCCGATTCGTCGCCGCCGGTGCCGGCGCGGATCTCCAGGAAGGTGTTGCGCACGTCGTCCGGGTCGCGCGGCAGCAGCATGGCCTGCAGCTCGCTTTCGAGGGCGGGCAGCTCCTCGTCGAGCGTGGCGATCTCCTCGCGGGCCATCTCGGCCAGCTCGGGGTCGTCCATCATCTCGCGCGCCTGCGCCAGGTCGCGCTCGCGCTGCAGGAAGCGCTGGAAGGCGCCCGCCACCTCGCTCACCTCCGCATGCTCGCGCGTGAGCTCGCGGAAGCGCTCCATGTTGCTCACGACGTCCGGCTGCGAAAGGAAGAAGTCGAGTTCCTGCAGGCGGACGGGGAAGCGCTCGAGTTGCTGGCGGAGGAAGGGTTTCACTGGGCTGGGGAGAGGACTGCCGGACGCAAAGGGCGCAAAAGAGGACATCCAAAGTCGCAAAACGAACATAGGATGTTCCTTTGCGACTTTTGCGCAACCTTCGCGACTTTTGCGTCCGGTATTCCGGAGTCGAGGCTGCGCGCGACGCGGCGCAGCTAACGCTCCTTGCGCAGGAAGAAGTGCTCGATCGCGGAGCTGGCGCGCTGGCGGGCTTCGGCGTCGCCGGCGCGCAGTTCGGCCATGGCGCCGTGCAGCATCTTCTGGGTGAGGCCGCGGGAGAGGGCTTCCAGGACGGCGTCGACGTCCTCGCCTCGGGCCAGGAGCTTGCGCGCCCGGGCGACCTCGGCGGCGCGCCATTCGTCCGTCTGGGCGTTGAGCTGCTGGATCAGCGGGACGACGTCGCGCTGGCCGAGCCAATGCACGAAGCTCTGCACGCCCGCGTCGATGATCGCCTCGGCCTGGGCGACGGCGGCCTGCCGGCTGGCCTGGCCGGTCTGCACCACGTGGGCGAGGTCGTCCACGGTGTAGAGGTACACGTCCTCCAGCTGCTTCACCTCGGGCTCGATGTCGCGCGGCACCGCCAGGTCCACCATGAACATGGGGCGGTGCTTGCGCGCCTTCAGCGCCCGCTCGACCGCGCCCAGGCCGATGATGGGCAGGGTGCTCGCCGTGGAGCTCACCACCACGTCGAATTCGTGCAGGCGCGCTGGCAGGTCGGCCAGCCGCATCACCTCGCCGCCGAAGCGGCTGGCGAGCTTCTCGCCTCTCTCCAGCGTGCGGTTGGCGATCACCAGGGACTTCGGGCTGCGCGCCGCGAAGTGCGTGGCGGCCAGCTCGATCATCTCGCCGGCGCCGACGAACAGCACGCGCACCTTGGTGAGGTCCTCGAACAGCTGCCCGGCCAGGCGCACGGCGGCGGCCGACATGCTGATCGAATGGGCGCCGATCTCGGTGGAAGTGCGGACCTCCTTGGCGACGGCGAAGGAGCGCTGGAACAGCTGGTTGAGCGTGGTGCCCAGCGCGCCGGCCTCGTCGGCCACGCGCACGGCATCCTTCAGCTGCCCGAGGATCTGGGCTTCGCCGAGCACCATGGAGTCCAGGCCGCTCGCCACCCGGAACGCATGGCGCGCCACGCCGGCGTCCTGCAGCTGGTAGGAGTGGCTGCGCAGCAGCGCCGGCTGGACGCCGCCCGCGTGCGCGAGCCATTCGACGGTGCCGTCGATCTGGTGCTGCGCGCCGGCGCAATAGATTTCCGTGCGGTTGCAGGTGGACAGGATGGCGGCCTCGGGCTGGCCGCCCAGGCGGGCCCCCACGCTGTCGCGCAATCCGTGCAAGGTGGGCGCGATCTGGTCGAGGGCGAACGCGAAGCGGCCCCGCAGATCCAGCGGTGCCGTCGTGTGGTTGATGCCCAGTGCCCAGACTGCCATGCGCCGAATTATAAAATTCGATCCAGATCAAGTACTTGGACGGGGCAATTCCGCTTGCGCCAGATCAATCGACCATGGGCCCGCTCGCCTTCCTGCTGCACCTCCTGAGCTTCGTGGCTCCCGCCCTGGCCGTGGGGGTGCTCGTGGCCCTGGCCGCGCGCGTGGTGGTCCCCCGCAGCGCCCGCCCGGGCCGCTGGTGGCTGCCGTTCGTCCTGGATTCCGCCGTGGGCGTGGCGGTGCTGGTGGCGGGACTGTGGTATTTCGGCCGCGACGGCAAGATGGCCACCTATGCCGCGCTCGTGGTCGCGGTCGCCACCTGCGAGTGGCTCGCCCGCCGGGCCTGGCGACGCGCCTAGACTCGGGTCCCATGCTGTTCCTGCTTTCCCCGGCGAAGACGCTGGACTACGACTCGCCGCTCCCGGAGCTGCCGCACACGCTGCCGGCCTTCGCCGCCGATTCCGCGCGCCTGATCGAGGTGCTGCGGCGCAAGTCGCCGCAGCAGCTGGCCACGCTCATGGACATCAGCGACCCGCTGGCGGCCCTCAACGTCGCGCGCTACCAGGCCTGGTCGCCCAAGTTCACGGCCCGCAATTCCCGGCAGGCCGTGCTGGCCTTCGACGGCGACGTCTACGACGGCCTGCAGGCGAAGCAGCTGGCGCCGGCGGACCTGGACTGGGCGCAGCAGCACCTGCGCATCCTGAGCGGCCTGTACGGCGTGCTGCGGCCGCTCGACTGGATGCAGCCCTACCGGCTGGAAATGGGCACGTCGCTGAAGGTGGGCGATGCCGCCAACCTGTACCAGTACTGGGGCGCCCGCATCGCCGAATTCCTGAACGCGGAGCTGGCGGCCGACAAGACCCCGGTGGTGATCAACCTCGCGTCGCAGGAATATTTCCGCTCGGTCGACCGCAGGGCGCTCAAGGCGCGCGTGATCGAGTGCGTGTTCGAGGAGTGGAAGCCGGGTGGCTGGAAGGTGATCAGCTTCCCGGCGAAGAAGGCGCGCGGCCTGATGGCCCGCTACGCGATCATGCACAGGGTGGAGACCCCGCGCAGGCTCGAGAACTTCAACCTCGGAGGCTATGCCTTCGACCCGGCCGCCTCGCAGCCCGAGCGGCTGGTCTTCAGGCGCAGGACAGCAGCATGAACACGACCCGAACCCAGCAGCAGGTGACGCCGGAGCTGCGCAAGTGGATCGTCGAGCAGGCCGAGGCCGGCCATGGCGCCGAGTCGGTGCTCAAGGCCATGATCGCCTCGGGCTGGACCGAGGACGTCGCGGTCGAGGCCATGGAGACGACGCTGCGCGGCCACCTCGAGGGCCAGGCGCAGGCGCAGGGCCTGCCGCCGGCCGTGCCGGTCCCCGATCCGGTGCTGGACGAGTCGCCGCTGTACGTGGACGCGGGCGACCGGCAGGTTGCCGTGCTGCAGGCCATGTACAACCCGCGCGTGGTGGTGTTCGGCGGCCTGCTGTCCGACGAGGAGTGCGAGCAGCTGATCGAACTGGCCAAGCCGCGCCTGGCGCGTTCGCTGACCGTGGCCACCAAGACCGGCGGCGAGGAGGTCAACGCCGACCGCACCAGCAACGGCATGTTCTTCCAGCGCGGCGAGAACGAACTGGTGCAGCGCATCGAGCGGCGCATCGCGCGGCTGGTGAACTGGCCGGAGGAGAACGGCGAGGGCCTGCAGATCCTGCAGTACGGCCCGGGCGCGGAATACAAGCCGCACTACGACTACTTCGACCCGAACGAGCCGGGCACCCCGACCATCCTGCGGCGCGGCGGCCAGCGCGTGGGCACGGTGATCATGTACCTGGCCGAGCCCGGCAAGGGCGGCGGCACGGTGTTCCCCGACGTGCACCTGGAAGTCGGGCCCAAGCGCGGCAACGCGGTGTTCTTCAGCTACGAGCGGGCGCATCCCGCCACGCGCTCGCTGCATGGCGGCGCGCCGGTGCTCGCCGGCGAGAAGTGGATCGCCACCAAGTGGCTGCGCGAGCGGCGCTTCGAGTAGCGGGATCGCCATGAATTCGCCCGAACAGTCGCAACTCGGCAAGCCGGCGCGCTATGCCGACCAGTACGACGCGAGCCTGCTCTACCCGATCGCGCGCGCGGCCAAGCGCGCGGAGATCGGCATCCCGGGCGCGCCGCCCTTCTTCGGCGCCGACCTGTGGACGGCCTTCGAGCTGAGCTGGCTCAACCCGCGCGGCAAGCCGCAGGTCGCGATCGCGCAGTTCACCATCCCCTGCGAGACGCCCAACATCGTCGAGAGCAAGTCGCTCAAGCTCTACCTGGCCAGCTACAACGGCACGGTGTTCGCGAGCGCCGACGCCGTGCGCGAGCGGCTGCGGGCCGACCTCGCCGAAGCCACCTGGCGCGGCGCGGAGCACCCGGCGTCGGTCGGGGTGCGCCTGGTCCTGCCGGACGCGTTCGACCGCGAACCGATCCACGAACTCGACGGCCTGAGCCTGGACCGGCTGGACGTCGACTGCACGCAGTACACGCCGGCGCCCGAACTGCTGGCGGCGGTGGACGAGCAGCCGGTGGAGGAGGTCCTGACCAGCAACCTGCTGAAGAGCAACTGCCTGGTCACGGGCCAGCCCGACTGGGGCAGCGTGCAGATCCGCTACACGGGACCGCAGATCGAGCAGGCCGGCCTGCTGCGCTACCTCGTGAGCTTCCGCAACCACAACGAGTTCCACGAGCAGTGCGTGGAACGGATCTTCATGGACCTCTGGCGGCAGTGCCGTCCCTCGCGCCTGGCGGTCTACGCGCGCTACACGCGCCGCGGCGGCCTGGACATCAATCCGCTGCGCACCAGCCACCCGATGGCGCTGCCTGCGAACGTGCGCACCGCCCGTCAGTAGCTGCTTCCCCGCAGGCTGGCGGTGAGCGCAGCGATCGAGCGCTGCCATGCAGCGCGTAGCCCGAGGTGAGGCGAAGCCGAGCCTCGGCACCCCACCGTCAACGCACATCCAGCCAATCGCACCGCAGCCTTCGCGCCTTGTGCGCCTTCTCGCGCAAGGTGACGTACAGGCTGGGTGCGGACATCGCCAGCGCGAGCAGCGGCGCGGCCCAGAGGGCGTCGAAGGCAAAGGCCGGGATCCACCCGACCCAGCCCACCAGCCACAGGGTGAGCATCGTGTCCCACGCGCGGTATTCCACCGGGTGCTCGTTCTGGTGGCGCACGTGCCAGCGCTTGATGCGCTGCAAGGCATCCAGGTCCATGGTCAGGCTCTCCGCAGCATGCGCCCCGGGAACTGGGGCTTGCGGGCCACTGTAAGTTCCGTGTCAGCGCGAGGCCATCAGCCGATTGCCACAGGCTCTTGTCAGCCGATTTCCCGCGGCGCTTCCGCCTGAAACAAGTCGGGCGTGTGTTCGGCCGCGAGCGGGGGCGCGGGCGTTGCCTGCGCGACCGCATCGGCGCGCGCCAGCTTGCCCACGCGCACGCCGAGCAGGCGCAGGCGCCGGCGCAGGTCGACGCGCTTCAGGCACAGGCCGGCCGCGCGCCGGATCGCGGCCGCATCGTCGGTGTAGTGCTGGAGCGTGTGGTCGCGCGTGGCGGTGCGGAAGTCGTCGTAGCGCAGCTTGATGCCGATGGTGCGGCCCACGTAGCCCTTGCGCCGCAGGTCCTCGGCCACGCGCGTGCACAGGTCGGTGAAGATGGCCCCGAGCTCGGCGCGGTCGCGCACGGCGTGCAGGTCGCGGTCGAAGGTGGTCTCGCGGCTCATGGAGACCGGTTCGCTCTCGGTCACCACCGGGCGGTCGTCGCGGCCCCAGGCGGCGTCGTGCATCCAGCTGCCGTAGGCCTGGCCGAAGTTGTCCACCAGCCAGTCGCGCGACTGCGCGGCGATGTCGCCGATGGTGTGCAGGTGCAGCCGGTGCAGCTTGGCCTCGGACTTGGGGCCGATGCCGTTGATCTTGCGCACCGGCAGCGGCCAGATGCGCGCCTGCACGTCCGCCTCGTACACGATCGAGATGCCGTTGGGTTTCTCGAACTCGCTCGCCATCTTGGCGATCAGCTTGTTGGGCGCGACGCCGATGGAGCAGGTGAGGCCGGTCTCCGCGTGGATGGACTTCTGGATCAGGCGGGCCAGCACGCGTCCGCCCTCGCGCTGCCCGCCCGGCACCTCGGTGAAGTCGATGTAGACCTCGTCGATGCCGCGGTCCTCCATCACCGGCGCGATCTCGCGGATGATGCCCTTGAACGCGCGCGAGTAGCGGCGCACCTCGTCGAAGTCCACCGGCAGCACGATGGCCTGCGGGCACAGCTTCGCCGCCTTCATCATGCCCATGGCGGAGCCGACGCCGAACTGGCGCGCGGGATAGGTGGCCGTGGTGATCACGCCGCGGCCCACGTAGTCCTTGAGCAGCGGGAAGGCCTCGACCGGTATCTTCGCGAGCGGCCGGCCGGCGAAGCGCTGCAGCAGCTCGTCGTCGGCGCGGCGCCGCCCGCCGCCGATCACCACCGGCAGCCCCTTCAGCTGCGGATAGCGAAGCAGCTCCACGGACGCGAAGAACGCGTCCATGTCGAGGTGGGCGATACGGCGCAAGGTGCGCTCAGTATGTCCCCGGCAGCAGGATGCCGCGATCGACGTCGCGGATGTTGGTGCGGCCGCAGAAGGCCATGGACAGGTCCAGCTCGTTGCGGATGATCTCCAGGGCCCGCTCCACGCCTTCCTGTCCCATCGCGCCCAGCCCGTAGAGCATCGCGCGGCCGATGTAGACGCCGCGCGCGCCGAGCGCGACGGCCTTCAGCACGTGCTGGCCGGAGCGGATGCCGCCGTCCATGTGCACCTCGATGCGGTCGCCGACGGCCTCCACGATGTGGGGCAGCGCCGAGATGGAGGAGGGCGCGCCATCGAGCTGGCGGCCGCCGTGGTTCGACACGATCACGGCGTCGGCGCCCGAGGCGGCGGCCAGCTTCGCGTCCTCCACGTCCTGCACGCCCTTGAGGATCAGCTTGCCGCCCCAGCGGCTCTTGATCCACTCGACGTCGCTCCAGGACAGGCGCGGGTCGAACTGTTTGTTGGTCCACTCGGAGAGCGAACCCATGTTCTCCACGCCCTTGACGTGGCCGACGATGTTGCCGAACTGGCGCCGCTTCGTGCCCAGCATGCCCAGGCACCAGCGCGGCTTGGTCGCCATGTTGGCGATGTTGCCGAGCGTCAGCTTCGGCGGCGCGGACAGGCCGTTCTTCAGGTCCTTGTGGCGCTGGCCCAGGATCTGCAGGTCCAGCGTCAGCACGAGGGCGGAGCAGTTGGCGGCGCGCGCGCGGTCGATCAGGCTCTCGATGAAGCCGCGGTCGCGCATCACGTACAGCTGGAACCAGAACGGGTGGCGGCCCGTGGCCTCGGCCACGTCCTCCAGCGAGCAGATGCTCATGGTGGACAGCGTGAACGGGATGCCCATGTTCTTCGCCGCGCGCGCGGCGAGGATCTCGCCGTCGGCGTGCTGCATGCCGGTGAGCCCGGTCGGCGCGATCGCCACGGGCATCGCGACGTCCTGTCCGACCATGGTGGTGCGGGTGCTGCGGCCTTCCATGTTCACCGCCACGCGCTGGCGCAGCAGGATGCGCTCGAAGTCCGCCTCGTTGGCCCGGTAGGTGCTCTCGGTCCAGGAACCGGAGTCGGCGTAGTCGTAGAACATGCGCGGCACGCGCTTCTTCGCCAGCAGGCGCAGGTCCTCGATGTTGGTGATCACGGGCAAGTTCAGGTCTCCTCTTCTGTGCGGCGAATGGTAGCCGTTGCGGCAGGGCCGGCTCGGGCGCAACCGGCCCCTGGAAGGCTCCGTCGCCGGGCCGACTGTGGCGCGAACGCCAAACGGGCGCCCCCATGGCGCCGCCGGCATGGCAATCCGGGTTTGCCTGCAGGAAAATCCACGGTAGAGCAGGTTAGGCCGAATCCTGTGAAGGATTACCAAAAAGGCTTAGTTCGTAAGTATTCGCTGATCAGGAAAAGCATCACGCGTCAAGCACTCCGGGTTGTATCTACGTGTTTCTCGGAGTTGCATAATGTTGCAAACGGGCCGGTAGAGCCCCCGGAAGGAGCTGAAGGATGTCGAAGGGGTCCGGGCCGCCGAAGCGGCGCCGCAGCCGGTTGCTGGCTCTCGAGCCGCGTGTCTTGTTCGACGGTGCCGTCGTCGACACGGCCGCTGCCGTGGCCAGGCCGGCCGACGGCGGCGACGCGAGCGCGCCCGCCGCCGGCAGCCTGCTGGACGCCCTGGCCCGCGCCACCCCCGCCGCCGTGGATGCCCCCGCGGCGCGGCCCGCGCCGGTGGAATGGCTGGTGATCGATGCCTCGGTGCCCGACGCCGCCAGCCTCGCGACGAACGCCCGCCCCGGCCTGAAGCTGCTGCGCCTGGACGCGCAGCGCGACGGCGTCGCGCAGATCCAGGAGGCCGTCGCCGCGTCCGGCGCGCCGGTCTCGGCCCTCCACATCGTCAGCCACGGCGCGCCGGGCTACATCACGCTCGGCTCCAGCCAGCTCGATCGCGAGCAACTTCAGGCGCATGCCGGCGCCTTCCAGGCACTGCAGGCCTCGTTCACCGAAGGCGCCGACGTGCTGCTGTATGGCTGCGACGTCGCGGCGACGCCGGCCGGCCAGGACTTCGTGCAGGAGTTGGCGCGGCTCACCGGCGCCGACGTCGCGGCCTCCACCGACGCCACCGGCGGCTCGGCGCTGCAGGGCAACTGGCTGTTCGAATACGCCACCGGCAGCATCGAGTCCGCGCCCTTCCTGGGCGCGGCGGACGGCGCGAACTACGGCGCGCGCCTCGCCACCGTGAGCCTCACGGGCGCGGCCGGGTGGACGCCGCTGCTGTACGGAACCCGCCAGGATCCGGCCGGCGACATGCAGGCGGCCGCGGCCAGCACCGACATCGTCGGGGACGGCAGCCACGCGACGCTGTACTACGCCTACGACGACGGCGGCGGCACCGCCACCGAGGCGGACGACAGCCTCCTGTTCCGCTTCCGCGTGAGCGGCCCCAACAGCGGCGGCGCCTTCGGCGCCTACGGGATCATCGGGATCGATGCCGACCTCAACGGCGACATCGACATGTTCCTGATCGTCAACGACGGGAACACGCCGACCGTGGGCCTGTTCAATCCCGGCACGGACCTGAACAACTCCCCCAGCACCACGAGCTACACGTCCTCCGGGCGCTCGTGGGCGCTGAACGGGAGCAACTACGCCTTCACGGCCGTCGCCTCCGGCAGCGACCCCGACTGGGACGGCAACAACGACATCGACGGCAGCGGCAAGAGCGACTACTTCGTCTCCTACAAGATCTCCTTCGCCGAGATCAAGGCGGAGCTGGCCGAAACGAACATCCCCGGCAACCCCGCGGGCGGGATCGCGATCACGCGCGACTCGCCGATGCGCTTCCTGCTGGCGACGGCGACGCAGTCGAACTCGCTGAACGGCGACATCGGCGGCATCGTCGGCGCCAACAAGTCCACGCTCACCTGGGACCAGCTCGGGGGCTTCTCGCCGGTGGTGAGCCCGTCCAACTCGCCGCCCATCATCACCAGCGGCGGCGGCGGACAGACCGCCGCGTACACCGTGGGCGAGAGCCAGCCGGACATCGCCACGATCGCGGCGCACGATCCGGACGCCAGCGACACGCTGCGCTATTCCATCGCCGGCGGCGCCGACGCGTCGCGCTTCACGATCGACCCGGTCACCGGCGTCCTGAGCTTCGCCTCCGGCTTCACGCCCAGCGCCAGCGCGCCGGCCGACGCCGACGGCGACGGCCGCTACCAGGTGACCGTGGCCGTGCGCGACTACGCGGACAGCGGCGCCACCACCGTCAAGGGCGGCACGGACACGCAGGACCTGACCGTCACGGTCGTGCCGCAGCCCGACACGACGCGCCCGACCCTGGACCTGCGCACCGGCGTCACGCCGGCCGACGACGCCACCGGCATCGCCCCCAACGCGAACCTGTTCCTGCGCTTCAGCGAGGACATCCAGCCCGGCACCGGCAACCTGGTGATCCGCAACGCCTCCACCGGCGCGATCGTGCAGACGATCTCCGTGAAGGACCCCGACCAGGTGCGCTTCTGGGGCAGCACCGTCACGGTCAACCCGGTGCTGGACCTCGCCGCGGGCACCGCCTACTACCTGGAGATCGACGCCGGCGCCTTCCAGGACCTGGCGGGCAACACCTTCGTGGCCCTGGACAGCGCGGGCCATCCGCTGCTGGCCGGCGGCCTGCCCGCCGGCGTGAACGACACCGACCCGAACACCACCTACAAGTGGAACTTCACGACCGGGTCCAACAAGCTGTCCGACAGCGCGCCGCCGACGCTGGTGGCCACGGCGGTCACCAGCAACGCCGGCGGCACGCTCAGCCCGGCGGACAACCAGTCGGGCGTGCGGGTCACCACCGACATCGTGCTGACCTTCAGCGAGGCGGTGTTCCCGGACAGCGGCTACTTCACCATCCGCCGCAGCTCGGACGGCGCGGTGGTCGCGCGCATCAGCTCCGCCGACTTCAGCCAGGTGAGCTACAGCGCCGACGGGCGCACCGTCACGCTGAACCCGTCCGCCGACCTGGCGCAGAACACCGACTACAACGTGCAGGTCGAGGGCACGGCGTTGCAGGACGGCTCGGGCAACCGCTACATCGGCATCACCGAGCTGAACCAGGGCACCACCAACGCCTACGCGCTGAACTTCAAGACCGGCATCGACGCCTCGCCGCCCACGGTGAGCCTGGTCTCCGCCTCCAACCTGGACGGCACCTGGATCGAGGGCGACACCCTGTTCGTGCGGGTGAAGTTCTCCGAGCAGGTGCTGGTGACGGGCACGCCGCAGCTGGACCTGTTCCCCGGGACGACGCGCACGGCGAGCTACGTGCGCGGCAGCGGCAGCGATTCGCTGGTGTTCGCGTACACGGTGCAGGCGGGCGACACGACGCCCGACCTGAACTACGCGGTGACCACCGCGCTGCGGCTGAACGGCGGCACGATCAAGGACGCGGCGGGCAATGCCGCCGACCTCACGCTGCCGGCCACGGGCAGCGCGACGGCGCTGGCGGGCCAGAAGGACCTGGCGATCGATGCCGCGCCGGTCAACACGCTGCCCTCGCTGCTGTCCGCGCGCAACAACACGCCGCTCGCGATCGCCGCCAGCGTGGCCGACGTGGACTCCGGCGTGCTCACCGTGCGCCTCACCGCCACCAACGGCACGCTCTCGCTCGCCAGCGTGGCCGGGCTGAGCTTCCTCTCCGGCACCGGCAGCGGCGACGCCAGCATGACTTTCAGCGGCACGCAGGCGCAGGTCAACGCGGCGCTCGCGGGCCTGAGCTTCCAGGCCGCCGCCGGCTACATCGGGCCGGCCACGGTGGTGATGCGGACCACCGACGGCGCCACCTCGGTCAGCGGCGTCGCCGTGCAGGACACGGACACGCTCACGATCGACGTCGGCGGGCCGGTGCCCGCGGTGGCCGGCACGGGCACGACGGCGTACGTGGAGAACGACCCCGCCACGGCCCTCGCGCCGGTGCTGACGGTGTCCGGCACCGGCACGATCACGGGCGCCACCATCCGCATCAGCGGCAACTACCAGGCGGGCGAGGACCTGCTGGAGTTCGCCGCCGCGGCCGGCATCACCGTGCAGGGCTGGGATGCGGCCACCGGCACGCTGACGCTCACCGGCACGGCCACCGCCGCCGAGTGGCAGGCGGCCCTGCGCTCGGTCACCTACCGCAACACGAGCGAGACGCCGTCGGCGCTCGCGCGCACCGTCACCTTCGTGGCCAGCAACGGCGGCGACGCCAGCGACCCGGCGACGGTGGCGCTGACCGTCAGGCCGGTGGACGATGCGCCGACGCTGTCCGCCACGGCCGCCAGCGCCACCTTCAACCAGGGCGGGCCCGCCGTGGGCCTGTTCAGCGGCGCCGCGGCGTCGACCATCGAGGCGGGCCAGAGCCTCACGCAGCTGGTGCTCACCGTCGGCAACGTGCGCAACGGCGCGGCCGAAGTGCTGGACATCAACGGCCAGGCGATCGGTCTCGCTGCCGGCAGCACCACCATCGGCGGCATCACCTACACGGTGGCCGTTTCCGGAACGACCGCGACGCTCACGGTCAGCGGCCTCAGCCTCACCACCGCGCAGGCCCAGGCGCTCGTCGAGGGCATCCGCTACAGCAACATCGCCGTCGCGCCCACGGGCGGCAACCGCACGGTCACGATCACGCGGCTGCAGGACAGCGGCGCCAACACCGCGCCCGACCGCAACACGGCGACGCTGGCGCTGGCGGCCACCGTTCGCGTCATCACCGACAACGCGCCGCCGGTGCTGGGCGGCGGCAGCGCCGCGGTCGCGTACGTGGAGAACGGCGCCGGCATCGCGCTGCATTCCTCGCTCACGCTGGCCGACGTGGACAACGGCAGCCTGCAGGGCGCCACGATCGCGATCACGGGCAACTTCGTGGCCGGCCAGGACGTCCTGGCCTTCGCCAACCAGAACGGCATCATCGGCAGCTACGACGCCGCCACCGGCGTGCTGACGCTGAGCGGCACGGCCACGGTCGCGAACTACCAGGCCGCGCTGCGCAGCGTCACCTACCGCAACACCAGCGACGCGCCCGGCACGGCGCCG
The DNA here is from genome assembly GCF_054956735.1 of Ramlibacter sp. bp-362. NCBI lineage: Bacteria > Pseudomonadati > Pseudomonadota > Betaproteobacteria > Burkholderiales > Comamonadaceae > Ramlibacter > Ramlibacter sp. bp-362. The sequence goes on from NZ_JBUDXE010000006.1 coordinate 273,779, forward strand.
CGCACCATCACCTGGACCGCGAGCGACGGCACCAACAGCTCGGACCCGCTCACCACCACCGTATCGGTGACGGCCGTGAACGACGCGCCCGTGGGCGCCGACCGCACGATCACCGTCCTGCAAGGCGCCTCGTACGCGCTCACCGCGGCGGATTTCGGCTTCTCCGACCCGGTGGACGGTGGCGCCGACGGCTTCGACGCCGTGATGATCGTGACGGGGCCCGGCGCCGGCACGCTGACGCTCGACGGCGTGGCCGTGGCCGACGGGACCTTCGTGACCGCCGCGCAGCTCGCCGCGAGCCAGCTGCGCTACACGCCGTCCGGCAGCACCAGCGCCAGCTTCACCTTCCGCGTGCGGGACGACGGCGGCGTCGCCAACGGCGGCGTCGCGGTGGACGCGACACCCCGCACGCTCACGCTGGATGTGAGCACAGTCAACGTCGCGCCCGCGCTGGGCGGCACGGGCAGCGCCGCCTACGTCGAGGACGGCGCAGCGGTGGTGATGGCCCCGGGCCTCACGATCACCGATCCCGATTCGCCCAACCTGGACGGCGCCCTGGTGCGCATCACCGGCGCCTTCCAGCCGGGCGGCGACCTGCTGTCCTTCACCGACCAGAACGGCATCACGGGCAGCTACAACGCGGCGACCGGCGTGCTGACGCTCAGCGGCTCGGCGACGCGCGCCCAGTACGAGGCGGCGCTGCGCTCGGTGACGTACTCCAGCACGAGCCAGGACCCGTCCACCGCCGCGCGCAGCATCGAATGGCGGGTGAGCGACGGCGTCGCCTTCTCGCTGGCGGCGACCAGCACCGTGACCGTCGCGGCCGTGAACGACGCGCCGGTGCTGTCCGGCCCGGCCACGGCGCTGGGCTACACCCAGGGCGACGCGGCCAAGGCCGTCAACGGATCCCTGTTCGTGACCGACGTGGACAGCGCGACGCTGGCGACGGCGACGGTCAGCATCACGGCGAACCGCGACGCCAACGACCGCCTGGCCTTCACGAACGACGGCCTGACGATGGGCGACATCGCCGGCAGCTACGACAGCACGACCGGCGTGCTGAGCCTCGCGTCCGCCAGCGGCACGGCCACTCTGGCGCAGTGGCAGGCCGCGCTGCGCGCCGTGACCTACAGCAACCTCGGGGCGCCCGGCACGGCGACGCGCACCGTCGAATACCGCGTGAACGACGGCGCGGCGGACTCGAACCTGCTGGCGACCAGCACGGTGAAGACCGCCCTGGCGAACACCGCGCCCTCGCTCACCGGCGGCCGGACGATCACCTATGCCGAGAACGACCCGGCGACCGTCATCGACAACACGCTGGCCATCAGCGACAGCGGCGGCACGCTGGCCGGCGCGGTGGTGCGGATCACGAATTTCGTGCCGGGGCAGGACGTGCTGGCCTTCACCGACCAGAACGGCATCACGGGGTCCTTCGACGCGACGACGGGCGTGCTGACGCTGTCGGGTACGGCGACTGTGGCGCAGTACCAGGCGGCGCTGCGGACGATCACGTACCGGAACACGAGCGTGGACAATCCCAAGGCGGGCACCCGCTCGGTGACGTTCCAGGTCGACGACGGGCAGGGGACGTCCAACCTGTCGGCCGAGGTGAGCAGCGCGATCACGGTGGCGCCCGTCAACGACAGGCCCACCACGCAATCGCGCACCCTGTACGCCGGCAACGGTGGCACCCACGTGTTCACCGTCGCCGACTTCGCGTTCTCGGACGTGGATTCGGGGCCGCTGTCGGTCGTGCTGCAGTCTCCCAGCGACGGCACGCTGCAGTACAGCGCCAACGGTTCGACCTGGACGACGTACGTGGCGGGAACTGCCGTCACCTATGCCGACATCGCCGCGGGCAAGTTCCGGTTCTCGGCGCCGGGCGGCAACGGCAAGACCAGCACGATGAGTTTCGCCGTCGTCGACGACAGCGGCGATGCGGCGACCAACACCTCCGCCTCGGCCGTCCTCACTTTCTTCAGCGCCAACGCTGGCGCGACGCAGGCGACCTGGACGAATTCCATCTCGCCGAAGTCCTTCACGGAGAACGGCGCGGCGGTCGCCCTGGTCGACGGGGCCGTGTCGCTGTCGACCGGGAACTATCTCTCCGGCCAGCTCGCCTTCACCTCCGGTTGGGTGGCCGCGGAGGACCAGTTGTCGTTCGCCCAGAACAACGCCACGATGGGCGCCGGTGCGATCACCGTCAGCATCAATGCGGGCGTGATCACGCTCAGCCGCGCCTCGGGCTTCACGGCGGCGCAGATGGCGGCCGCGCTCCAGGCCGTCACCTACACCAACGGCAGCGACGCGCCGAGCACGGCGGCCCGGACCTTCAGCATCCAGGCCATCACCGACGCGTCGAACGCGGTCTGGAGCCTGCCGCTCGCCGGGACCGTGACCGTGGTGGCGACGAACGACACGCCGTCCCTCTCGAGCACCGCTTCCACCCTGGGCTACACGCCGGGTCCGGCGGCGGCGATCAATCCGTGGGTCCATCTCACGGACCTCGACGGCGGCCTCGCCGACGTCGTCGCCGGCAACGACACCACGGCGACGGTCACGCTCGCCAATCCGCAGGCCGGCGACGCCCTGGGCTTCACCGCCAACGCGGCGACCATGGGCAACATCGCGCTGACCAGCAATGCGGCGGGCGTGCTGACGCTCACCTCCGCCGGCGGCACGGCCACGGCGGCGCAGTGGGAGGCCGCGCTGCGGGCCGTCAGCTTCGCCAACGCCAGCGGCGCGAACACCACGGCGCGCACCGTGAACTTCGTGGTGAACGACGGCACGGCCAGCTCCGCCGCGCTGACGACGACCATCAGCCTCGCCGGCAGCAGCGGGACGAGCGCTCCCGTGCTGGCGGTGCCCGCCACCCTGGCCTACGCAGAGAACGGCGCCTCGGCCGCCATCGACGCGTCGCTCACCGTCACGGACAGCGACAGCACCCACCTGACCGGCGCCACCGTCCGCATCACGAACTTCGTGGCTGGCCAGGACGTGCTGTCGTTCACCAGCCAGAACGGCATCACGGGCAGCTTCGACAGCACCACCGGCGTGCTGACGCTGTCCGGCACGGCGACGGTCGCCGACTACCAGGCGGCGCTGCGCTCGGTGCAGTACGCCAACACGAGCGACCGGCCCGACACGAGCACGCGTTCCGTGGTGTTCCAGGCGAGCGACGGCTCCGCCACCGGCGCCCTGTCGAACCAGCTCGCCAGCACGATCACGCTGACGGACGCCAACGACGCACCCACGCTCTCGACGCCCGCTGCGATCACCTTCAACGACAACGCGCTGCCCCAGAGCTTCTTCGCCGTGACCGGCACGCTCACGGTGAGCGACGCGGACGGGCCCGGCGCCACCTTCGGCCTCACCGGGAGCAGCGCCGCCGGCGCCGGCGCCCCCGACGGCTACGACCTGCAGCTGGCCGGCAGCTACGGCACGCTGTACCTGGACAGCGTCACCGGGGCGTACACCTACGTGCCGGACAACGCGGCGATCAACGCGGTGCCGGCCGGCTCCAACCCGAGCGAGAACTTCAGCGTCACCGTCGACGATGGCGACGGCGGCAGCGACACGCGCACGCTGACGGTGAACATCGTCGGCGCCAACGACACGCCGATCCTCTCTTCCGCCAGCACGGTCGTCACCTACATGGAGAACGCGGCGCCGACGGCCGTCAACACGACGCTGCAGGTGAGCGATGCCGACAGCGCCACGCTGGCGAGCGCCAGTGTCGCCATCACGGGCAACTACCACGCGGGCCAGGACCTGCTGTCCTTCACCAACGACAGCGCGGCGACCTACGGCAACATCACCGCCAGCTTCGACGCCGCGACCGGCGTGCTGAGCCTCGGCTCCGCCGGCGGCACCGCGACCTTGGCGCAATGGCAGGCGGCGCTGCGGGCCGTGAAGTACGGCAACAGCAGCGAGGCGCCCGACACCTCGGTGCGCACGGTGCGCTTCCAGGTCGACGACGGCGGCAGCGACGGCGCGTCGAACACGCTGCAGAACAGCACGATCAACCTCGTCTCGGTGGACGACGCGCCGGCGCTGGCCAATCCCGCCAGCGTGGCCTACGGCGAGCAGGACGCGCCGGTGGCGATCAGCGCCGGCCTGACCGTCGCCGACGTGGACAGCGCGAACCTCACCGGCGCCACGGTGTGGATCGCCAACTACGTGGCCGGCCAGGACGTGCTCGCCTTCACCGACCAGGGCGGCATCACGGGCAGCTTCGATGCCGCCACCGGCGTGCTGACCCTGAGCGGAAGCGCCAGCGTGGCGGCCTACCAGGCGGCGTTGCGCTCCATCACCTACGCCAACGGCAGCGACGACCCGGTGACCACGACACGCAGCGTGCGCTACCAGGTCACCGACGGCACGACGCCGTCCAACACGCTCACCAGCACGATCACGCTCACCGCGGCCAACGATGCGCCCGTGCTGGGCGGCGGCGGCCAGGCGCTCACCTATGCCGAGAACGGGCCGGCCGCGGCCATTGACGGCTCGATCACCGTCAGCGACGCCGACAGCCCCGGCCTGGCGAGCGCCACCGTCACCATCAGCGGCGGCTACGTCGCCGGCGAGGACCTGCTGTCCTTCGCCAACGACGGCACGATGGGCAACATCGTCGCCAGCTTCGACGCCGCCACGGGACGACTGACGCTCACCTCGTCCGGCGGCACGGCGACCGCCGCCGAATGGCAGGCCGCGCTGCGCGCCGTCGCCTATCGCAATACCAGCGATGCGCCGACGACGTCCACGCGCACCGTGAGCTACCAGGTGGACGACGGCGCCGCGGCTTCCAACACCCTCGCGACCAGCACGATCGATGTCGTGCCGGCCAACGACGCGCCCGTGCTGGGCGGCGTCGCCACGGTTGTCGCCTATGCCGAGAACGGCACGGGCGTGGTGCTCAACTCGGCGCTCACGGTCGCGGACGCGGACCACCTCGTGCTCACCGGCGCCACGATCGCCATCACCGGGAACTTCGCCGCGGGCGAGGACCTGCTGGAATTCACCGCGCAGAACGGCATCACGGTGGCCAGCTACGCCGGCGGCGTGCTGACGCTCACGGGCACGGCTTCGGTCGCCGACTACCAGGCGGCGCTGCGCAGCGTCACCTACCGCAACACGAGCGAGAACCCGTCGATGGCGGCGCGCAGCATCGCCTTCCGCGTCAGCGACGGCGTGGACCAGAGCAACGCCGGCAGCGCCACGGTCACGGTCAGCCGCGTCAACGACGCGCCGACGCTCACGCCGGCGGGCGCCGCGGTGCAGGTGCTCGAGGACGCGCCGGCGCCCACCGCCGGCAGCGTCGCCGGCGCGATCGCCGTGGACGGCCTGGTGGCGGGACAGGCCGACAGCGATGGGGCGGCCGCGCTGCAGGGCATCGCGATCACCGGCCTCTCCGGCGCGGGCGGCACGTGGTGGACCAGCATCGACGGCGGCGCCTCCTGGCAGCAGGTGGCCAGCGCGCCTTCCGCCGCGTCGGCACTGCTGCTGGCCGCGAACGGCAACGCCTACCTGTACTTCCAGCCCGCCGCCGACTTCAACGGCAGCATCGCCGGCGCCGTGAGCTTCCGCGCCTGGGACCGCACGGCCGGCAGCAACGGCGGGCGCTTCGACACGGGCGTGAACGGCGGCAGCAGCGCCTTCTCCAGCGCCAGCGACACGGTGGACGTGACGGTGAAGCCGGTGAACGACGCCCCGGTCGGCAGCGGCAGCACGCTCTGGACCGGCAAGAACACGCCGCACGTGCTCACGGCCGCGGACTTCGGCTTCAGCGACACGCAGGATTCGCCGTCCGACAGCCTGCAGGCGGTGAAGATCACGGGGCTGCCGGCGCCCGGCACCGGGGCGCTGCAGCGCTTCGACGGCAGCAGCTGGGTCGCGGTGGCGCAGGACGAATTCGTGTCCGCCGCCGACATCGCCGCCGGCTTCCTGCGCTACGACCCCGCGGCGGGCGAGACCGGGCTGGGCCTGGCGAACATCCGCTTCCGGGTGCAGGACAGCGGCGGCACGGCCGACGGCGGCGTGGACCTCGACACGACCGAGCGCGCCATCCTCTTCAACGTCGGCAGCCAGGTGCCGCCGGCGCTGTCCGGCGGCAGCGTGCTCGATTACGCCGAAGCCAACCCGCCGGTCGCGCAGCCGGTGAACGCCAACATCTCCGTGTTCGACGCCGACAACGCCACGCTGGAATCCGGCCAGGTGGTGATGAGCCGCGGCTACGTCGAGGGCGAGGACGTGCTGGCCTTCGCCAATACGGACGCCACCCTCTACGGCGACATCACGGCGAGCTGGGATGCCGCGAACGGCGTGCTCGCGCTCACCTCCGCCGCCGGTGCGACGCAGGCCCAGTGGCAGGCGGCGCTGCGCGCGGTGACCTACGTCAACCTGAGCGATGCGCCCAGCCAGGCGGACCGCAGCGTCACCTTCACGGTCAACGACGGCACGCAGGACTCGAACGTGGTGGCCGCCACGATCACCATGGGCGTGCAGAACGATGCCCCGGTGGTCACGGCCTCCGGCGCGATGCTGGCCTATGTGGAGAACCAGGCAGCGACGGCGATCGACGCCGGCCTGGTGCTCGCCGATCCGGACCTGCCGGCCAGCCTGGACGGCGGCTGGCTGGAAGTGCGCATCACGGCCAACGGCGCCGTGGGCGAGGACATCCTGTCGGTGCTGGACCAGGGCAGCGGCGCCGGGCAGGTCGGCGTGGTCGGCAACACGGTCACCTTCGGCGGCGTGGCGATCGGCGCGATCGATGCCACGAGCAACGGCAGCGGCGGCCAGCCGCTGCGCATCCAGCTGAACGCGAACGCGACCGTCGCCGCCACGCAGGCGCTCGCTCGGGCGATCGCCTACAGCAACACGTCCGACCAGCCGTCCACGGCCAGCCGCACGGTGGTCTTCACGCTGGACGACGGCGGCAACACCGGCACGGGCGGGCGGCTGCAGGCCAGCAGCGCCGACATCACGATCACGGTGGCCTCGGTCAACGACGCACCCGTCGGCAGCGACGGCGCGCTGTCGCTGAAGCAGGGCACGACAGTCGTGCTGACGGCCGCAGATTTCGGCTTCGGCGATCCCGTGGAAGGCGACGCCTTCGCGGGCGTGCTCTTCACCAGCATCCCCGGCGGCGGCGTGCTGGAGTTCCAGGCGAGCCCGGGCACGTGGCAGGCCGTGGCCGCCAGCGACTTCGTGTCGGCCGGCGACATCGCCGCCGGCAACCTGCGCTACAGCGCCGGCGGCGCGCCGGCCGGCTCGGACTTCACGTTCCGCGTGCGCGACGGCGGCGGCACGGCCAACGGCGGGGCCGACACCGACCTGGTCGACCGCACGCTGGCCATCGCGGTCACCGCGGGCGATCCGCCCGTGATCGGCGGCGTCGCGCCCCGCAGCTTCACCGAGAACGACACGGCGCTGGCCATCGCGCCGGCGCTCACGGTCAGCGATGCCGACACGGTGAACCTGAAGCAGGCCACCGTCAGCATCTCGGCCAACTACGTGGCCGGCCAGGACCTGCTGGCCTTCACGAACACCGCGGCGATCACGGGCAGCTTCGATGCCGCCACCGGCGTGCTGACGCTCACCGGCTCCGCCTCGCAGGCGGACTGGCAGGCGGCGCTGCGTTCGGTGAGCTACCTGAACACCTCGGACGCGCCCAGCACCGCCACCCGCACCGTGAGTTTCGTGGTGCAGGACGACGAGGCGACGCCGAACAGCAGTTCGCGCGCCAACGTGAACATCACCGTGGCGGCGCGCAACGACGCGCCGGTGCTCGCCGCCACGCCCGGCCTGGCGCTCGACGCCGTGGCCGAGGACGCCGGCGCGCCCAGCGGCGCGGTGGGCACGCTGGTGTCGACGCTCACCGGCGGGCAGTCCGACGCGGACGGCGCCGGCGCGATGCAAGGCATCGCCATCACCGGTCTCGACACCAGCCAGGGCAGCTGGTACTACAGCACCAACAACGGCCTGAGCTGGACGCCGGTCGCGAGCAGCCCGAGCGACGGCGCCGCGCTGCTGCTGGCCGCCGACGCGAACACGCGGATCTGGTTCCAGCCTGCCGCCGATTTCCACGGCACGGTGTCCGGCGCCGTGAGCTTCCGCGCCTGGGACCGGACGAGCGGCAGCAACGGCGGCACGGCCGACACGAGCGGGGCCAACAACGGCGGCACCACGGCCTTCTCCAGCGCGATCGACAGCGCCAGCATCACGGTGCTGTCGGTGAACGACGCGCCGCAGGGCAGCGATGGCGCCCTGACGCTGCTGGTGGGCACCAGCCACACCTTCGACGCCACCGATTTCGGCTTCAGCGATGCGCGCGACGGCGACGCGCTGCTGGAAGTGCAGATCACCTCCGTGCCGGCGAACGGCAGCCTGACGCTGGACGGCGTGGCGATCACCACGGCCACGCTGGGCAGCCCCGTGACCGTCTCGGCGGCCGACCTGGCGGCCGGCAAGCTGGTCTACACGGCGGGCGCGGGCGCCGCGACGGCCTCGCTCGCCTTCGTCGTGCGCGACGATGGCGGCACCGCGAACGGCGGCGTGGACGCGGACGTCTCCGAACGCAGCATCGCGCTGGCGACGACCAGCAGCTTCCCGCCCGTGCTCGCGAACGGCGGCACGCTCGCCTACACGGAAAACGATGCGCCGGCGGTGGTCAGCCCGGCGCTCTCCCTCGGCGACGCCGACAGCACCGACATGACCGGGGCCACCATTGCCATCACCGGTGGCTACGTGCCCGGCGAGGACGTGCTGTCCTTCACCGCCGGCGGCGGCATCACGGGCAGCTTCGATGCCGCCACGGGCGTGCTGACGCTCACCGGCACGGCGAGCGTGGCCACGTACGAGGCGGCGCTGCGTTCGGTCACCTACGCCAACGGCAGCGACTACCCGACCACAGCCAGCCGCACGGTGAGCTACAGCGTGACCGACCCGGCCGGGAACACGAGCGCGACGCTGGACGCCACGGTCGACGTCATTCCGGTGAACGACGCGCCCGAAGCCGGTCCGCTCACGATCACGGTGGGCGAGGGCACGCCGGCGTCGGGCAACCTGCCGGCGGCCAGCGACGCCGAGGGCGACACGCCCGTGTACGCCAAGGAGACGGACCCGGCGCATGGCACGGCGACGGTGAACGCCGACGGCAGCTATACCTACACGCCGGTGGCGGGCTACAACGGCTCCGACAGCTTCACCTATACGGTGAGCGACGGGAACGGCGGCAGCAATACGTACACCGTGTCCATCACGGTGAATCCAGTCAACGACGCCCCGGTTGGCGCAGACGACGCGATCACTGCGACGGAAGACACGGTGTTCGCTGGCACGCTGCCGGTGGCCACGGACGCGGAAAACGACGACGTCACTTACGTGCTGGAGACTGCCGCGGCCCACGGCACGGTGGTGGTCGATGCTGGCGGTACGTACACCTACACACCCACTGCCAACTACAACGGGGCGGACAGCTTCACCTATACGGTCAGCGACGGCAACGGGGGCAGCAACACCTACACCGTGACGATCGCGGTGGATCCGGTCAATGACGCTCCCGTGGCCGGCGATACGTCGGTCACTGCGACCGAGGACACCGTGTTCTCGGGCACGCTGCCAGTGGCGACCGACCTGGAGAACGACGACGTCTCTTACGTGCTGGAGACTGCTGCTGGACACGGCACGGTGGCGGTGAACCCGAACGGTACGTACACGTACACGCCGGCCGCCAACTACAACGGTGCGGACAGCTTCTCCTACACCATCTCCGACGGCAACGGCGGCAGCAATACCTACACCGTGACGATCACGGTGGATCCGGTCAATGACGCTCCTGTGGGGGTCGATACGTCGATCACTGCGACCGAGGACACCGTGTTCTCGGGCACGCTGCCGGTCGCCACGGACGCGGAAAATGACGACGTCACCTACGCTTTGGAGACTGCTGCTGGCCACGGCACGGTGTTGGTGAATCCCAACGGCAGTTACACGTACACGCCCACCGCCAACTACAACGGGGCGGACAGCTTCACCTATACGGTCAGCGACGGCAACGGGGGCAGCAACACCTACACCGTGACGATCACGGTGGATCCGGCCAATGATGCGCCCGTGGCGGCCGATACCTCGATCGCTGCGACCGAGGACACGCCGTTCTCTGGCACGCTGCCGGTGGCGACCGACCTGGAGAACGACGACGTCTCTTACGTGCTGGAAATTGCTGCTGGACACGGGACCGTGGTGGTGAATCCGAACGGCACGTACACCTACACGCCCGTGGCCAACTACAACGGTGCGGACAGCTTCTCGTACACCGTCTCCGACGGCAACGGCGGCAGCAACACCTACACCGTCACGATCACGGTGGATCCGGTCAATGACGCTCCTGTGGCCGGCGATACGTCGATCACTGCAACGGAGGACACGCCATTCTCTGGGACGCTGCCGGTGGCGACCGAAGTGGAGAATGACGACGTCTCTTACGTGCTGGAGACTGCTGCTGGCCACGGCACGGTGGTGGTGAATCCCAACGGCACGTACACGTACACGCCCGCGGCCAACTACAACGGGGCGGACGGCTTCACCTACACGGTGAGCGACGGGAATGGGGGCAGCAACACCTACACCGTGACGATCACGGTGGATCCGGTCAATGACGCTCCCGTTGGTGCGGACACCGCGATCACTGCGACCGAAGACTCCGTCTTCTCGGGCACGCTGCCGGTGGCCACGGACGCGGAAAACGACGACGTCACCTACGCTGTGGAGACTGCTGCTGGTCACGGCACGGTGGTGGTGAACCCGACCGGCACGTACACCTACACGCCCGCCGCCAACTACAACGGCGGGGACAGCTTCTCCTACACCGTCTCCGACGGCAACGGCGGGAGCAACACCTATACCGTGACGATCACGGTGGATCCGGCCAACGATGCCCCGGTCGCGGGCGATGCGTCAATCACCGCCACGGAGGACACAGTGTTCTCGGGCACGCTGCCGCTCGCCACGGACGCGGAAAATGACGATGTCACGTACGTGTTGGAAACCGCTGCTGGACACGGCATGGTGGTGGTGAACCCGAACGGCACGTACACCTACACGCCGGCGGCCAACTACAACGGTGCGGACAGCTTCTCCTACACCATCTCCGACGGCAACGGCGGCAGCAACACCTACACCGTGACGATCACGGTGGATCCGGTCAATGACGCTCCCGTGGCCGGCGATACGTCGATTACTGCGACCGAAGACTCTGTGTTCTCGGGCACGCTGCCGGTGGCCACGGACGCCGAAAATGACGACGTCACGTACACCCTGGAGACTGCTGCGGGTCACGGCACGGTGGTGGTCGATCCTGGCGGTACGTACACCTACACGCCCACTGCCGACTACATCGGCTCCGACAGTTTCACCTATACGGTGAGCGACGGGAACGGCGGCAGCAATACCTACACCGTGTCGATCACGGTGGATCCGGTCAATGACGCTCCCGTGGCCGGCGACACGTCGATCACTGCGACCGAGGACACCGTGTTCTCGGGCACGCTGCCGGTGGCCACGGACGCGGAAAATGACGACGTCGCCTACGCTGTGGCGACTGCTGCTGGACACGGCACGGTAATGGTCGGTCCCAACGGCACGTACACCTACACGCCCAACGCCAACTACAACGGCCCGGACAGCTTCACCTACACGGTGAGCGACGGCAACGGCGGCAGCAACACCTACACAGTGACGATCACGGTGGATCCGGCCAACGACTCCCCCGTTGCTGCCGATACGTCGATCACTGCGACCGAGGACACGGTGTTCTCCGGAACGCTGCCGGTGGCCACGGACGCGGAAAACGACGACGTCACCTACGCTGTGGAGACTGCTGCTGGCCACGGCACGGTGGTGGTCAATCCCAACGGCACGTACTCGTACACACCGGTGGCGAACTACAACGGGGCGGACAGCTTCACCTACACGGTGAGCGATGCCAGCGGCGGCAGCAACACCTACACCGTGACGATCACGGTCGACCCGGTCAACGACGCGCCCGTGGCGGGCGATACTTCGATCACTGCGACCGAGGACACGCCGTTCTCTGGCACGCTGCCGGTGGCAACCGACCTGGAGAACGACGACGTCTCTTACGTGCTGGAGACTGCCGCAGGCCACGGCACGGTGGTGGTGGATCCTGGCGGCACGTACACCTACACGCCCGCTGCCAACTACAACGGCTCCGACAGCTTCACCTATGCGGTCAGCGACGGCCACGGAGGCGGCAACACCTACACCGTGACGATCACGGTCGACCCGGTCAACGATGCCCCTGTGGCGGCAGACGCGGCGATCACTGCGACCGAGGACACGCCATTCTCGGGCACCTTGCCGGCGGCAACGGACCTCGAGAATGACGACGTCACCTACGCGCTCGGAACGGATGCGGGCCACGGCACCGTCGCGGTGAACGCCGACGGCAGCTACACCTACACGCCCGCGGCCGATTACAACGGCCCCGACAGCTTCACCTACACGGTGAGCGACGGCAAGGGCGGCAGCAATACCTACGCCGTGACGATCACGGTGGACCCGGTCAACGACGCCCCCGTGGCCGGCGACACGGCGATCAATGCGACCGAGGGCGCCGTGTTCGCGGGCACCTTGCCGGTGGCCACGGACCTGGAGAGCGACGACGTCACCTATTCCAAGGCGACCGATCCCGCGCACGGCACCGTGACCGTGAACGCCGACGGCAGCTACACCTACACGCCGACCGCCGGCTACAACGGCGGGGACAGCTTCGACTACACCGTCAGCGACGACAACGGCGGCAGCAACAGCTACACCGTGACGATCACGGTGACGCCGGTGAACGACGCTCCCGTGGCGGCCGCGGCCTCGATCTCGACCAGCGAGGACACGGCGAAGTCGGGCAGCCTGCCCGCGGCGAGCGACGCGGACGGCGACACCGTCACGTACGCGAAGGCCAGCGACCCGGCCCATGGCACGGTCGTCGTCGACGCCGACGGCACGTACACCTATACGCCGGCCGCCGACTACAACGGCAGCGACAGCTTCGACTACACGGTCAGCGACGGCAACGGCGGCAGCAACACGTACACCGTGAGCGTGACGGTGACGGCGGTGAACGACTCGCCCGTGGCCGCCGTCACCTCGATCACGACGGCCGAGGACACGGCGCAGAGCGGCACCCTGCCGGCGGCGACCGATATCGACGGCGAGGCCGTCAGCTACGCCAAGGCGAGCGATCCCGCCAACGGCACGGTGGTCGTCAACACCGACGGGACCTATACCTACACGCCGGCGTCGAACTTCAATGGCGCCGACAGCTTCAGCTACACGGTCAGCGACGGCAAGGGCGGCAGCAACACGTACGCGGTCAGCGTGACGGTGTCGTCCGTGAACGACGCCCCCGCGGCGGCGCCGCTGGCGATCACGACCGGCGAGGACACGGCGAAGTCGGGCAGCCTGCCGGCCGCCGCCGATGCGGACGGCGACGCCGTCACGTATGCCAAGGCGAGCGACCCGGCCAACGGCACGGTGGTCGTCAACGCCGACGGCACCTACACGTACACGCCGGACGGCGACTTCAACGGCAGCGACAGCTTCACGTACGGCATCAGCGACGGCAAAGGCGGAACGAACACGTACACGGTCAGCGTGACGGTCACGCCCGTGAACGACGCGCCGATGGCCGGCGCCGACGCGATCACCACGACCGAGGACACGCCGAAGTCCGGCACCTTGCCGGTGGCCTCCGATGTCGACGGCGACACCGTGACGTACGCCAAGGCCGGAGATCCGGACCACGGCACGGTGGTCGTGAACGCGGACGGAACCTATACCTACACGCCCGCCGCGAACTACAACGGCAGCGACAGCTTCGACTACACCGTCAGCGACGGCCAGGGCGGCAGCGCCACGTACACGGTCAGCGTCACGGTGACGGCCACGAACGACGCGCCGGTCGCGGCGAACCTGGCGATCACGACCGGCGAGGACAGCGCCAGTTCGGGCAGCCTGCCCGCCGCGGCCGATGTCGACGGCGACACGGTCACCTACGCCAAGGCCGGCGACCCCACCAACGGCACGGTGGTCGTGAACGCGGACGGCACGTACACGTACACGCCCGATGCCGACTTCAACGGCAGCGACAGCTTCGCCTACAGCGTCAGCGACGGCAAGGGCGGCAGCAACACCTACACGGTGAGCGTCACGGTCACGCCGGCGAACGACGCGCCGGTGGCCGCGGCCGACGCGATCACCACGCTGGAAGACACGCCGAAGTCCGGCGCCCTGCCGGTGGCGACCGACGTCGACGGCGACGCCGTGACGTACGCCAAGGCCAGCGACCCGGCCCACGGGACGGTGGTCGTCAACGCCGACGGCACCTACACGTACACGCCGGCCGCCAACTACAACGGCAGCGACAGCTTCAGCTACACCGTCAGCGACCCCAGCGGCGGCAGCAACACCTACATGGTGAACGTCACCGTCGACGCCGTGAACGACGCGCCAGTGGCGGCCGCGCAGGCCGTCACCACGACGGAAGACACGGCGAAGTCGGGCAGCCTGCCGGGTGCCACGGACATCGACGCGGACACGGTGAGCTACGCGAAGGCCAGCGATCCGGCCAACGGCGCCGTGGTCGTGAACGCCGACGGCACCTACACGTACACGCCCGACGCCGACTTCAACGGCAGCGACAGCTTCGACTACACCGTCAGCGACGGCAAAGGGGGCAGCAACACCTACACCGTCAGCGTGACGGTGACCCCCGCGAACGACGCGCCGGTGGCCGGGCCGGCGGCGATCGTCGCGACCGAGGGCGCCGTGAAGTCGGGCAGCCTGCCGGCGGCCACCGATGTCGACGGCGACGGCGTGACCTACGCGAAGGCCAGCGATCCCGCCAACGGTACCGTGGTGGTCAACGCGGACGGAACCTACACCTATACGCCGGCGGCCCACTTCAACGGCAGCGACAGCTTCTCCTACACCGTGAGCGACGGCCAGGGCGGAAGCAACACCTATGCGGTGAGCGTGACGGTGAACCCGGTGAACGACGCGCCGGAAGCGGCCGACCTGGCGATCTCCACCGCCGAGGACATCGCCAAGACGGGCAACCTCCCGGCCGCGGCGGACGCCGACGGGGACGCGGTCACCTACGCGAAGGCCAGCGACCCCGCCAACGGCGCCGTGGTCGTGAACGCCGACGGTTCCTACACCTACACGCCCGATGCCGACTTCAACGGCAGCGACAGCTTCGACTACACCGTCAGCGACGGCAACGGCGGCAGCAACACCTATACCGTCAGCATCACGGTGACGCCGGTCAACGATGCGCCGGTCGCTGCCGGCGCAGCGATCACGACCGACGAGGACACGCCTTTCTCGGGCAGCCTGCCGGCGGCCACCGACGCCGAGGGCGACGCGGTCAGCTACGCGAAGGCCAGCGACCCGGCCAACGGCAGCGTGGTGGTGAGTGCCGACGGCACCTACACCTACACCCCGAACGCCAACTACAACGGCGCCGACAGCTTCGACTACACGGTCGCCGACGGCAACGGCGGCAGCCGCACCTACACGGTGAACGTCACGGTGGACCCGGTGAACGACGCGCCCATCGCGGCCTCGTTCTCGATCTCCATCACGACCAGCGAGGACACCAGCAAGTCGGGCAGCCTGCCGGCAGCGGCGGACGCCGAAGGCGACCCGATCACGTACGCCAAGGCGAGCGACCCGGCCAACGGCACGGTCGTCGTGAATGCCGACGGCACCTACACCTACACGCCGGACGCCGACTTCAACGGCACGGACGGCTTCACGTACAGCGTCAGCGACGACCAGGGCGGCAGCAACACCTACACGGTCACCGTCCTCGTCGATCCGGTGAACGACGCGCCCGAGGCGGCGCCCGCTTCCATCGCGACGGCGGAGGACACGGCGGTCTCGGGCATCCTGCCGGCCGCAACCGACGTCGAGGGCGACCCGGTCAGCTATGCGAAGGCCAGCGACCCGGCCAACGGCACCGTCGTCGTCAACGCCGACGGAACCTACACCTACACGCCCTTCGCCAACTTCGCCGGCGCCGACAGCTTCAACTACGTGGTCAGCGACGGCAACGGCGGCAGCAACACCTATGCCGTGAGCGTCACGGTCACGGCGGCGAACGATGCGCCGGTGGCCGCGCCGCTGGCGGTGACGATCAGCGAGGACACGGTCGCCTCGGGCACGCTGCCGGGGGCGGCCGATGCCGAGGGCGATGCCGTGAGCTACGCGAAGGCGACGGACCCCGACCACGGAATGGTGGTCGTCAACGCCGACGGCACGTACACCTACACGCCGGATGCCGACTTCAACGGCAGCGACAGCTTCGACTACACGGTCAGCGACGGCGGCGGGGCCAGCAACACCTACACCGTCAGCGTGACGGTGGACCCGGTGAACGACGCGCCGGTGGCCGCCGCCGACGCGATCACGACGCCCGAGGACGTACCGTTCTCGGGCAACCTGCCGGCGGCCAGCGACGTGGAGGGCGACGCCGTCAGCTTCGCCAAGGCCAGCGACCCGGCCAACGGCACGGTGGTCGTGAACGCCGACGGCAGCTACACGTACACGCCGGATGCCGACTTCCACGGCAGCGACAGCTTCAGCTACACCGTGAGCGACGGGAACGGCGGCAGCAACACCTACACGGTGGACGTGACGGTCGCCCCGGTGAACGACGCACCCGTGGCCGCGCCCCTGGCCATCACGACGACGGAGGACACCGCCAAGGCGGGCAGCCTGCCGGCCGGCGCGGATGCGGACGGCGATGCGCTCACCTATGCGAAGGCGGGCGATCCCGCCAACGGCACGGTGGTCGTGAACGCGGACGGCACGTACACGTACACGCCCGATGCCGACTTCAACGGCAGCGACAGCTTCTCGTACACCGTCAGCGACGGCAACGGCGGCAGCAACACCTACTCGGTGAGCGTGACGGTGACGCCCGCGAACGACGCGCCGGTGGCCGCGGCCGATGCGATCACGACGTCCGAGGACACGCCGTTCACGGGCAACCTTCCGGCCGGCACCGACATCGACGGCGACGCCGTGACCTACGCCAAGGCGAGCGATCCGGCGCACGGCACGGTCGTCGTCGACTCCGACGGGAGCTACACCTACGCGCCCGACGCCGACTACAACGGCAGCGACAGCTTCAGCTACACGGTGGGCGACGGGCAGGGCGGCTCGAACACCTATGTGGTGAGCGTGACGGTCGCCCCCGCGAACGATGCGCCCGTGGCCGCGGCCCAGGCGATCACGACGGCGGAAGACACGCCGGTCTCGGGCAGCCTGCCGGGCGGCACGGATGTCGACGGCGACCCCGTCACGTACAGCAAGGCCGGCGACCCGGCGAACGGCACGGTGGTCGTGAACGGCGACGGCAGCTACACGTACACGCCGGCTGCCGACTTCAACGGCAGCGACAGCTTCGACTACACCGTCAGCGACGGGCAGGGCGGGACGAACACCTACACCGTCAGCGTGACCGTCACCGCGGCCAACGACGCGCCGGTCGGCGCCGGCCTGGCGATCACGACGACGGAGGACACGGCGGCATCGGGAGTGCTGCCGGCCGCCACGGACATCGACGGCGACGCGATGATCTGGTCCAAGGCGAGCGACCCGGCGCACGGCACGGCGGTCGTGAACGCCGACGGCACCTACGCCTACACGCCCGACGCCGACTTCAACGGGAGCGACAGCTTCAGCTACACGGTCAGCGACGGCCAGGGCGGCAGCAACACCTACACCGTCGACGTCACCGTGGATCCGGCCAACGACGCGCCGGTGGCCGCCGTGGTGTCGATCACCACCGTGGAAGACACGGCGAAGGCGGGCACCCTGCCGGTCGCGACCGACATCGATGGCGACGCCGTCACCTATGCCAAGGCCGGCGACCCGACCCACGGCACCGTGGTCGTCGACGCGGACGGCACGTACACGTACACGCCCGACGCGGACTTCAACGGCAGCGACGGCTTCAGCTACAGCGTCAGCGACGGCAAGGGCGGCACGAACACCTACGCGGTGAGCGTGACGGTCACGGCCGTGAACGACGCGCCCGTGGCGGCAGCGGCCTCGATCACGACGAGCGAGGACACGGCGACCTCGGGCAACCTGCCGGTGGGCACGGACGCGGAGGGCGATCCCCTCGTCTACAGCAAGGCGAGCGACCCGGCCAACGGCACGGTGGTCGTCGGCACCGACGGCAGCTACACGTACACGCCGGCCGCCGACTTCAACGGCACCGACAGCTTCTCGTACACGGTCGGCGACGGAAAAGGCGGCAGCAACACCTACACGGTGAACGTGACGGTCGACCCCGTGAACGACGATCCGGTGGCTGCGCCCCTGGCGATCACGACGGCGGAAGACACGGCCCGGTCCGGCAGCCTGCCGGCGGCGGCGGATGCGGACGGCGATGGCGTCACGTATTCGAAGGCCGGCGACGCGGCCAACGGCACGGTGGTCGTGAACGCCGACGGGACCTACACGTACACGCCGGACGCCGACTTCCACGGCACCGACAGCTTCGACTACACGGTCAGCGACGGCAAGGGGGGAACGAGCACGTACACGGTCAGCGTGACGGTGACCGCGGCCAACGACGCCCCTGTCGCCGGCGCCGATGCGATCTCCACGCCCGAGGACACGCCCTTCTCGGGCAACCTCCCGGCCGCCAGTGACGTGGACGGCGACGACGTGACCTACGCCGAGGCCAGCGGCCCGGCCCACGGCACGCTCGTCGTGGAGCAGGACGGAAGCTACACCTACACGCCCGCCGCCGATTACGAGGGCGGCGACAGCTTCACCTACACCGTCAGCGACGGCCAGGGCGGCAGCAACACGTACGGCGTGAGCATCACGGTGACCGCCGCGAACGACGCGCCGGTGGCGGCGGACCTGGCGATCACGACCGCCGAGGACACGGCGACATCGGGCAGCCTGCCCGCCGCCACCGATGCCGAAGGCGACGCGTTCACCTACGCCAAGGCCAGCGATCCCGCGAACGGCACCGTGGTGGTCAACGGCGACGGCAGCTACACCTACACGCCGAACGCCGACTTCAACGGCAACGACAGCTTCACGTACAGCGTGAGCGACGGGAACGGCGGAACGAACACGTACACGGTCGAAGTGACGGTCATGGCCGTGAACGACGCCCCGGTGGCCGGCGGCCTGGCGATCACGACCGCAGAGGACACCGCGGCCTCCGGCAACCTGCCGGGTGCTTCCGACGCCGACGGCGACATGGTGAGCTATGCGAAGGGGATCGATCCCGCCAACGGCACGGTCGTCATCGACGCCAACGGCGCGTACACGTATACGCCCGACGCGAACTTCAACGGCACCGACAGCTTCACCTACTCGGTGAGCGACCGGAAAGGCGGGAGCAACACCTACACGGTGAACGTGACGGTGGATGCCGTGAACGATGCTCCGGTCGCGGCAGGTGCTTCGATCACCACCAGCGAGGACACGCCGGTCTCGGGGAACCTGCCCGCTGCGGCCGACGCGGACGCCGATCCCTTCACCTATGCCAAGGCCAGCGATCCCGCGAACGGCACCGTGGTGGTCAACGGCGACGGCAGCTACACCTACACGCCGAACGGCGACTACAACGGCGGCGACAGCTTCACGTACACCGTGAGCGACGGCAAGGGCGGAACGAACACGTATACGGTGAACGTCACGGTGAATGCCGTGAACGACGCGCCGGTTGCGGCTGGCCTGGCGATCACGACCCCGGAGGACACGGCGACGTCGGGGAACCTCCCGGCCGCGAGCGATGCCGATGCCGACACGGTCACGTACGCGAAGGCGAGCGATCCCGCGAACGGCACCGCGCTGGTCAATGGCGACGGCAGCTACACCTACACGCCGAACCCCAACTTCAACGGCAACGACAGCTTCACCTACCGCGTGAGCGACGGCCAGGGCGGCACGAACACCTACACGGTCGACGTGACGGTGAACGCCGTGAACGATGCGCCGGTAGCCGCCACGCAATCGATCACGACCCCCGAAGACACGGCGCGATCGGGCATGCTCCCGGCCGCGACGGACGCCGACGGCGACTCCGTGACCTACGCCAAGGCCGCCGATCCCGCGAACGGGACGGTGGTGGTCAACGGCGACGGCAGCTACACCTACACCCCGAACGCCGACTACAACGGCGCCGACAGCTTCAGCTACACGGTCAGCGACGGCAACGGCGGCAGCAACACCTACACGGTGAACGTCACGGTCGCCTCCGTGAACGACGCCCCGACGGCCGCGCCGCTGGCGATCGCGACGGCGGAAGACACGGCGAACTCCGGCAGCCTGCCGGCCGCCACGGATGCGGATGCCGATCCGGTCACCTACGCCAAAGCCGGCGACCCGGCCCACGGCACGGTCGTCGTGAACGCCGACGGCACCTACACCTACACCCCGGTCGCCAACTACAACGGCCCCGACAGCTTCACCTACCGCGTGAGCGACGGGCACGGCGGCAGCAACACCTACACGGTGGACGTCATGGTGAATGCCGTGAACGACGCGCCGGTCGCCGCGCCGCTGGCGATCGCGACGGCGGAAGACACGGCGAAGTCCGGCACGCTGCCGGCGGCCACGGACGCCGACGGCGATGCGGTCACCTACGTCAAGGCCGCCGACCCGGCCCACGGCACCGTCGTCGTCAACGCCGACGGCACCTACACCTACACGCCGAACGCAGACTACAACGGCGCCGACAGCTTCAGCTACACCGTCAGCGACGGCAACGGCGGCAGCAGCACGTACACGGTGAGCGTGACGGTCGCCGCGGTCAACGACGCGCCCGTGGCCGCGCCGCTGGCGATCGCGATGGCGGAAGACAGCGCCAGGTCGGGCAGCCTGCCGGCGGCCACCGACGCCGATGGCGATGCCGTCACGTACGCGAAGGCCGGCGACCCGGCCCACGGCACCGTGGTGGTGAACGCCAACGGCACCTACACCTACACGCCCGACGCGAACTTCAGCGGAAGCGACAGCTTCCGCTACAGCGTCAGCGACGGCCAGGGCGGCAGCAACAGCTACACGGTGAACGTCACCGTCAATGCCGTCAACGACGCCCCCGTCGCCACCCCCGTCGCGATCGCGACCGCCGAGGACACGCCCGCGACCGGCACGCTGCCGCCGGTGACGGACGTGGAAGGCGACACCGTGAGCTACGCCAAGGCCGCCGACCCGGCCCATGGCACGGTGGTCGTGAACGCCGACGGCACCTACGTCTACACCCCCGGGGCCGATTTCCACGGCACCGACAGCTTCACCTACACGGTGAGCGACGGCCACGGCGGCAGCACGACGGCGATCGTGGTCGTCACGGTGGCGGCGGTCGACGACGCGCCGGTGTTCGGCGGCGACCTGGCCGCGACCGGCAGCGAGGACACGCCGGTCACGGGCGTCGTCACCGCGACCGACGTGGCCGACGGCATGTCCGCGCCGGACTTCACCGTCGTCGGCGGCCCGGCGCACGGCACCGTGACCCTCGACCCGGCCACGGGCCGCTGGACCTACGTGCCGGCCGGCGACTGGCATGGCAGCGACAGCTTCACCGTCTCGGTGAGGGACGACGCCGGCAAGGTCGCGACGCAGGTCGTGACGCTCACGGTGGTCTCGGTCAACGACGTCCCGCGGGCCAGCGACGGCAGCCTCGCGGCGACCCAGGACACCGCCGCGACCGGCCGCCTGCCGGCCGCCAGCGACGCCGACGGCGACGCGGTCCGCTACGCCAAGGCCGGCGACCCGGCCCACGGCACGGTGGTCGTGAACGCGGACGGCACCTACACCTACACGCCGGCCGCGGGCTACGCGGGCACGGACAGCTTCAGCTACACGGTCGGCGACGGCGTGGCGACCCGGACCTACACGATCCGCGTGACGGTCGCCCCCGTGCCCCTGCCGCCTGTCCTCCCCGGCCCGGTCACCGGAACGGGCGACGCCGTGCAGGCGCCCGCGCCGGCGCCCGCACCGCTGCCGCCGGCGCCGCCGCTGCCCGCCACGGGCGCCGTGCCGGCCTCGCCGGTCCTGGCCTCGTCGCCCTTCCTGATGCCGTCGCTGGCCGACCTGAACGTGCTGACGCTCACGCCGTCGGACTACGCGCTGGTGCGGCTGGACGTGCGCGATCCGGTGCGCAGCGCGATGCTGGGAACGACGACCGGCATCCTCGAGTCCTCGGACCGCGGCTTCCCCGCCGTGCGCGGCCCGCTCGCGGAAGGCGAGCTCGTGAACGGCGCCGCGCTGGCGGTCCTGCACGGCGTGCCCGACATCGCCTTCGGCCCCGACGGCCTGGACTACACGGTGCCGCGCGACGCCTTCATCCACACCGACGCGCGCGCCATCGTCCGGCTGCAGGCGCGGCAGGTGGACGGCCAGGCGCTGCCCGCCTGGATCCGCTTCGACGGCAGCACCGGCCAGTTCCTGGGCCGGCCGGCGGCGGGCGAGGGCATGCCGCACCTCGACGTGGAACTGATCGCGCGCGACAACGCGGGGCGCGAGGCGCGCACGCGCTTCAGCATGGACGGCAGCGACCGGCTGGGGCTCGCCCGGCTGGAGAACGGCGAGCCGGGCTTCGAGGTGGTGCACCTGTCGCCGGAGCAGCTGGCGATGGCGGCGGGCCGCAGCGGCGACCTGCTGGTGCCGTACGTGCCGATGCGCGACCAGCGCCACGTGTCCGGCCGCCCGCTGGACTTCCGCGTGCCGGCCGATGCCTTCGCGCACACGAATCCGCATGCGGTGGTGCGCCTGAGCGCGCGCCTGGCCAGCGGCGAGCCGCTGCCGGCCTGGCTGGCCTTCGACCGGGTCAGCGGCCGCTTCAGCGGCACGGCGCCGGACGATTTCAGCGGCACGCTGGACATCCGCATCGTCGCCCGCGACGACCACGGCCTGGAGGCCGTCACGCACCTGAAGCTCGCCTTCGAGCGCTCGCCGGTGCGCACGGCCGCCGGCCAGGAGCACGCGCAGGCGGAGCCCGCCAAGCGCGCGGCCCCGAGCTTCGGCGCGCAGCTGCGGCAGGTGCGGGAGCCCGGGGCGGACCTGGGACTCGTGAATCGTGCGTTGTCGGCGCGGCCTGCGCGCGACACGGACGCAAAAAACGGTGGGCCGCAGCGCACACATGGGATGTAATCGATGATCTACAGAGGGGATTCGACGTGAGAGCAGACAGGCAGGCCGGCCGGGTCCGGGGCGCTGCGCGCGCGGGAGCGTGCGCGGCCGCCTTGCTGCTCGCGGGCTGCGCGGTCACCCCGCAGCCCTTCACGCCGGAGCAGAAATCGACCTTCGCGCAGGAGGACCTGGCGGCCATCATCCGCGGCAGCGAGCCGGTCACGGCGCCGATCACGCTGGCCGACGCCGCCGCGCGCGCGATCCGGCACAACCTCGCGTTCCGCGTGCGGCAGATGGAAGTCGCGGTCCAGGCGCAGCAGCTGGATCTCTCGCGCTTCGACATGCTGCCGCGGCTGGCCTTGTCCGCGGGCTACACCTGGCGCGACAACGATGCCTTCGGCCTGGGCTACCAGCCCAATGGCACGATCAGCGCCGTGCCGTCCTCGGCGACGGAGCGCATCCGCAACACGGGCAACGCGGCGCTCACCTGGAACCTGCTGGATTTCGGCGTCAGCTACTACCGCGCCAAGCAGAACGCCGACCTCGTGCTGGTGTCCGAGGAGCGCCGCCGCCGCGCCCTGCAGAACCTGGTGCTGGACGTGCAGCTGGCCTGGTGGCGCGCCGAGGCGGCGCAGCGCCTGCTGCCCGAGGTCGACGAGGTGCTGGCCCGCATCGAGCAGGGCGCGGAGCGCTCGCGCCTGATCGAGGCGCGCAAGCTGCTGCCGCCGCTGCAGATCATCGCCTACCGCCGCTCGCTGCTGGACCTGCAGCAGCAGCTCAGCGCGCGCCGGCAGGACCTCGTGCAGTGGCGGGCCGAGTTTTCCGAGCTGGTGGGCCTGCGCCCGGGCGAGCCGTACCGCATCGCGCCGGTCGTGCGCTTCAGCCTGCAGCTGCCGGACCTGATCACGCGCGTGGACGAACTGGAGGCGCTGGCGCTGGAGCGACGCCCGGAACTCGGCGAGGAGCGCTACCGCCAGCGCGTCACGCTGCAGGAGGGCAAGAAGCAGCTGCTGTCCATCCTGCCCTCGCTGAACCTGAACGTCGGCGCCAACTACGACAGCAACCGCTTCCTGATCAACAACCAGTGGACGGAGGCCGGCGGCCTGGTGTCGTTCAACCTGCTGAAGCTGCTGTCGCTGCCGGCCATGCAGCGCAGCCAGGCGGCGACCGAGGAACTGGACAACGCGCGCCGGCTGGCCGCCGCCATGGCGGTGATGACGCAGACGCGCATCGCCGCGCAGCGCTACGACCTGCTGAAGCACGAGGTACGCATCTGGAACGAGGCCGTGATCGACGACCGCGAACTGCTGCGCGCCATGCAGGCCACGCAGCAGTCGGGCCTGGAAACCGAGCTGGAACTGATCCGCGCCTCCGCGCGCCTGGCGCTCACCGAGATCAACCGCGACGTGGTGCAGTCCAACCTGGAATACGCCATGGGCCGGCTCATGAACTCCGTGGGCTACGACGTCGTGGCCGCCGAGACGCCGGTGGGCGACGGGCCGACGCTGTCGGCGCAGCTGGCGGAGGCGCTCGGCAAGTTCGCCGCCGACAACTTCTCGACCGCGGCGCGGAACCCGATGCAGTCCATGGCCATCGGCCAGGTCACGGGCGTGCCGGAGTCCGCCCGCGCCGACTTCCTGGAATCCATGCGCCTGGTGCTGCGCATCGCCCGCATCCCGGTGACCGAGGGCGAGGCGGCCGTGCGCACCGACGTCGCCGTGGAGCTCGGCCCGCGGCAGGCGTCGGGCCGACCGGTCACCCTGCGCGTCACGCTGCTGCAGGGCGACGGCCAGAAGGTCCTGCGGACCGTGGAGACGCATTCCATGCTGGTCGAGCCGATCGGCGCCGAGCAGTGGAAGGTGCTGGGGGAGGCCGCGGTCTTCCGCGTCGCCGACCAGTTGCGGGCGCTGCTCGGCGGCCGCCTGCAGGCCAACGCCCGCGCCGACACGCTCTCGCTCACCGAAGGCAACGTCCTGAAGCTCGATCGCCGCTGGACCGGGCCGTCGCCCGCGTCCACCCAACCGCTGAAATGATCATGAAGTCCCTGTCCCTCCCCCTCCTGCTGCGCGCCGCCGCCTGTGCGCTGCTGCTCGCGCAGCCGCTCGCCTGGGCCCAAGGTCCCGCCGACCTCGCGCCGGCCGATGCGCCTCCCGGCGCGAAACCCGTCCCGTCGCCGGCGCCCGCGCCCGAAGCGAACACCGTGCGCGCGCTGGTCGTCGCCGACATGGAAGCGACCATCTCCTCGCAGCTGGCCGGTCGCCTCACCACCGTGCCCAAGCAGGTGGGCGACACCTTCGCCACCGGCGACCTGCTGGCCGCCTTCGACTGCCAGGACCGCCAGGCCGCCGTGAAGGTCGCGCAGGCGGAACTGCTCGGCGCGCGCGAAACGCACCTCGCCAAGCTCAAGCTGCAAAGCCTGGGCGCGGTGAGCGACCTCGACGTCACGCTGGCCGCCGCCGCCGCCGAGAAGGCGCGTTCGCAGGTGCTGCTGGCGCAGGTGCAGGAGAAGCAGTGCGCCGTGCACGCGCCCTATCCCGGCAAGGTGGTGCGCGTGCGCGCCAAGGCCTACGAGTCGGTGCAGGCCGGCCAGCCGCTGCTGGAGATCGTCAACCTCGCCAGCCTGCGCACGCAGCTGCTGGTGCCCTCGTCCTGGCTGCGCTGGCTCAAGCCCGGCGTGCCCTTCCAGCTGAAGGTGGAAGAGACCGGCGAGATGTACAACGGCCGCGTGCACCGCATCAGCGGCCGCGTGGACGGCAGCAGCCAGACGGTGGAGGTGGTGGGGCGCTTCGACCGCGTCCCGGCCAACGTGCTGCCCGGCATGATCGGCAGCGCCAGCTTCCAGGAGCGCCGCTAGCGGCCATGGAAGCCTTCGATCCCGGCCAGGCCCTGCTTCGCTACGAGGCGGAACTGGTCGCCGCGGCCTCCGCCGCCGAGGCCGGTTTCGTCGCCGTCAACCGGCTCGGCGCCTTCCTGCCGCACCGGCTGGCCGTCCTGCTGCAGCCCGACCCGGTGCGCCACGCGCGGGTCGCCGCCGTGTCGCACCTGCACGAGGTGGACGAGAACGCGCCGTTCGCGCAATGGCTGGCCCGGCTCGTGCGCAGCACGGGCGAGGCCGCGAGCAGCACGCTCACGGCCGCCGACGTGCCGCCGGAGCTCGCCGAAGACTGGGCCGAGTGGCTGCCGGAGCAGGCCATCGTCTGCCGGCTCGCCTCCCCTTCGGGCGTGCTCCTGGGCTGGCTGGTGCTGGGCTTCGAACAACCGATGGACGCCCCCGGCGTCGCGCTGGTGCAGCTGGCCGCGCGCCAGGTGGCGCTGGTGCTGGGCGCCTGGCAGGGACGCGGCTGGATCGCCCGCTGGAAGCAGCGGCCGCGCATCAGCCGCAAGCTGCTCGCGGGCCTGGCCGCGGCGCTCGCCGCGCTGATGCTGGTGCCGGTGCGCCTGTCGGCGCTGGCGCCGGCCGAGGTCACGCCGCAGCGGCCCGCGCCGGTGACGGCGCCGGTGGAAGGCGTGCTCGCGCGCTTCCACGTGGCGCCCAACACGCTGGTGAAGGCGGGCGACCTGGTCGCCTCGATGGACGACACGGTGCTGCGCAACCGGTACGCCGTGGCGCAGAAGGGCCTGGAGATCGCCCGCGCCGAATACGCGCGGGCCGGCTCCAAGGCCTTCGGCGACGACCAGAGCCGCGCCGACCTGCTGACACTCAAGGCGCGCATCGACGAGAAGCAGGCCGAGGTGGCCTACACCGAGGACCTGCTCGCGCGCATCCAGCTGCGGGCGCCCGCGGCCGGCCTGGTGATCTATTCCGACCCGGACGAGTGGATCGGCCGCACCGTGAGCACGGGGGAGCGCATCGCCACCGTCGCCGACCCCGCGAAAGCGCAGCTCACCGTGCACCTTCCGCCCGCCGACGCGATCCCGCTCGCGCCCGGGGCCGAGGTGCGCTTCTTCCAGAACGTCGCGCCCCTGAGCGCGCTCGACGCCCGCATCACGCAGGTGAGCTACGAAGCCGAGAACACGGTGGACGCGGGCCTGGCCTTCGTGCTGAAGGCCGAATTCGCCCCCGGCACCCCGCTGCCGCGCCTGGGCCTGCGCGGCACGGCCCGGCTGCACGGCGAGCGCGTGATGCTCGGCTACTACCTGCTGCGCCGGCCGCTCGGCTCGCTGCGCCGCCTGCTGGGACTCTGAGGTGGCCGCGGTCCTGCCGCTTCCCGCCGCGCCGGACCCGGCGCAGCTGCCGCTGCCCGCGCTGCGCAGCGACCTGCACGTCCTGCGCGTGGGCACCTTCCGCGACGGCTCGCCGCGCTTCCGCATCCACGACCCGCTGCGCAACCGCTACTTCGAGCTGGGCCAGGCCGACGTGGACCTGCTCGCGCATTGGCAGGGCGGCGAAAGCGCCAGCGCGATGGCCGCGCGCGTGGCCGCCGGCGAGGGCTGGGACGTCGAACCCGAGGACATCCTGCAGCTGCGCGAGTTGCTCGTGCGGTACCAGCTCGTCGACGCGAGCAGCGCCGCCGGCTACGCCACGCTGCGCGAGCTGTGGCTGCGCCAGCGCCTGCACTGGCTCACCTGGCTGCTGCACCACTACCTGTTCTTCCGCATCCCGCTGCTGCGGCCCGACGCGCTGCTGGTGAAGCTGCTGCCGGCGGCGCGCTGGCTGGTGTCGCTGCCCGTGCGCGTACTGCTGATCGCGCTGGCGCTCGTCACGCCGATGCTGCTGGCCCGCGAATGGACCGACTACACGCAGGCGTTCGCCGGCCTGCTGACGCTGGAGGGCATCGTCGCCTCGGCCGTGGCCGCCTTCTTCGCCAAGATCCTGCACGAGTGCGGCCACGCCTTCGTGGCGCGGGCGCACGGGGTGCGCGTGCCGGTGATGGGCCTGGCCTTCCTCGTGATGTGGCCGGTGCTCTACACCGACACCAGCGACAGCTGGAAGCTGCCGGACCACAGGGCCCGCTTCCGCATCGCCGCCGCCGGCATCGCCACGGAGGGCGCGATCGCGCTCGTCGCGCTGTTCCTCTGGACCATCACGCCGCCCGGCGGTCTGCGCTCGGCGCTGTTCTTCCTGTCGACGACCTCGCTGCTGCTGACGCTGTCGCTCAACGCCAGTCCCTTCATGCGCTTCGACGGCTACTTCCTGCTGTCGGACGCGCTCGACTTCCCCAACCTGCACGAGCGCTCCGGCGCGCGGGCCCGCTGGTGGCTGCGTCGCAGCCTCTGGGGGCGCGACGTGCCGCCGCCGGAGCCGCACGGCGCGGCCTTCGGGCGCTTCCTCGTCGCCTTCGCGCTCGTCACCTGGGCCTACCGCGCGGTCGTCTTCTTCGGCATCGCGCTGCTGGTGTACCTGGCCTTCTTCAAGCTGCTGGGGATCGCGCTGATGGCCGTGGAGCTGGGCTGGTTCATCGCGATGCCGGTGTGGAACGAGGCGCGCGCCCTGTGGGGCATGCGCGCCGAGCTGCGTCCGCGCTGGCTGCGGCTGCTGGCCTTGCTGGCGCTGGCCGGCGGCGGCCTCACGCTGCTCGCCTGGGCCGGCGAGGCGCGCTCGCCGGGGCTGCTGATGGCGGCGGAGGAAGCGCGCCTGTACGCGCCGGTGCCGGCGCGGCTGGTGGAGGTGCGCGTCGTGCCCGGCCAGAACGTCCGCGCGGGCGAGGTGCTGCTGGTGCTGGATTCGCCCGACCTCGCCTACCGGGCACGCGCCAACGAGGTGGGCATCGCGCGGATCCAGGGCGAGCTCGCACGCATCCCGGCGAGCGACCGCCAGCGCGATCGCGCGCTGGTGCTGCAGGAGGAGCTGGCCGAGGCGCTGTCGCAGCAGCAGGGCATCCGCGACGAGCAGGCCCTGCTGACCGTGCGGGCGACGCAGGCCGGGCGCGTCACGGACCTCGCGCCCGACCTGGCGCCGGGCCGCTGGCTGAACCCGCGCCAGCTGCTCGGGCGGGTGGTGGCCACGCGCGGCGCCCAGGTGCGGGCCTGGGTCTCGGAGTCGCAGGTCAAGCGCCTGCGGGTGGGGCAGCGGCTGGAGTTCGTGCCGCAGATGCCCGAGCTGGCGCGGGTGGAAGGACGCGTCGTGCGGGTCGACACCACCGGCTCCCGGCTGCTGCCGCACCCGCTGCTGGCGGCCCAGAACGGCGGCCCGCTGGTGGCAACGCAGAACGGCCGCGGCGCCTGGGAGCTGCACGAGACCCTGTACCAGGTCGACGTGGAGACGGCGGCCCATTCGCCCGCGATGCTGTCGCCGGGCGTGCTGCACGTGCCCACGGGGCCGCTGGACGCCGTCACCGCATCCGTGCGGCAGCTGCTGACGGTGTTGGTGCGCGAGAGCGGGTTCTAGGCGAGGCGCGCCCGGTGGCGCGCGATCTGCGCCTTCACCTGGGCCGGGGCCGTGCCGCCCAGCGTGTTTCGGGCATTGAGCGAGCCGCGCAGCGACAGCGCGTCGAACACGTCCTTGCCGATGGCGGCGTTGAACTGCTGCAACACCGCAAGCGGCAGCTCCGACAGGTCGCAGTTGTGCGCCACCGCCGCCTTCACCGCGTGCGCCACGGTCTCGTGCGCGTCGCGGAAGGGCAGGCCCTTCTTCACCAGGTAGTCGGCGAGGTCGGTCGCCGTGGCGTAGCCCTTCAAGGCCGCCTGCTCCATCGCCTGCGGCACCACGGTGATGCCGCCGGCCATCTCGGCGAAGATGCGCAGCGTGTCCTTGAGCGTGTCGACCGTGTCGAACAGCGGCTCCTTGTCTTCCTGGTTGTCCTTGTTGTAGGCGAGGGGCTGGCCCTTCATCAGCGTGATCAGGGCCATCAGGTGGCCCACCACGCGGCCGGTCTTGCCGCGGGCGAGTTCCGGCACGTCCGGGTTCTTCTTCTGCGGCATGATCGACGAGCCGGTGGTGAAGCGGTCCGCGATGCGGATGAAGCCGAAGTTCTGCGACATCCAGAGCACCAGCTCCTCGGAGAAGCGGCTCACGTGGACCATCACCAGCGAGGCCGCCGCCGTGAACTCGATCGCGAAGTCGCGGTCGCTCACGGCGTCCAGCGAGTTCTGGCAGACGCCCTCCATGCCCAGCTCCTTCGCCACGAACTCGCGGTCCAGCGGGTAGCTGGTGCCGGCCAGCGCCGCCGCGCCCAGCGGCAGGCGGTTCACGCGCTTGCGCACGTCCAGCATGCGCTCCTGGTCGCGGGCGAACATCTCCACGTAGGCCAGTATGTGGTGGCCGAAGCTCACCGGCTGCGCCACCTGCAGGTGCGTGAAACCGGGCATGACCACGTCCACGTTCTGCTCCGCCAGCGTGAGCAGGGCCTTCTGCAGGTCGGCCAGCAGGCCGGCGATCAGGTCGATCTCCCCGCGCAGCCACAGGCGCACGTCGGTCGCGACCTGGTCGTTGCGGCTGCGGCCGGTGTGCAGGCGCTTGCCCGCGTCGCCCACCAGCTGGGTCAGGCGGGCCTCGATATTGAGGTGCACGTCCTCCAGGTCCAGCTTCCAGTCGAAGGCGCCGGAGGCGATTTCCTGGCGGATCTGCTCCATCCCGCGGCGGATGTCGGCCAGGTCCGTTGCGGAAATGACACCCTGTTTTTGCAACATCGCGGCGTGCGCCAGCGAGCCGGCGATGTCCGCCTGCCACAGCCTCTTGTCGAAGAACACGCTGGCGGTGTAGCGTTTCACGAGGTCGCTCATGGGTTCGCTGAAGAGGGCGGACCACGCCTCGGACTTGTGATCGAGTTGGCTCATAGGGGTTGCACGGATGCGCTGGCGGATGGGCTGGAGGGTCTGTTCACCAATAATGCAGGCGGAAGGAGGCCCGGCAGGGCGCGCGGAGCCGCGCGCGGAGGTCTGATGGACGACTCGCAACTATTATCCGCGTTCCAGGAATTGTCCCGGCCGCAACGGCCGGTCGCCCAGCCGCGCCCGGAGATGGTGTTCGACGCCTGCCAGCTGGGTGTGGTGCTGCGGGCCGTGCTGTTCGTCGAAGCGGTGATGGCCGTGGGCGCCCTGTTCGCGGGCGGCGGCGTGGTGGCCTGGGTCGAGCGCTTCGCCATCCTGAGCGGCGGTTCGCTGGCCGGCACGCTGGCCTGGCTGGGCGTCACCTGCAGCTGCAAGCGCATCCTGGCCCGCCTGCCGGGCGGCGCCCAGCAGGTGACGGGCGTGCTGCTGGGGGCGCTGGCGGGCCTGTTCGGGTGCGCCCTGATCGCCGCCGTGGGGTCGGCCGGGCGCGTGCCCTGGACGGCTTCGGCCCTGGCCGGGGCCCTGATCGCGGGGGTGATGGTGGTCGCCCTGGTGCTGAGGGACAAGGGCCGGATGCCGGCCGAGACGGCCGCCCGCCTGGCCGAACTGCAGGCGCGCATCCGCCCGCACTTCCTGTTCAACAGCCTGAACAGCGCCATCGCGCTGGTGCGCGAGGAACCCGCCAAGGCGGAGGCCCTGCTGGAGGACCTGAGCGAGCTGTTCCGGCATGCCTTGGTGAGCAAGGGCGATTCCGCTACCCTCGCCGAGGAGGTGCAACTGGCGCGCCACTACCTGGCCATCGAGCAGATCCGCTTCGGCGAGCGGCTGCGGGTGATCTGGGCGATCGACCCGCGCGCGGGCAGCGCCCGGGTGCCCACGCTGCTGCTGCAGCCCCTCGTGGAGAATGCGGTGAAGCATGGCGTCGAGCCCAGTCCGGCCGGAGCGGACGTGAAGGTGTCGACCGAGCGGCGCGGCAGCATCGTCGTGATCAAGGTGACCAACACGGTCCCGGCGGGACAGGGCAGGCCGGGGCACGGGGTGGCGCAGGACAACGTGCGCGACCGCCTGCGGCTGCTGCACGACGTGCAGGCGCAGTTCCAGACGGCGCTCCTCGAGGGGCGGTACCAGGTGCGGATCGAGGTGCCGGCATGAACAAGACTACGGACGGAGGGAAGAAATGGGCCTGAAGATGCTCTTGGTCGACGACGAGCCGCTGGCGCGCTCGCGCATGCGGACCCTGCTGGCGGACTGCCAGTCCCCCGCGGCGGAAGTGGCCGGCGAGGCCGCCAACGCCGCCCAGGCGATGGAGCACCTGCGCCGGCAGGCCTTCGACGCCGTGCTGCTGGACATCCACATGCCCGGCGCCGACGGCCTGGCGCTGGCCCAGGTGCTGCGCACGCTGCCGGAGCCGCCGGTGGTGGTGTTCGTCACGGCCTACGCCGAACACGCGGTCACCGCCTTCGAGCTGGAGGCCGTGGACTACCTGACCAAGCCGGTGCGCCTGGAGCGGCTGGAGCAGGCCCTGGCGCGGGTGGAGAAGGCCTTGCAGGGCCGCCTGGGCGGCCCGGAGCCGGAGCAGGAGGTGCTGGTGATCCAGGACCGCGGCCGCACCGAGCGGGTGCCGGTGCACGAGGTGCTCTATTTCAAGGCCGAACTGAAGTACATCACCGTCCGCACGGCGGCCAGAAGCTATATCCTTGACGGCTCGCTCAGCGAACTCGAGGAGCGCCACGGCACGCAGTTCCTGCGCGTGCACCGCAACGCGCTGGTGTCCCGGCGGGCGGTGCGGGCGCTGGAAAAGCACTTCGACGCCGAGGAAGGCGAGGGCTGGGCGGTGCGCCTGAACGGGATCGAAGAATCCCTGTCGGTCTCGCGCCGGCAATTGAGCGCCGTGCGGGAGGCGCTGGCGAGCTGACCAGAGGACCGGGGACTCGCAGGAAGCTGAAGACCAAGTGAGTTCCGATCCATCCGATTCGACCGGCTCCGCCGATCCCGACGACCTGCCCCGCACCCCCGTGGACCCGCGGGGGCCGCCGCACGTGCTGCTGCACATGCCGGGCAACGTGCGCAGCGTCGCCCTGGGCGTGCTCATGGTGATCGCCGTGCTGGCCGTGCTGCGCTGGGCCAGCGGCTTCTTCATCCCGCTGATGCTGGGACTGGTCTTCACCTACGCGCTGTCGCCGGTGGTGGACTGGCTGCAGCGCATGAAGGTGCCGCGCGCGGTGAGCGCCGGGGTGCTGATCCTGGGCATCCTGGGCGGCACGGGCGCCGCCGTCTATTCGCTGTCCGACGACGCCAACGACCTGATCGCCTCGCTGCCCGACGCGGCCCGCAAGGTGCGCGACGTGATGCACCGCAGCCCGAAGAAGCAGGACACGGCGCTGGAGACGGTGCAGAAGGCCGCGGCCGAACTGCAGAAGGCGGCGGAGGAAGCCGGCCCCAAGGGCGCGCCGGCCAGGGGCGTGGCGCGCGTGGTCGTGGAGAAGCCGCGCTTCGACCTGCGCGAGCACCTGTGGACCGGGACACTGGGCCTGGCCAACGTCGTCGGCCAGACCGTGATCGTCACCTTCCTCACCTATTTCCTGCTGGTCTCGGGCAACACCTTCCGCCGCAAGCTGGTGAAGATCGCGGGGCCCGGCCTGGCCGAGAAGAAGCTGACGGTGCAGGCGCTGGACGAGATCAACGCGCAGATGCAGCGCTACCTGCTGGTGCAGCTGGCGGCGAGCGTCGCCGTGGGCCTGGCGACGGGCATCTGCTTCGCCATCATCGGCCTGAAGCACGCGGCCGTGTGGGGCGTGGCCGCGGGCGTGCTGAACCTGGTGCCCTACATCGGCTCCTTCGCCGTCACCGCGGCGGCGGCGCTGGTGGCCTTCCTGCAGTTCGACGGGGACCTCAACATGGCGCTGGTGGTGGCGGGCAGTTCGCTGCTGATCAACACCATCGAGGGCTACCTGCTGGTGCCCTGGGCGACCAGCCGGGCGAGCAGCATGAACCCGGTGGCCGTGTTCGTGGGCGTGCTGGCCTGGGGCTGGCTGTGGGGCGTGTGGGGGCTGCTGCTGGGCATCCCCATCCTGATGGCGGTGAAGGCGGTGTGCGACCGGGTCGACCACCTGAAGCCGATCGGCGAGCTGCTGGGGACGTGACAATAGCGGCCATGAGCGAAACCAACGATTCCCCCGACACCGCGGCGAAGCCGCCGCTGCCGGACCACCTGTCCGTCGACCCGCGCAGCCCGCACCACGACGCCGCCGTCTGCGAACACGACATCGGCATCCGCTTCAACGGCCAGGAGCGCCACGACGTCGAGGAATACTGCATCAGCGAAGGCTGGATCCGCGTGCCGGCCGGCAAGACCCTGGACCGCAAGGGCAAGCCGCTGCTGATCAAGCTCAAGGGCAAGGTCGAGGCGTTCTACCAGTAAGCCTCGGGTGCGGACTTCCGTTTTCGCAGTGCCGGCTCACCCCGTATTCCGCAGCCCCGCCGCGATGCCGTTGATCGCGAGGTGGATGCCGCGGCGTTCGCGTTCGTCGGCGGTGCCGGCGCGCCAGCGGCGGACCAGTTCCACCTGCAGGTGGTGCAGGGGGTCGATGTAGGGGAAGCGGTGGCGGATCGAGCGCGCCAGCGCCGCGTTGCCCGCAAGCCGCTGCTTCTCGCCCGTGATGAGCGCCAGCGCGTCGACGGTGCGCTGCCACTCCGCCTCCATCGCGCCGAAGATGCGGCGGCGCAGCCGCGCGTCCGGCACCAGCTCCGCGTAGCGTGAAGCGAGCGCCAGGTCGCTCTTGGCCAGCACCATGTCCATGTTGGACAGCAGCGCCTTGAAGAAGGGCCACTGCCGGACCATCTTCTGCAGCAGCGCGGCCTGCTCCTTGCGCGGGCCCGCGGCCAGGAAGGCCTCCACGGCGGAGCCGAAGCCGTACCAGCCGTTGAGCGTGAGCCGCGACTGTCCCCAGCTGAAGCTCCAGGGGATCGCCCGCAGGTCCTCGATGCGCTGCGACGCCTTGCGGGCGGCCGGGCGCGAGCCGATGTTCAGTTCGGCGATCTCGCGGATCGGCGTGGCGTGGAAGAAGAAATCCACGAAGCCCGGCGTCTCGTACACCAGCGCCCGGTAGGCGCGCATGCTGGCCTGCGACAGCGTCTCGGCCGCCTGCAGAAAGGCCTTGGGCGCCGGCTTGGTGGGCTGCAGCAGCGTCGCTTCCAGCGTCGCCGCCACCAGCGTCTCCAGGTTGCGCCGGCCGATCTCGGGGTTGGCGTACTTGGAGGCGATCACCTCGCCCTGCTCGGTGAGGCGGATCTGCCCGCGCACCGTGCCGGGCGGCTGCGCCAGGATCGCCTGGTAGCTGGGGCCGCCGCCGCGGCCCACCGTGCCGCCGCGGCCGTGGAACAGGCGCAGCTGGATGCGGTGCGACTGCGCCAGCTGGTCGAACAGCGTCACCAGCGCGATCTCGGCCCGGTACAGCTCCCAGTTGCTGGTGAAGATGCCGCCGTCCTTGTTGCTGTCGCTGTAGCCCAGCATGATGTCCTGCTCGGCGCCCGAGCGCTGGATCGCCGCAGCGATGCCGGGCAGGGCGTAGTACTCGCGCATGATGGGCGCCGCGTTGCGCAGGTCCGCGATGGTCTCGAAGAGCGGCACCACGATCAGGTCCAGCACGAGGTCGCGGTCCAGCGTGCCGCGCACCAGGCCCACTTCCTTCTGCAGCAGCATCACCTCCAGCAGGTCGCTCACCGCCTCGGTGTGGCTGATGATGGTGTGGCGGATGGACTGCGGCCCGAAGCGCCTGCGCAGCGCGAACGCCGTCTCGAAGATCGCGAGCTCCTTGCGCGCGAGCGGGCTGTAGGCCGCCGAGGGCACGCGCAGCGGCCGCGCGTCGGCGAGCTGCCGCAGCAGCACGGCCTGCTTGCCCGCCTCGTCCAGCGCGCGGTAGTCCGCCTCGATGCGGGCCGTCGCCAGCAGCTCCGCCACGACTTCCTCGTGCTGCTCCGAGTTCTGCCGCAGGTCCACGGTGGCGAGGTGGAAGCCGAACACCTCCACGGCACGGATCAGCGGATGCAGCCGCTGCTGCACGAGCGCGGCGCCGTGGTGCGTGACGAGCGAGTCGCGCATGGTGCGCAGGTCGGCCAGGAAGGCCTCGGCGTCCGGGTAGGGGTTCTGCGGCGGCACGGCGTGGCGCGCCGCCTCGCCCCCCGTGAGTTCCTTCAGCGTGGCCGCGAGGCGCGCGTACATGCCGGTGACGGCGCGGCGGTAGGGCTCGTCCAGCCGGTGTTCGTTGACGTCGGGCGAGCGCTCGGCCAGCGCGCGCATCTCCGGCGTCACCTGCACCAGCAGCGCCGAGAGCGACAGCTCGCTGCCCAGCCAGAACAGTTCGGTGAGGTGGTGGCGCAACGCCACCTCGCACTGCCGGCGCAGCGCATAGGCGAGCGTCTCCGCCGTCACGTTCGGGTTGCCGTCGCGGTCGCCGCCGATCCACTGGCCCATGCGCAGGAAACTCGCGACCGGCTGGTTGCCCAGCTGCTGCTCCAGCTGGCCATAGAGCTTGGGGATCTCGCGCAGGAAGGTCGCCTCGTAGTAGCTGAGCGAGGTCTCGATCTCGTCGGCCACGGTCAGCTTCGTGAAGCGCAGCAGCCGCGTCTGCCACAGCTGCACCACGCGGGCGCGCATCTGCGCCTCGTTGGCGGCGAGCGCGCGCGGCGCCAGCGCGTCGCGGGGCAGGGCGCGCGCCTTGATGTCGTCGCGCTCGGCCAGCAGGCGCGCGAGGTCGCGCTCGGCATCGAGGATGCTCTTGCGCTGCACTTCGGTGGGATGCGCCGTGAGCACGGGGGAGACGTAGCTGTGGGCGAGGGTCTGCGCCACGGCGCGGGCGCCGATGCCGGCCCAGCGCAGCCGCGCGAGCGCCACTTCGACGCTGCCTTCCTGCGTGTCGCCGGCGCGCTCGTGCACCTCGCGGCGGCGGATGTGGTGCCTGTCCTCGGCGAGGTTGGCCAGCAGGCTGAAATAGGTGAAGGCGCGGATCACGCGCACCGCCTGCTCGCCCGAGAGCGACTTCAGCAGGCTCTTGAGCGCGCGGTCCGCCTCCTGGTCGGCGTCGCGGCGGAAGGCCACGGAGAGCTTGCGGATGCGCTCGACCAGCTCGAAGGCCTCCACGCCTTCCTGCTCCCGGATCACGTCGCCCAGGATGCGCCCGAGCAGGCGGATGTCCTCGGTGAGCGGACGTTCGTTCTCCTTGGCGCGCCGCACGGGCGGCTGCTCGCTGGGCGGCATGCTGGCTTCCGGTGGGGGGATGCGGGCGATGCTAGCATCGACCTCCCTCCCACCGATCACGAGCAGGTTACGGACTTGAGCCAGTTCACCATCGCCACGCGCGAAAGCCGGCTGGCCCTGTGGCAGGCCGAACATGTGCAGGCCCTGCTGCAGCAGCGCGGCCACCAGGTCGCCCTGCTGGGGATGACCACGCGCGGCGACCAGATCCTGGACCGGTCGCTCAGCAAGGTCGGCGGCAAGGGCCTGTTCGTCAAGGAACTCGAGGTGGCGCTGGAGGAGGGCCGGGCCGACCTCGCCGTGCACTCGCTCAAGGACGTGCCCATGGAGCTGCCCGCCGGCTTCCAGCTCGCCTGCGTGATGGAACGCGAGGATCCGCGCGACGCCTTCGTCTCCGGCCGCTATGCGCGGCTGGCCGACCTGCCGCAGGGCGCGGTGGTCGGCACCTCCAGCCTGCGCCGCGTGGTGCTGCTGCGGGCGCTGCGCCCGGACCTGAAGATCGAGCCGCTGCGCGGCAACCTCGACACGCGCCTGCGCAAGCTCGACGACGGCCAGTACGACGGCATCGTGCTCGCCGCCGCCGGGCTGAAGCGCCTGGGGCTGGGCGCGCGCATCCGCCAGGTGTTCGAGCCGGCCGAGATGCTGCCGGCGGCGGGGCAGGGCGCGCTCGGCATCGAGACGCGCAGCGAGCGCCCGGACGTGGCCGAGGCGCTGCAGCCGCTGGCGAACCAGTCCACGTGGCTGTGCGTCGCGGCCGAGCGCGCCGTCAGCCGCGCGCTGGGCGGCAGTTGTTCCATGCCGCTGGCCGCGCACGCCACCTTCGACGGCGAATACCTGCAGCTGCAGGCCGCCTGGGGCGACCCGGACCAGCCCGGCGTGCTGGTGCGCGCCCGCGGCGCCGACGTCGTGGCCGACCTCGCGCAAGCCGCCGCCCTGGGCGAACAGGTCGCCGGTCGCCTGCGCGCGGGCGGCGCCCGCTGAGGGAACGCGCATGGCCGTGGTGCTCACGCGGCCGCAGCAGGAGGCGCGACGCTGGGCCGCGCTCCTGCGCGAACGCGGTGTCGAGAGCCTCTGGCTGCCGCTCCTGTCCATCGCGCCCGCGCCGGACGCCGGCGCGCTGCAGCACGCGGCCGACCATGCCGGCGACTACGGCGCGGTGATGTTCGTCAGTGCCAACGCGGTGCAGGGCTTCCTGGCCTGCGGCCCGCGCTTCGGCGGCGCGCGCGCGTGGGCGCCGGGACCGGCGACACGCGACGCGCTCGTCGCCGGCGGCGTGGACCCGGAGCGCATCGATGCGCCGGCGGAAGACGCGGGGCAATTCGATTCCGAACATCTCTGGCAGCAGGTGCGGGGCCAGCTGCGTTCGGGTGACCGCCTGCTGCTGGTGCGCGGCGGCGGCGAGGACGGCCGCAGCGCCGGCCGCGAGTGGCTCGCGCAGCAACTGGCTGCCGAGGGCGTCGTCGTCGAAACCGTCGTGGCCTACGTGCGCCAGTGCCCCTCCTGGACCGCGGAGCAGCAGGCGCAGGCACGGCGCGCGGCGACGGACGGGTCGCTGTGGCTGTTCAGCAGCTCGCAGGCCGTCGCGCACCTGGCGCAACTGTTGCCGCGGCAGGACTGGTCGCGCGCCCGCGCGCTCGCCACGCATCCGCGCATCGCGCACGCGGTGCGTTCC
Source organism: Ramlibacter sp. bp-362 (assembly GCF_054956735.1). NCBI lineage: Bacteria > Pseudomonadati > Pseudomonadota > Betaproteobacteria > Burkholderiales > Comamonadaceae > Ramlibacter > Ramlibacter sp. bp-362. The sequence continues at coordinate 312,607 of NZ_JBUDXE010000006.1, forward strand.
GTCGGGTTCGGTGTCGTGCAGGAATCGCGTCCCGGCCTCGCCGACGTGCTCGCGTCGATAGAATCGGCTGGATGAGTTCCCTGCCTCCGCCGCCGCCGCCACCCGAGCTTCCGCCGGTGCTGCCGGCGCCGGTCCCGCCCGCGCAAGGCGGCGCCCTGCGCGCGACGGTATCGCGCGTCACGCTGTTCGTGCTGGCGCTCCTGTCCGGGGTCGCGCTGCTGGCCAGCGTGATGCTGTGGCAGCGCCTGTCGGCCATCCAGGAGCAGCTGGCGCGCCAGAGCGCGGACAGCGGCGCCACCGCCATCGAGGCGCGCACGCTCGCGCGCCAGGCGCAGGAGATCGCCCGCGACGCGGCGAGCCGCCAGGCCGTGCTGGAATCGCGCCTGTCCGAGGTGGCGCTGCAGCGCGGCCAGCTGGAAGACCTGATCCAGAACCTTTCGCGCACGCGCGACGAGAACCTGGTGGTCGACATCGAATCGGCGCTGCGCCTCGCGCAGCAGCAGACGCAGCTGACCGGCAGCGCCGAGCCGCTGCTGGCCGCGCTGAAGACGGCGGACCAGCGCCTCGCGCGCGCCGCGCAGCCGCGCCTGGCCCGCCTGCGCACCTCGATCGCGCGCGACATCGAGCGCATCCGCTCGGCCACCGTCACCGACGTGCCGGGGCTGCTCGCGCGGCTGGACGACATCGTGCGCGAGGTGGACGAACTGCCGGTCGCCAATGCCGTGCCCGCCCGGGCGCTGCGCGAGCCCGCGGCCAAGCCGGCCGGGGCGGCCAGCGCGCCGGCCCGTCCGGGCGTGGCCGAGTGGTGGGTGCGCTGGCGCGACGCCGTGCTGGACAACGCCCGCGACCTCGTGCGGGTGAGCCGCGTCGACCAGCCCGACGCCATGCTGCTGGCGCCGGAGCAGGCCTTCTTCCTGCGCGAGAACCTCAAGCTGAAGCTGCTGAACCTGCGCCTGTCGCTGCTGGCGCGCCAGAACGAGGCGGCGCGCGCCGACGTCGCGACGGCGATGGCGATGCTGAACAAGTATTTCGATCCGGGCTCGCGCCGCGTGCAGTCGGTCGTGGGCCAGCTGCAGCAGGTGCAGGCGCAGGTGCGCATCGCGCAGCTGCCGCGCATCGACGAGACCCTGGCCGCGCTGGTGACCGCCGGCGCCGGGAAGTAGCCCATGCGCGCCGCGCTGTGGCTGCTGGTGCTGTTCGCCATCGCGGTGGCGGGCGCCCTGTTCGCGGGCAACAACCAGGGCACGGTGACGCTGTTCTGGCCACCGTACCGCATCGACCTCTCGCTCAACCTGGTGGTGCTGCTGCTGGTGGGCGCCTTCTTCTTCGTGCACGCGGTGACGCGGGCGCTCTCGGCCCTGCTGGACCTGCCCAAGCAGGCGCTGCGCTGGCGCACCCAGCAGAAGGAGCGCGCGATGCACGCGGCGCTGCTCGATGCGATCTCGCACCTGCTGGCCGGGCGCTACATCCGCGCGCGCAAGTGCGCCGAGGCCGTGCTGGACCAGGAAGCCTCGCTCACGGGCTCGGGCGCGAAGCCGGCCAACGCCGCCCAGCTGCGCGCGATCGCGCACCTGCTGGCCGCCGAATCGGCGCAGGCGCTGCAGGATCGCACCGCCCGCGAGGAGCACCTGCAGGGCGCGCTGGAGCAGGCCTCCGCCCGCGACGCGCAGGAAACGCGCGACGGCGCGCTGCTGCGCGCGGCGCGCTGGGCGCTGGAAGACCGCGAGCCGGAGACCGCGATGCAGCTGCTGCAGGGCCTGCCGCAGGGCGCCGGCCGGCGCACGCTGGCGCTGCGCACGCGCCTGCGCGCCTCGCGCCAGGCCGGGCAGCCGCTCGAGGCGCTGGACACCGCGCGCCTGCTGGCGAAGCACCACGCCTTCTCGCCGGTGGCGGCGCGCAGCATCGTGCGCGGCCTGGCCGTCGACCTGCTCAACGGCGCCTACGACGTCGCGCAGTTGCAGCGCGCCTGGATGGGCCTGGAGCCGGGCGAACGGCTGCTGCCCGAGGTCGCGATCCACGCGGCGCAGCGCTTCGTCGCGCTGGGCGGCGACGCGCACCTGGCGCGCGACTGGCTGCTGCCGGTGTGGGAGCGGCAGTCGGAGCTGAGCGACAACCTGCGCGTCAAGCTGGTGTGCGCGCTGGAAGAGGGCCTGGACTCGGTGGACGGCGCCTGGCTGGCGCGCATCGAGGCCGCGCAGAAGGCCAACCCGCGCGACGCGACGCTGCAGTACCTGGCCGGCATGGCCTGCATGAAGCGCCAGCTGTGGGGCAAGGCGCAACAGCTCCTGACCCAGGCCGCCCTCGGCCTGCAGGACCCCGGCCTGCACCGCAGCGCCTGGCGCGCGCTCGCGCAGCTCGCCGAGCAGCGCGAGGATGCGCCGGCGGCGGCGCAGGCGTGGAAGAAGGCGGCGGGGAACGCTTGAGGCAGGGTGCTGGGGGGGGGGGGGGGGGGGGGGGGGGGGGGGGGGGGGGGGGGGGGGGGGGGGGGGGGGGGGGGGGGGGGGGGGGGG